>NZ_JBIWEO010000003.1:0-395185 GCF_044762555.1 Pseudomonas sp. NPDC096917 | reverse complement strand
ACCGAACAGGTTCGCACCGCCCGCCAGGTGCAGCGCGACTACACCTTTACCCACCCGCGCTACGACCAGGAACACATCGCCACCGGCACCCAGCTTGAGCATCAGGGCCGTCACTACGAACGCTTTGACTACCCCGGCCGCTACAAGCGCGATATTGCGGGCAAGCCCTTCACCCAAACCCGCCTCAACGCCCTGCGCAGCGATGCCCGCATCGCCGTGGTCGAAGGTGACGATGCGCGCCTGCAACCGGGCAAATCCTTCGACCTGGCCGACCACCCGCGCGAAGACCTGAACATCCGTTGGCGCACAGTGAGCATCGTCCACACCGGCCTCCAGCACAGCAGCCAACAGGAAGATGCTGCCGGCAGCGTCTCGGGCACGAGCTACCACCTTGAGGCCACCTTGGCGCCCGCCGCGTACGAGTGGAAGGCCCCACTGTGCCCCAAGCCGCGCATCGACGGCCCGCAAACCGCCACCGTGGTCGGCCCACCCGGCGAAGAAATTTTCTGCGACAAGTGGGGGCGGGTCAAAGTCAGCTTCCCCTGGGACCGCGCGAGCCAGAACAACGAACACAGCTCCTGCTGGATCCGGGTAGCACAAGGCTGGGCGGGCACCACTTGGGGCGCCATGGCGATACCGCGCATCGGTCAGGAGCTAATCATCCAGTACTTTGACGGTGATCCCGACCAGCCGATAGCCATTGGCCGGGCGTACAGAGAAGCCAACCTGCCGCCCTACGAACTGCCCAAACACAAGACCCGCATGACCCTCAAAAGCCAGACCCACAAGGGCGATGGTTTTAATGAGCTGCGGTTTGAGGATGAAAAGGGGCTGGAAGAGATCTACGTCCACGCCGAGAAAGACCAGAACATCCATGTCAACCACAACGAGACCACGTTTGTTGGCAATGACCGCAGTGAGCGGGTCGACCACAACGAAACCATCTCCATCGGCGACCACCGCACCGAGGACGTGGGCAAAAACGAAACCATCCAGATCGGCGCCAACCGCAGCGTGACCATCGGCGGCAATAAAGCCGAGACCATCGCCCTTGCCAAGGCCGAAACCATCGGGCTGGCCAAGGCGCTGACCATCGGCGCGGCCTACCAGCGCACCGTTGGGGGAAGCATGAATACCACGGTAGGTCTTAGCCAGAGTGAACAGGTCGGAGTCAATAAAGACGAATGCGTTGGCAACCGCTATTCCATTCAGGTTGAGGACGAGTTTGTGATTCGGGTGGGCCAATCCATCTTGGTGATGAAGGCCGATGGCACGATCATTCTCAATGGCCACACCTTCGATTTTAGTGCCTCTGGGCCTGTCAACATCAGTGGCGCTGAAGTGGATCTGAATATCAAGAGGGTTGAGCACGATAGCGCGGTGCTTATCAAGAGGCGTCCCCTTGAATTGCACTATACCTATGCCGATTTGAAGCCTGAGGTTGGGGCGCCATACCGGGTGGAGTTTGATGATGGCACGATCGCAACCGGCACACTCAGCGACCAAGGCCTTGCACGGATAGACAACCCGCCTGGGGAGGGTGTCAGCTACTTTGGTTACGACACCCGAGACGCCTTTCCGCTTGCCGATCAAGTCAAAAGCAGCCTGGCAGGCTTTGTGCCCAGTACGCCAGCACAAGCAGAACTCGCCATTTCGCGCTACCGCCAACAAGAGACCGAGCACCGCAAAGACCATTACTTTGCCGATGAAAGTGCTGTCTCAATTGCTGGGGGGGTGGGCTACGACGACATGATCGACAGTTATGCCTACGCCGATGATCCGATCAGTGATGAGGCCGCTTCAGCGACCCCGGGTGAGCATGAGCAAGTGCCTTTGAGCGAAGGCTCGCAGGTTCAATCATGAGCCAGTTCAGTATTTCTCAGCTGGAAGAAGACACCTTTTTACAGATCCTCACCTGGGTTGAAGAGGTGGTCGAAGGCAAGGGCGCGTCCTTCGCGCAGATGATGGTCAGCACCGTGCTGGGGCTGATTCCCTTCGTCGGCCAGGCGGCGGATGCCTACAACATTTTGCGCTGCCTTTATCAACTTTCGCGCACCCCGGACAGCAACGAGCATTGGCTGGACCTTGTGCTGTCGTTGATTGCGTTGGTGCCAGGGTTCGGTGATGCGCTGAAAAACGTCTGCAACATGCTGCGTCACGGCAAGCCCATGGGGCGGATTCTGGACAGCTTGCCGCGCCATGTTCGCGGCGACATCGAAACCTGGTTCCGTACCCTTGACTGGGCGCGCTACACCGCAGAAATGATTCAGAACCTCGACGCGATCCTGCTGGGCCTGATCACCATGCTCAGCCGTAGCCTCAGCAGTTGGGCGCTGGGGCGTAAAGGCGTGCAGCAACTCATCAACCAGTTGAGCGAGCTGCAAACCCTGGCCGGGCGCAAAATCAGCGAAGCGATGGACACCCTCAGACGCGCCCATCAAAAGTCCCTGGCCGACCCGCTGCCCAGCACCACCGCCCGCACACCCGCCGCACCGGGGGCGGTCAAGGCGTCTGCCCCCAACAGCCAGGCCAGCGGCAATGTGGCGACGCCCACCGCCGGCACCCGGTTACCGGCTCAGGGTCGCGTCACGGCGCAGCAGCGCCAGAGCGAACGCTCCACCCAGCGCCCGCACCAGATCAGCGTGTCGGGCGAGCACATCACCGATTACTACTTCGTCAAACGCCAGCGCCGCCGGGCCAAAGTCAACCATAACGGCAAGCTCTACGAAATGAGCCAACCGGGGCACCGTGGCATCGACCATGTGTGGCACAGCGGGTCGTTGCCGCTGGGCTACCGCATCAGCGACACCAAGGGCACGGGCGGGGCGTTCCATAAGTTGGAAACCGCCAAGGCCGTGTTCGCCGGGCTGGAATACGGCATAGATGCCTACTTGGGGATGGAAGACCAAAAGCGCGTGGAACGTGCAGTCAACAAACCCACGGTGGGGGATGGGCGGCAACTGAGTCACAAGTGGGTGGCGGCGAAGATTCGGGATGCTCAGTTGGTCAAGGCACACAGCAAAAAGCTTCTAGCCACCATAGAAGCCTGGGAAAGCGTGGATTTCAAGCTCGGTGCCGAAAGCCTGCATCAAGACGGGGAAGACGTTCGCCAACTGGTGAAGTGTCCCTACGATCGGAGCCTGATCACTGTGGTTGGTCCCAACCACAATCTGCATGACCGAGCCAAAGGCCCAGTCACGCCAAAATGCTGTAAAGCCGCGGTGTCACACCAGATTGGCACCGAGTTCGTTTTGCCTACCCAGATGCTACGAGAGTGATGCCATGAAAAATCTCCCTACGCCTGACTGGTCCGAGTGGTTTGGCTGGAAAATCAGTGAGATCGACTTTGACAGTCGTCGAGAGTGCTATGTGCTCTTTGAGAACTATACAGAGCGATTCGATGATTTTATGGGGCGTATGCGCATGATCACCACCGACCTGCCCAAACATCGCGAACGTTCCAAACCCGGTGGTTTAATGACCTCTACGCGGCGTCGACTCTGGGACGCCCTTGATTGGACAAACTTGCAATATTCCGCCGGTGCCCCAGTCGAGCAGTTGGCACAGGTCTGGCCTTACGCCCTTGAGTGGGCGGAAGAATACGGAGAGTTTCACGCGCTGTACCATCAGTCGCCTGAGGCGGGCAATTACATGACCCCGCATGCCGCCTTGCGCACCGAGGAGTACTGGATCGTTGCCCTGCGCCTGACCTGTTTCGGGCTGCTCAGCGGTTACGCGCATTGCATGCCTAGGGTCATGGCATTTCTGGATTACGCCAATGAACTGATGGGCGTACGCGACGGTTTACTGGAGCGTCTGGTGCGCCCGTTTGTGCCAGATCGCGGTACGCCGCCGGACACCTGTACCCGGCATTTGCCGTATCGCAAATTGCTCAAGGTGTTCAACAGTGTTCCGGCCAAACGCCCGGCATTGCTCAAAACCTATCTGGATGAGTGGTACCACGCCAGCCGCCGCGAACCTTATATCGACCAGCATCAGCAGGGCGGTTATATCCACTATGGCTACTGGTCCTGGGAAGCGGCGGCGGTGACCTGGTTGCTGCGTATCGACGACAGCAGCTACCGCGACATGCCGTTTTACCCCAAAGACTGGGCCGACTTCGCCCGGCAATACCCGCCGCCGCCCCTTGATTCGATCTGCCGCAATGGCGACAGCTGCCCGCAAAGTGGTTGGTGGTGGAGCGATGCAAGCAGCGACTCCCTGCGCCGTTTTGAAGCGGGCGACATTTTCCCGGACGCCGGCACCGCCCGTGGCATCACGGTGTGGTACTGGGCGCTCGACCAGCGCAGGGAGGGGGAGGGTATGCCTGATCTTTGACTGCTCAACCCGTAACACAACCTATTTGATTACCCGTTGGCGGACGCGACCTAAGTAGTAGGTGCGCAGGAGTTGTACATGCTGAATATCTGGAGTTACATCACGCGTTGGGGGCTGCCGCTGCTGCGCCAATTCAAAAGCGCCGCACCTGTGTTGATCGGTCTGGCGGTGGTGTTTGCCTTGGCCGGGATCTGGTGGTTAGGGCCGCAGTGGGTGTGGCGTGAACATCAGCCGCTGGCCGAGTTGCACCTGCGAGTGGTCGCCAGTGTGTGGGTGCTGCTGGCGCCTATCGTTGTGTGGGCATGGTGGAGTCGGCGCCGGTATAAGAAGTGGCATGCTGAGCGTCAACACGAGGCCGCGGTGGAGGCAGATCCCTGCCTGCCGTATGTTGAGGCGCAGGAGCGGGCGTTGGACCGCAGTCTGGCCAGCTTGCTGGACAACATGGAGCATCGTCGTTCGCTTTACCAACTGCCGTGGTACTTGGTGCTGGGGGAAGAGAATGCCGGTAAGACCAGTCTGATCACTCGTTCCAATCAAAGCTTTGCACTGTCTCATGTGGCCAAGGCCGGGGCACGTGCTTATCACGACGAGACGTTGGCGTACAACGTGGATTGGTGGATTGGCCATGAAGCGGTATTGATTGACCCGCCGGGGGAATTTATCACTCAGCCGAACGGGCTGCCGAGTACAGATCCGGGTGATACGAGCGGGGTTGTTAAGCAGAGTGTTGATAAAGAGAAGCCAGTCCTGCCAGCGGGCACTCATCCACGGCTGTGGCTGCATTTGCTGGACTGGCTAGGTCGTAACCGCAGCCGGCGTGCCTTGAACGGTGTGGTGCTGGTGGTTGATCTCCAGGCCTTGCTCAAACAGCGCCCGGAACAGCGCAAGGCGCTGGCGACGGTGTTGCGCACACGTGTCTATGAACTGACCCGGCAACTTGGCACGCGCTTGCCGCTGTATGTCGTCTTGAGCAAGCTTGATCTGCTGGAAGGCTTCGAAGAGTTTTTCGCCCGTTTACCGCGCTCAATGCGCGAAGACCTGCTGGGCTTCACCTTCAGCCTTGAAGGTGTGGAGGACTTTGATGCATGGCTGGCGGAGCTGAAAACACGCTTCGACCGTTTTGTAGAGACGTTGAATGATCAGGTACTCGACAGTCTGAGCGAGTCGCGCACGCAGGAGGAGAGAGACCGTTTGCTGGCCTTGGTGGGGCAGTTGTCGGGGCTGCGCCCGGCGTTGTTCAGTTTTCTCACTGAAATGCTGGGCAGTGATCGGTTCACGACACCGGCTTTAGTGCGTGGGTTGTACTTATCTTCGGTCTACCAGCAGGGGGAACTCAGCAACGCGTTTGTTCGCGAAGCAGCGCTGCCGCATGGCCTGAAGGCGCCACCGCCGGAGGCGAAACCAGCCGGCGGCACGCTAATCTATTTCGCTCAGCATCTGTTCCAACGCATCATTTATTCTGAGGCGGGACTGGCGGGTGATAACGTCAAGGTGACGCAGAGCAAACGCCGTATGCTGCTGGCGGGGTCGATTGTGGCGGCGTTGGGCGGGGTGTTGGTGGTCGGCGGTTGGCAGTTTTATTTCGGTATCAACCGCGACAAAGCAGCCAGTGTCCTGCTCAAAAGCCGTGAGTTCAGTGCGCGGGATATCGACAGCCGGGTGGATGTCACCGGGCGCAATCTGTTGGCACCACTGGACCAGATACGAGATGCGGTGGCCGTCTATGGCGACTACCGCCAGGCTTGGCCTTTGTTGGCCGAAATGGGGTTGTATCAAGGGCGGTCGATTGGACCGATGGTGGATGCGGCCTACCTCAATCTGCTGTCCAAACGCTTTCTACCGGCCATTGCCGGTGGCGCCATGAATGTCATTGATACCGCACCGCCAGGCAGTAGTGATCAGTTGGCGGCGCTGCGTGTGTATCGGATGATCGAAGAGCGTAAGAACCGCCGCCCGGCGATGGTGAAAGAGTGGATGGCCGCTCAATGGCAGCGTGCGTATCCTGGCCAAGGGCAGGTGCAGGCCGATTTGATGCGTCACCTAGATTACGCATTGCAGTACGCTGACGCTGATTTGCCCCAGTACCGCGGGCGAGTGGCTGAGGTGCAACAGGAGCTACGCAAAGTCCCTCTAGCGCAGCGTGTGTATGCTCGTATGAAAGAAGATGCTCAAGAACGTTTGCACGCGCCGTTGGATTTGCGTAACGAGGTAGGGCCAGCGTTCGACATTGTGTACCAGCCGCTGACTGACGCAGACCCTACCAGCAGCGATGCTGCGCTGACGCTGGCGTCTTTGCTCACCGCCAAGGGCTTCCGGGACTATTTCGAGGCCAATACCGCGCAGGTAATTGAACTGGCGATGATTGACGCCTGGGTGCTGGGTGAGCGACAAAAGCTCGACTACTCCGAGGAAGATCGCAAAGTACTGACCGAGCGGGTACGCACGCTGTACAGCGCTGATTATGTGGACAGTTGGCGCCGCGCCTTGAACGCGATGGCCATCACTGACTTCCGTGACCTTGCCCATGGTGTTGCCGTGCTGGAGCAAGTCACCGGACCTGCTGCACCGTTACGCCGCTTGTTGGAAAGCGTACGCGACAACACAGTCATTTACCCACCACTTGCGGCGGCAGATGCCTCGCTACCTGAGGTTGAGGCCAAACAGGCGTTGACTGATCAGGCGGGGCGACGCCAGGCGGCAGGCATTCGACGCGCCTTTTCCGGGCTGTCCGATCTGCTCGCGGATAAGGGCGAACGCCCGTCCTACTACGATGAAACCCAACAAGCCATCCTGGCGGTCTACGACTACGCCAAGGCTGTTCAAGACCAACCGGATCGAGGTAAGGCAGCGCTCACCGCCGTTCTCAAGCGATTCTCGTTGAGCGGTCCTGACCCGATTGCAACCTTGCAGCGGGTCGCCACAGGCTTGCCCGAACCTGTGAGTCAGCAGGTCAAGCACCTTGCGGATCAGACCTCGCAGGTGCTGGTGTATGAAGCCTTGCGTGAACTGGAGAAACGGTGGGATACGGAGATCTACAGTTTCTATCAGCAGCGACTTGCTGGTCGCTATCCGTTTGTGGGCAGTTCCGTGGATGCGTCCCTAGATGACTTCGAGGCCTTCTTTGGGCCGCAAGGTCGTTTGCAGAAGTTCCAGGATCAGTATCTCAATGTGTTCATAAAGGACAACCTTGACGCCTTGTACTCCAGCCAACGTGGCGACTACCTGGTACGCACCGATGTTCTCATTCAATTGGAAACCGCCCAGCGCATACGCGATACCTTCTTCAACCAGCGTGGAGCGCTCAGTGTGCAGATGACTCTGGAGCCGTTGGCCCTGAGCGGTAATCAGCGAAGCAGCCTGCTCAGCAGCGACGGCCAGTTGATCCCTTACAGCCACGGATCCAGTCAGAGCATCGGACTGATCTGGCCCAATGTACTGGGTGATGGCAGCGGCAGTCGGTTGACCTTGGTCAATGGCGCAGGCAACAGCGTCAGCCTCGGTTTCCGCGGCCCGTGGTCACTGTTTCGATTGCTCAATCGGGGTCAACTCAATGGCCGCACTGCCACCAGCGTTGATCTGAGTTTTGTCGCCGGTGACGGCATGATGCGCTACCGGATCAGCGCCGAGAAAGCCAACAACCCGATTACCCAGCGCAGCTTCGAGGGTTTTGTTTTGCCTAGAACCTTGCTGCAGGACCGGCGCAAGTTGGCGGGGGAGTGAGGTCACCCAGCGTTAAAGAAGAGAAGGGGACGTTAATGGACAAGGTTCAGACGCTGAACTTCAAGGAACGCCGGTCCATTTGATCACCCAGCGGGACAATGAGCAGCAACGCCAGCACGCTGCCGACCTGAGTAGCACGCTGATAGCGCCCAAACATGCCCCGTGGCGCGAACCGTAGACAAAGGCTTGGTCGAGGGGGGTATTGTGCAGGTGCGGCCAGCGTCTGATGGCACCTCGTATCAGGAGTACGTCCTGACCACCAAAGGCGAGAGTTTGTTTACTGTGGTCGTGGCGTTGCGCCAATGGGGCGAGCACCATCTGTTCGGGCCGCACGAAGCGCATTCGCGGCTCCTGGACACCGTCACAGAGCAACCCCTGCCATTTATGCAGCCCGTTGCGGCGGATGGACGAGTGATTGCCCCTGAAGAAACTCGCGTCGATAAAGAGGTGTGATAGCTGGCGAGTGGTCAAGGGGCCGTCAGCTGAGTAACCTCCATACGCAATTCGTCACACACTTAAACAAGGAACATTCATATGGACATGCAGTGCACATCAATCGACGAAGTTCGCCAGCGCATTGATCTCATCGACCGCGACATCGTGGCCTTGCTCGCCCAGCGTGGGCAATGGGTAACGCAGGCAGCGGCCTTCAAGAGCTCCACTGACGATGTTCGCGCCCCGGCGAGGGTCGAACAAGTCATCGCCAAAGTCCGCACGATTGCAACCGATGTCGGGGCCTCGCCCGAGGTGGTCGAACGCGTTTACAGAGCAATGATCAGTGCGTTTATTGATGAAGAACTCAGCGTTCACGCCGCACTGTCGAAAGACTGATAGCGCTGACTCGTATGTGAGCCAAGGAAGGGAGACAACCTTTGAGTACCCCCTCCGAACTGCGAACACGCTGCGTGAGCCGTCTGAACTTGATGACTACGACAGCCGGTCAGCCCTGCTGCCCCCTTTATTGGCGCTTGTATCAAAGGCCGCACAACACGCTGATGCGTCCCCATCGCGCAAACGATAGACAGCAATGACACTGCCTGGCCCGCAGCCTGTATGCCCGCACAGGGAGTGTCCGCCCTCAATCGAGCCCGTGGAGAGAAGGTCTGTGCACAAGAGTCGTTCCAGAAATAGCGCGCCTGTGGCATTCAGTGGCCGACTGTGGTGTGCTGTCGGCATAGCGCCCAGTGTTTATAAGGGTGCAGGTCATCTCAGTACACAACCGATGAGGTCCGTCTCTTGAGTAAATCGCCTTATATTCCGCCCAAAGTCTGGACTAACGAAGCCCCGTCTGGCGGCCATTTTGCAAGTATCAACCGCCCGATTGCCGGGCCAACGCATGACAAGGAACTGCCGGTCGGCAAGCATCCGCTGCAACTCTATTCGCTGGCCACGCCCAATGGGGTGAAGGTGACGATTCTGCTTGAGGAGTTGCTGGCGCTGGGGCACACGGGCGCCGAGTACGATGCGTGGTTGATCCGCATCAACGAGGGTGATCAGTTTTCCAGCGGTTTTGTCGATATCAACCCGAACTCCAAAATCCCGGCATTGCTGGACCGTAGCGCTGAACCCCCTATTCGGGTGTTCGAGTCAGGCTCAATCCTGCTTTATCTCGCGGAAAAATTCGGTGCTTTCATTCCCGCTGATCTGGCAGGACGCACCGAGACGCTGAACTGGTTGTTCTGGCAAATGGGAGCGGCTCCTTATCTGGGGGGTGGCTTCGGGCATTTCTATGCGTACGCGCCGCAGAAGCTTGAATACCCGATCAATCGCTTCACCATGGAGGCCAAGCGACAGCTGGATGTGCTTGATCGTCGCCTTGCGCAGAGCCCTTACCTGGCCGGTGACAGCTATACCATCGCCGATATCGCAGTCTGGCCCTGGTACGGCCAATTGGTGCGCAACAATGTGTACTCGGCTGCGGAGTTCCTTTCGGCCCACGAGTACACTCATTTGCAGCGTTGGGCCGAGGAAATCGCCAAGCGGCCTGCAGTCATTCGCGGGCAGAGAGTCAACCGAACCTGGGGCGATGAGGCGAGTCAGGTCGCTGAGCGGCATCAGGCGTCCGATCTGGATTGAAAGGGCGTTTAATGGTGAGCCAGCAGCTCGGTGATCCGGCGTACTTGTAGCGTGAGGTCCTGCACTTTTTCTTCGGGCACGGCTTGCCGGGCCCGGGCGAGCTGGCTCAAGGTTTTTTGTTTCTCCCGCAGGATACGTTGCCATTTGGCGAGGAACACCGGGGTACGCGCTTGCATCTGCAGCGGGCCGAAATACAGTTCTTCGGGACTGTATTTCACTGGCTCGGCATGTGCGGCGACGATGATTTCGTAGTAGAAACGATTTTCTTGCACGGTGTCTTCGAAGAGGATGCGGTAGTTGTGCTGCATCAACCATTGGCGCAACGGCTGTTCGCCGCCATTGGGTTGCAGAATCAAGCGTTCCTCACCCCTCAGGTACGTCTTGCCGCTGTCGAGGATGTCGCGGATGGTTTCGCCTCCCATGCCGCAAATACTGATCGCAGTTATCTCGTCTCCCGGCTCAATCGCCGCCAGGCCACTGGCCAGGCGCACGGTAATCTGCTGTTCCAGATCGTTCTCGTGCACGGTGCGTTGCGCCGCGCGAAATGGCGTCAATGCCACTTCGCCAGCCACTGCGCCAGTGATGGCCCCCCGGCGCATCAACGCCACCGGCAGATAGCCGTGATCAGAGCCGATATCGGCCAGCCGCGCACCTGCGGGTACCTGTGCTGCCACGCGCTCCAGGCGCATGGACAATGTGTGTTCGTTCAACTGCAGTTCCTTATTGCCACCAAGGCGAGTACCACGCTTAACGGTTAATGCTGTTCAGCCAAGTCACTGTAGGCGCGACGACGCCCCATGCTTGCGAGCGATCGTGAATAGTAACGTAAGCAAGCGTTTTGGCCGGTCAATCATCATCGGGCTGCATCGGGTGCTGCCTTCAATGTGACCGACCAAAGCGCTGCACCTGTCAAATGGCGTGTTGATTAACCCGTTGAGTCAGCGCTTGTGCCGACTCCTTGCGCTCTGAGTAACGGTCGACAAGATCTGGCCGATCCCTCAGTAACAGCGTGAACTTGACCAGTTCCTCCATGACGTCGACCACGCGGTCATATAACGCAGAGGGTTTCATGCGGTTGTTTTCATCAAACTCCAGATACGCTTTGGGGACTGAGGATTGATTGGGGATGGTGAACATCCGCATCCAGCGTCCCAGCACGCGAAGTTGATTCACCACGTTGAACGATTGGGAGCCACCGCTGACCTGCATCACCGCCAAAGTTTTACCTTGGGTCGGGCGAACGGCTCCCAGCGCCAGCGGTACCCAGTCGATTTGCGCCTTGAACACGGCAGACAGGGCTCCATGCCGTTCCGGCGAGCACCAGACCTGTCCTTCAGACCACTGCATCAGTTCAAGCAGTTCCTGCACTTTTGGATGGTCGGCCGGTGCGTCATCGGGCAATGGCAACCCGCTGGGGTTGAAGGTGCGGGTTTCGGCGCCAAAGTGTTCGAGCAACCTGGCCGCTTCTTCGACCAGCAAGCGACTGAACGATCGATCACGAGTGGAGCCGTAGAGCAGCAGGATCCGGGGTTTATGCAAGTCAACGCTGGAGACGGTGAGTGACGTATCGAGATTAGGAAGCAGGGTGGACATGGGGGGCTCCGATTACAAGGTGCTGATGCGATCCAGTTGCAGTTTCAATTGTTCGCGGTCAAGTTGAGCCAAGGGCAGGGCAAGGAATGCGCGACAACGTGTTTCGATACGGCTCAAGGTTGAGTGAAATGCCGCCGATACTGTCGTCTCATCGCCCACCACTTCTGACGGATCTTCCAGCCCCCAGTGGGCTTTGAGCGCCGGGCCAAAATAGGCGGGGCATGCTTCACCGCCAGCCTTGTCGCAGACGGTAATGACAATGTCTGGAGGATCGGTTTCAAACGCTTCATTGCCTTTGCTGTTCAACCCCGCGATGTTGATCCCGGCTTCTTGCAGCGTACTCAGCGTGCGCGGGAGCACCAGGCCTTTGGGGAAACTGCCTGCACTGAACGCCTGTAGTCCTTTTGGGGCGAGATGATTGAACATTGCTTCGGACAAGATGCTGCGACAACTATTGGCGGTACACATAAACAGAACGCGCATGGTGTTTCCTCTTTTCAGGCGAACAGGTGCTAAAGGCTCAAGCGCAAGGCCAAGGCAGACAAGGTGATGAAGAGAATGGGCAGGGTCAGGATTACGCCTGTCTTGAAGTAATAACCCCAAGTAACACGGATGCCCTTGCGTTGCAGAACGTGCAACCAAAGAAGGGTGGCGAGGCTGCCGATGGGGGTTATTTTGGGGCCTAGATCAGCGCCGATAACGTTGGCGTAGATCATGGCCTCACGCACCACACCGCTGGCGTCACTTGCCTGAATCGACAAGGCACCGATCAGAACCGCTGGCATGTTGTTCATGCCGGATGAAAGAAACGCCGAGAGAAACCCCGTCCCTAGTGCGGCTCCCCATACACCTGATTCGAGCATGTGGTTCAGGGCTAGCGTCATATAGGTGGTCAGTCCAGCGTTCTTGAGTCCATACACCACCAGGTACATGCCCAGAGAAAAAATCACTACCTGCCAGGGCGCTTCACTCAGTACGCGACGGGTCGAAATGATGCGCCCTCGTGCCGAGACCGTCAGCAGTATCGCCGCACACACGGCGGCAATAACGCTGATCGGAATGCCCATGGGTTCGAGCACAAAAAGACCTGCCAGCAATAAACCCAGCACGATCCAGCCAGCGCGAAATGTCATGGCGTCTCGTATGGCACGGCGCGGTTCTTGTACATCATCGCTTGCATAGTGTTGAGGAATGTCGCGACGGAAAAATCCATACAACACTGCGAGCGTGGCGCATACGGCAACCCCGTTGACCGGCACCATGACGGATGCGTACTCGTTGAAACCCAGGCCAAAATAGTCAGCTGAAACGATGTTGACCAGATTTGACACTACCAGCGGCAAGCTGGCGGTATCGGCAATGAAGCCCGCGGCCATGACAAACGCCAAGGTCGAGGCGGGCGAAAAACGCAAGGCGAGCAGTATTGATATGACAATAGGCGTGAGGATCAAGGCCGCGCCGTCATTGGCAAACACAGCGGATACGGCAGCGCCAAGCAGTATGGTGAAAACAAACAGACGGCGACCATTGCCTTTGGCCAATCGCGCTACATGCAATGCCGCCCACTCAAAGAACCCCGCTTCGTCGAGTAACAGGCTAATGATAATGACCGCGATAAACGTCGCGGTCGCGTTCCAGACAATGGCCCACACCTGTGGAATATCATCCAGCGTCACAACGCCCGTCATGAGCGCTAACGCCGCGCCCAAAGCAGCACTCCAGCCAATGCCCAAGCCTTTGGGTTGCCAGATGACCAATACAAGGGTGAGTAAAAAGATCGTGGATGCAGTCAGCATAATCAGTCTCGACAGTCGCTTGGCTTCAGCAGCAAGCGCCTGCGTTAAGTGGCCGGTCGCCCATGGCGTTGAGCCGAGTGCTGTTCACCTCAAGCCAGGCGGTGTTGGCTGTCAGCGTGGTTTGAAGAACGGCATGTACCCACTCGGGTAGCTCGGGGTTGAGGCGGTAGTAGACCCATTGACCTTGGCGGCGATCGAGAAGCAACCCGCACCCGCGCAGTTGTGCGAGATGACGGGATATTTTGGGTTGGCTATCGTCGAGCGCGCAGACCAGTTCGCACACGCATAACTCGCCTTCACGCGTGATCAGCAAGGTGGCACGAACTCGAGTTTCGTCGGACAGGCATTTGAAAATGGCAGCAGGGCTGAGCATTAGGTTTCTCTGCATATACGTTTATATGAATATACGTTTATCCATATATTTAGAGCAAGCCTGTTTCTACCGGCGCGCAGTCAGCCAATGTGACCGCCAGTAAATAGTCTCGAAGGCGGGGGCGGGAATTTAATCCCTCGTACGGCTATGATCTGACTCCTTAAACCGCCTGGAGGCAGTCATGACCGTCAGCCATAAAGATCGGCAGATCGACAATATTGAGTTCAATGTTGGCGATATAGGCCGCAGCAAAGCTTTCTACGCCGGTGCATTCGGTTGGACATTCGTCGACTACGGCCCAACCTATACCGAGTTCAGTGATGGTCGGCTCAGAGGTGGTTTCACGACCGGTGAGCCAGTACGGCCAGGTGGGCCTTTAATCATTTTGTATTCGGATGATCTGGATGCTACTCAACTGCGCCTCAAGGCGTTGGGTGCAGTTATCAGCCGCGAGACATTTTCGTTTCCAGGTGGAAGCCGGTTCCACTTTATTGATCCTGATGGTTATGAATTGGCTGTGTGGACAAACCTGGACTAGGCGCAGGGAAGGGCACTGATATCGTAATTCGCAACCCGCGTGCACTCCAGGAGCCGGATTCAATAGGTAAGCTGATATGATTGCGACGCTTACAAATTGAGTGAAAAAAAATGAATCGTCGCAAAAAAATACAGCAGTTATTAAAGGCCCACGCCAAGAAAGCCAGTGCTAAATTAGCCCCAAAAAGCAAGACCAAATACATCAGCAAGGCTGACCGATTGAAGCTGGCGGCTGAATCCAGCGCTGAGTCGACCGTTTCTTCTGAAAGCTGACCAACGAACCTCAACCCTTCAATCAGGTTGAGGCACGATCGAGATGGCACGTGCTTAGCTTTTGATAACCCGCTTTATGAACGAGATGCTGTACCTGCATGATTTCATGCGGGGCCAGTGCAGGCGTGTCTCAGCCACGCTTTCAGGGCGTCAGCAAACCGCAAGCACTGGGGTTGATACCTGTTTTAATATTGGTCGGATGTGAGGTGGGTAAAGAGAAAGTTGCACGGGAAAAAATAGAAGCGATCTAGATCTGGCAGAGTTTTGGCATGGGAAATTGTGCGTCACGTTGAGGGATGGCAACGTGGTTTGTCATGATCGGCCCGTATCATGTTCAAAGCCTTGCACATTGCGATGAACGGCTCGAAATCCAATGAACGTAATCAATTGCCACCGGGCTATGATCAAACTCTATAAACCGGACTCTCTGACTTATGGCTCTTGACCTGCAAGCCCTTTACCCCAAGCTGATCCATCTGATGCTGGATACAGTTTTTGTGGTCGATAGGGACAATCAGATTGTCTTTGTGAGCAATGCGTGTGAAACGCTGCTCGGCTACCGCGCCGAAGAACTGATTGGAACACCGACCACCGACTACATGCATCCCGAAGATCTGGCGATTACGCGAGCCTCTATTACCCGGGTCATGAATGGTCAACCGCATATGGATTTCCGCAACCGTTATATCCGCAAGGATGGCGGTGTGGTGCACATCCTGTGGGCTGCCTTTTGGTCTGAGGAAGCCGGTGCGCGCATCGGTGTGGCGCGCGATGTGACAGCCCTCAGAAAAGCCGAAGAAGAATTAGAATTTCTCGCTCACCATGACCCGCTGACGGGGCTTACCAACCGCTTGCTGTTTAATGATCGGCTGAACTCGGCCCTGCGAGTGGCGAGCCGTGGCAAGCAGACATTCGCGTTGCTGTTTCTGGACCTCAATCACTTCAAGAAGATCAATGACCTTTATGGGCATGCAGTGGGCGATCGCGTTCTGTGTACGATTGCGCGAAGGCTCGAAGGCTGCGTCAGGGCAACGGACACGGTAGCGCGTATAGGCGGCGATGAATTCACCGTGTTATTGACCGATATTCAGTCGAGGGAAGCCGCCTCCAGAAAAGTGGAACAGATACTCTCGGTCATGGCTGAGCCGTTGGGCGCAGAATTCGAAGGGATCCCAATGCCGTCGTGCAGTATCGGTGTGGCCTGTTACCCCACAGACGGTGTTGATGCCGACACGCTGCTCAGCCATGCGGATGACGATATGTACCAGATAAAAAGGCTGCGCTCGGTTGCGAGTTGAGCCGCTTTGGGGGGGAGGCAGCCCATGGCAAATGGCACAGGGCATTGCAATCTCACCCAGCGTCATGTGTACGTCTCAGTCGGTATGGGCAAGTGCTTCGCATAATTGAAGCAACTGCCCTTGCAGCGACTGACCTGCGTGACTGAGCCCACTGTGGCCATAGAGTGCCAGAAATATGCCCTGGATATCCGGCAAGCCGCTGCTGGCGTCCAGTACCTGATGATCGGCGCCGATTACCCGTACTGGCAGCAAGCTGATGCCCAGACCTGCTGCCACTGCCGAACAGACACTGGCCAGGCTGGCGCTGGAATAACTGATACGCCAGTGCCAGCCGCCCACCTCCAGGTGATGAAGCATTTCATTGCGGTACAGGCCTGCGACCGGAAACGCTACCAACGGCAAAGGATCACGTCCCAGCGCCGGCTGAGAGCGGCTGTCTACCCAGCATAATGGTTCTGACCAACAGGCCAGGCAATCATCGCTGCGCCCCCTCTGCTTGACCAACAGCAGATCGAACTCGCCCCGGCGATAGAGCCGCATCAACTCAGGCCCCAGACCGCTGGTGACTTCCAGGCGAACGCTCGGATGTTCCAGACCGAACCGCGCAAGCATGGGCATCATGCGCTCTGCGGCGAAGTCCTCGGGCACGCCGAGGCGCAAGACACCCGCGCTTTGCTGGTTAAACAGGTCATCTCGGGCCTCCTCCTGCAGCGCCAGTATACGTCGCGCATAAGCCAACAATCGTTCACCCTCGGCCGTTGCTATCACTTGGCGTTGTTCGCGGTCGAGCAGCTTGCAGCCAAGGCTGTCTTCCAAGCGGCGTATTTGCTGGCTGACGGTGGACTGAGTGAGGTGCAACCTTTGGGCGGCGCGGGTGAAGTTAGCGCAGTCCACAACGGCGACAAAACTGCGCAACAGCACTGGATCAAACATCGATACCACCATTTACATTGCCACTGAACGGCATGGTTATATTTAATTTCATAATACCTGCCCGGCTGACCATACTCGTTCTTCATGGGCTGTACACAGAGAAAATAACCATGGTTAACCTGACGTTTAAATCTGGCCTCCTGACGACCGCGACTTTGGTGATGGGAGTGCTGATGATGGGAGGCTTGATGGCGAGCGAAAAGAGTTTGCTCACAGCGGTACGCGACGGTGAACTGGCCAAGGTGCAACAACTGATCGCTGAAGGGGCTGATCTGCGCGCCCAAGGGGTGGATGGCAGCAGCGCGTTGTTGCTGGCCGCCCGGCACAACCAAGTCGAAATCGCCCAGGCATTGGTGAAGGCGGGGGCCGACGTCAATCAGAAAAACCTGATGCAAGACAGCCCCTACCTGTTGGCTGGCGCCAGTGGCTATAACCAGATCCTTAAGCTGACGCTGGCCCATGGTGCGGACTTGAAGAGCACCAACCGTTACGGTGGCACCGCGTTGATTCCGGCATGTGAGCGCGGCCATGTCGAGACTGTGCGCCTGCTGATTGAAGCCGGTGTTGATCTGAACCATGTCAATCGTTTGGGCTGGACCTGCTTGATGGAAGCCATCGTGCTCTCCGACGGTGGCCCTGCGCATCAACAGATCGTCGGCCAACTCATCCACGCCGGGGCGAACCTGAACCTGCCGGACAGCAATGGCCGCAGCCCTTTGTATCAGGCGCAAACCCGCGGCCAGAACGCTATCGCAAAAATGCTGCGCGACGCTGGCGCGCAGTGATTAATCCGCAAGGTGTCTTCATGCACAACGATCAACATTACTTGCAACGTGCCGTTGAGCTGGCTGACAACAATGTTGCCGCCGGTGGCCGGCCCTTTGGCGCGGTATTGGTAAAAGATGACAAAATAATCGCTGAGGCGGTCAACGAAATTCATCTCACCCAGGACCCTACCGCTCATGCTGAACTGCTGACTATCCGTCTCGCCAGCCAGCGCCTGGGCACGCGTCTAGAGGGCTGCGTGATCTACGCCAGCGGTCAGCCTTGCCCGATGTGCCTGGCGGCCATGCACCTGTGCGGTATATCGCGCGCGGTGTATGGCGCCGCCAACGAGCTGGGCGAAACGTTCGGTTTGTCGACTGCGCCAATCTATCGACAACTGGCTTTGCCGCTGAGCGAGCAGTCGCTGGCCGTGCAGCAATTGCCGCAGCCGGCGATGGCTGAGATCTACCGCAACTGGCAGGCTCGCCATGCACCACGCTAAATCACGTCTGCGCAGCTTGGCCAGTTGGGCGTTGATCATTGCCTTGGGGCTTAACCTGCGACCGATCCTGAGTTCCATCAGCCCGTTGTTGATGGAGATCCGCGGCGACACGGGCATGAGCTTTCAAAGCAGCGCCTGGTTGACCAGCCTGCCAGTGATTTGCATGGGCCTTGTGGCCTTGCTCGGCGTTCGTATAGAAGCGCGCCTGGGCGAGCGGCGCGGTGTCGCCCTGGGTTTATTGATGATTCTCGGTGCCTGCTTCTGGCGTTGGCTGGGGCATCAGGCCGAGGTGCTATTGGCAACGGCCTTGTTGGGCGGTGCCGGAGTTGCATTGATCCAGGCGTTGGTGCCGGCGCTGATCAAGCGTCAGTTCCAGCACAAAGTCGCGTTGGCCTTGGGCGTATATTCGGCGTCGCTGATGGGCGGTGGAGGCTTGGCCGCGTTACTCAGCCCGTTAGTCGCCGGGCACTTCAGCCATTGGCAGGCCGGGCTTGGCGTCTGGTTATTGCCAGCACTGGCGGCGTTGTTGCTGTGGTGGCTGCTGCCATTCGCAGGCTTTGGCCGACGCTCCGATGGGCCTTGCGTGCACCCATGGCGCAACCGCCGGGCCTGGCTGCTGGCGCTGTACTTTGGGCTCGTTAATTGCGGCTATATGAGCATGGTTGCCTGGCTACCGGCTTATTACCTGCAGATGAACTGGAGTGCGACGCAAAGTGGCTCGCTGCTGGCCTTTATGACCATTTTCCAGGTGCTTGCAGCACTGCTGATGCCTGCCTTGGCACAACGCGGCATCGATCGACGTCCGTTTCTGGCCATCAGTCTTGGCGCCCAGGCGGTTGGGTTTCTTGGCCTGGTGTTCTGGCCGCTTGAAGCGCCACACCTGTGGGTCGCATTGATTGGTTTCGGGTTAGGTGCTTGCTTTGCCTTGAGCCTGATACTGACCCTCGACCATTGCCGTGAACCGCAGCAAGCCGGGCAATTGGCGGCCTTTGTGCAGGGCGTGGGGTTTCTGATCAACGCGGTGTCGCCGTGGCTGACCGGCTGGCTGCGCGAACTCACGGGCAGTTTCATCAGCGCGTGGTGGGTATTGATTGTCGGGGTGGTGTCGATGCTGGTACTGACCCGAACGTTCAGCCCTGCGAGCTATCGCAACCCGCCACTGTCCTCAGTGTGTTCGGCAGGGCTGCCAGTAAACCCTTGAGTGGCTAGCTTCTCAGGCTTCGGATTCGAGTCGAGCAGGGACATATAACGGTTGATCAATGGCGAGTCGTTGTGAGCGTACCAACTCACGTAGAGGCCCAGGGCGGGGTTGGGCGACGCCGTCACGGGCAGGATGTGGCGATACACAATCGTGTCACGCATGAATGCGTTGGCGATGGATTCAGGCACTAACGCCACGCCGAATTCGCATGCAACAAGGCCGATCAGGGTATGGATTTGCGCTGCTTTTTGTACGACTTTGGGGTAAACACCAGCGGCTTCACACAACTCGATGTAGTCGCTGCAGGCTTTTGGGTGATCCGCGGGTAGGTCCAGGACGATGGCTTCATTGAACAATAAGCGCGACGCCACGTTGTCTGCGCCCAAAGGCAGTGTGCGCATCAAGGCGATGCCGGCCTCGGCAGACAATAGCGCCCGGGCCTGACTGGCAGATGGGAAAATCCCTGGCTGAAAATAGACCTGTTGATCTGGAGTACAGGGTGTACCATCGAGAACGCGCTTCATAGAGTGATACCTGTCCATGGAAAGGATTGATAGCCGCAGAGTTTCGGCATCTACGGCTAAACGCGCCCGGTACACTCCGAGAGCCGGACAAATCGCCAATGCGGTTTATGCCACGGCATTTTTGACCGACGTGATTATTGTTCAGCGCTCTGTCGAAATGGAAAGTCGACCGCTGCGAGTCATGGGAATGCTGAAGGTTCGCGCGAGCGAGCATTCCGATAAGTCACGCCTGTACCCAATCGACGATCAATGCATTTGTCTCTGCAAAATGCGTGTTCAACGACCCGGTATCTTATGGGGTCGACCGACTCAGAGGAACCATCAGATACCGCAGTCTGAGGCGGATACACGTGGGGTGCTGTCGTGAACCGCGAAACGGACAGCGACAAACAAGCGCTCGCGGCTGCGAGCCTCGAGCTGACTCAGGTTGTGCAGAAAACTCAGGAGGCTCGTCTAAAGCTTGAGGCTCTTGAGCACAAAGTCATGAGCGCCCAGTACCAAGTGCTGGAAAACCACCGGTCCGGGCAGTTAATCGAGGCCAATGAGCAACTGGTACTAGCACTTCTCCAAGCGCAAATTGGCGTTGAGCAGACAGCCACTGCGCTGCGTGAAGTTTCTCACGCCGCGCAGCTCGATGTATTGACGGGGCTGCCCAATCGCAGATTGCTACTCGAACGGCTAGCCCAGGCGCTCGAAGACGCGAAGCTGGAGGCAGAGGGTCTGGCGGTGCTCTTTTTGGATTTAAATCACTTCAAATTGATCAACGACACGTTGGGGCACAGTGTCGGCGATCAAATGCTCAAGGAGACTGCACTGCGACTCAGTGGTGCGGTGCGCAAGAGTGATACGGTCGGACGATATGGCGGGGACGAGTTCATTATCTTGCTGGGAGGCACTGCCAGCCATGCCGATGTACTGGGGCTCTGCGAGAAAATAATCAAGGCGCTTGGAGAGCCATATCCTGTCGGGAATCAGGTTTTGCAAGTGGCAGCGAGCATCGGGGTAAGTTATTACCCGAAAGATGGCGATGCCCCGCACACATTGATCGACTGTGCTGACGCGGCGATGTATCGAGCAAAACGCCATGGTCTAGGGGTAGCCTTTCATAGCACCGACTTGTCTTCGGTACAGCTGCCCAACTGCCTCCTAAGTGTCCAGACACACATAGAAACGGGTGCCCGGCACTACAGAGTCCCTGAAAAATACGAAAGACGGCGTGCTCAATTGCGAGAGGCCAACGAGCAGTTGGTATTAACGGCACTCAACGCGCAACAACGCCAGGCCGCCGCGGAGGACGCCCTTGATAGGCAGAAAAAAATTCTGGCAATGATTGCGCACGAGTTGCGCAATCCTTTGGTACCACTAACCATGGTGGCGGGGATGCTGATGCGTTCCTCCCCTGAGCGGTTGGCGAGCATACAGGCGATTATTGAGCGTCAGACAAACCATATTGCGCGGCTGGTCGACGACTTGGTCGACGTATCCATGGCCCAGACTGGCAAGTTCAAACTGAACTTCCAGCCTGTGGACATAACAACGATCATCGATGAGGCCGTCATTGTTTGCCGTCCTGCGATCGATCTACGCTTTCAGCAATTTATCGTGCACCAGCCAAAGCGCCCGCTGATGATCAATGGCGATCAGCTCAGATTGAAGCAAGTTTTTTGCAACTTGCTCAACAATGCCTCCAAGTACACACCCAATAATGGTTCGATCGAGCTCGTTGTCGGTGCCGGTACCGAGGACATAACCTTGACCTTTTCCGATACCGGTATAGGTATCAGCGCTGAGGTTCGGGATTTTATTTTCGATCCCTTCGTTCAGGACGCCCATGCCATTGGGTTCAACGGCATAGGTCTGGGGGTTGGTCTGTCAGTGGTTCGCGAATTGGTCGAGGGGCACCGAGGCTCGGTAAGCGTGTTCAGCGCTGGCTTAGGGCTCGGCAGCCAGTTTGTTGTCACGCTGCCATTGCATCCGTACTCCCAATAACTGTTTTGTGATGTAGACCCGCATCCAACACCAGTGAATGTAATGGATACACCCACAGTCGTTGCGGCATCGCTGATCTAGATGAAAACATCCGAATCCGCTATAAGCGGCAACGTGACGATAAAAGTGCTGCCCAGACCTATTCCATCACTTAGGCCAATCACAGTGCCTCCATGCGCTTCTACTAGCTCGCGCACAACGGTCAGGCCGATGCCCAGCCCAACGTTGTTGAAACCGATGGCATTTTCATCCTGCACGAATGCGTCGAAAATATCGGGGAGCACATGTGATGAGATGCCTATCCCGTTATCAGCGATGCTGAGCAGGAGAACACCGTGCTCCACCCCTAAAACCAATGAAACGGCCCCATTTTTCGGTGTGTACTTGATCGCGTTGTTCAAAATATTGGCCATCACCTGCATGAGTCGCACCGAATCGCCAAGCACCTGCAAGGGGCCGTCAGGCAGATGGCTCGTGAACTCAATCTGGCGCGCTCGCAAAATGGGCAGGCTGGCCTCGATCACTGAGCGGATGAGTGGCACTGCATCAACGACGAGAAAATTCATACGCAGCTTGCCGGTGGTTGCTCTGGTTACATCAAGCAAGTCGTCTATCAAGCGGGCAAGTTGATAAACCTGACCCTCTATCAACGTTTGCAGACGTGGTAGCTCTTCAGAGCTTGCTCGTGCCATTTTGCCGGCAATCAACGTAATGGGGGTCAGCGGATTGCGTAGTTCGTGAGCCACTACCGCAAGGATTTTGCGCTCCTGCCCTAGAGCGCGCTCCGCCAGCGCCTGGAGATTCTGTGCGCTTAACGCCGCGACAATCAGCTGCTCGTTAGCGTCGCGCAGCTGGGGGTAGTGGTGCGCCGATTCGGTCTTGCTGGCTAAGTCAGCATCCGACTGCGCCGATAGAATCGTCATGACTAACTGCTGATTGGCTTCTACCAAAAGCGCGACTTGCTGACGATCACTCACACGATCCTGGGTTTCGACAAGCGTACGTTGAAGCGCCGCCAGCACCGCTCGCGCTTCAAGCGTTTGTTTCCCAAGCATCAATAATTCGCCGGCGCTTTTGGCCAGAGCCCTTTCATTCTGGCTCTTGATGTCAGTCATGGCGTTTCACGCCTGATTCCCACCTGGGCGGGTTTCAACACGCTGCCTTGAAGGGCTACCGCCGAGCAGGCCTTCCTGGTCGTCCATCATGTCGCCGATCTGCATGCCTTCGTTGGTAATGCGGTACAGACGCAGCTCGTTGCAATGATGACTCGCCCGGACTTTGACGACGGCCATGATTCGCAGCAGGCGACTCCGAACTTCGATGTAGCGTTGAACGATGATCGCGTCGGTCAGGAAGGCGGTGCCGTAGGGGCTGAAACGCAGATCGGTGTAGCGGTCTTCCAGTTCGCAGGTCATCAATACCGTAACGCCCACATGGGTCAGCGCGGTGACCATCCTTGAAAGCGATTCGCGAAAGTCCTCACGAAACGTGGGCGGCAGTGCAAGCTCAAAACCCGACAGCGAGTCGATAACGACCCGTGTCGCTTTCTTGCGACGGACTTCATCAAGGATCAACTGCACGATTTCGTCGGTGGACAGGTCTGGTGCAAGGCTGTCCACCAGCCCGACTGTTCCATTTTCAATCAACTGCGCCAGCGCTGCGTTCTGTGAATAATTGGGTCGTTGCTCGAACACGGCAATGACCCCGGTCTCTCCTTCGTTGGCACCCTGGAGTAAGAACGCCGCTGCCAGAATACTTTTGCCAGAGCCTGACGGGCCTGCGACAAGCAAGGAATAGCCTCGGGGCAGACCACCGCCTAGCATTTCATCGAGACGTGGTACGCCCATTTTCAAACGTGCGAGCTCCGAGATCGGAGGAGACAATTGCTGCGTCGGCATATTCACGCCCACTGGCGCAAACACAGTAACGCCCGAAGAATTTATGCGGAAGGTATGAAGGCCGGGCAGGTTGGGCTGACCGCGCATTTTCATGATCTCCATCTTGCGCACCATCGAATTGCGCTGCACGCTCTGGCGCAACCAGATCAAGCCATCGGCTACCGTGAAAATCGGGTTGGTATCGGCCTCTGTGAAGTACTCGCCAATCAGAAAGGTCGTCGCCTGCCAAGTCGTCATCAGCATGCCCAATTGCTGGATGAACTGAGGCAGGTTGTTGTTAGGATTATTTTGAGTTTGGCTTGCTAATACGACAGACCGAAAAGAGTCCACAAAAACCAGAGCAGGACTATAGGCCTCCACTTCAGCCACGATGCGCCGAAGTACCTCATCGAGATCGCCCGCCAGGGTATCGTCGGCAAGATTCACATAGCGAACTGAATGGTTGATCGCGTCGTTATCAAAAAAATCGAACTGCTGCTGATAACGCAGCATTTTCAGCGGCGGCTCTCCCAGTACGGTAAAGAACAGAGCAGGTCGTTCCGGAGTCGCCAGAGCGAACATCATTTGGTGCGCTAACGTGGTTTTGCCGCAGCCTGGCGGGCCAGCGATCAGGTTGAACGAAAACTCTGGAAGCCCTCCGCCGAGCACTTCATCCAGTCCTGGCACACCAGTGGCCAGACGGTTGATTGTCACTTTGGTGGTCATCGGGAGATATCCTGCGCTTGGAGGGCACTCAGCGGAGCGTCAAACACGGCATCGAGCAAACGAGCAGTGAGCGACACGCCAATGAGTGAGGTCAGCAATTGGTAAAGCGTCCTCAGAAGTTGCTCGCCAAGAAGCAGGGCCTCCTCCTGAGTGCGCGTTCCGATAATGGAGCTGAGGCCTGAGTAATCGGTCTGATCCGATCCGCTGTCTAGAGCATCAACAAGGTCTGGATAGCTGGACTCGCAGAGATGCAGGCTCCGACGGAATAATGCAGTAACGCCTTTACGACCGATGATGGGTGCTAGGGCGGTATCGATGGCTTGCAGCGTTGCGATAATCGCATCAGCGACATTCGCAGGGTCTGCGCCCTGGCCGACGCGGTGCGCCAACAAAAGCGGGATCCTGGTATCGTCTTCGCTTTCGGTGGGCATGGAGGTAGATCCTTGTGGGCACAGGTGATCGTATACCCTATTGAGCGCACAAAGAGTTTTTCTTTGGACTTATATTGATCTGGGGTGTGGCTCAGCATTGGCGTCATGCTGGCCGCCGAGCACGATACGTACTGAAGGGCAGGCTCATCACTTATACTCGGCGTCTTCACCGTTAATCGAAACCAAACGAACCGAGATTCTTAATGAGCCGTTCTCTTTCCATGACATCCGCGCGCAAGCCATTTGCGCCGCTGGTGGCTTTTGTCTTGCTATTACTGGGTGCGGGCTTGCTGCAAAACACGGTAGGCACGCGCCAAGTGCTGTTGCTGGTGGTGGGTGCTGCATTGGGCCTAACGCTTTATCACGCTGCTTTCGGATTTACCTCGGCGTGGCGGGTGTTCATCAATGATCGGCGCGGCGCCGGCTTGCGAGCGCAAATGGTCATGCTGGCGGTGGCGGTCATGCTGTTTTTCCCTGCATTGGGCGCGGGCACGTTGTTTGGTCAGCCAGTGGTCGGGCTGGTAGCACCGGTCGGTATTTCGGTGGTATTCGGGGCGTTCATTTTCGGCATCGGCATGCAATTGGGCGGCGGCTGCGCATCGGGCACCCTGTTCACGGTAGGCGGCGGTAATGCACGCATGCTCGTGACACTGTTCTTCTTTATCTGTGGCTCAGTCATTGCGACTCATCACGTTGACTGGTGGTTTGCGCTGCCTTCGTTTGCGGCCACTTCTATCGTCACAAGCTTCGGCGTGGTTCCTGCATTGCTCCTGAGCCTGGCTGTGTTCGGGATCATTGCAGCGGTGACGGTGCGTCTGGAAAAAGCCCGTCATGGTCAGCTTGAAGAGGGCGTCACCAGCGAGCACCAAGGCCTGCGCCGTTTCTTGCGCGGACCTTGGCCACTGGTATGGGGTGCGATTGCCCTGGCCTTGCTCAACTACGCCACGTTGGCGCTGGCCGGTCGGCCCTGGGGTATTACCTCCGCGTTTGCGCTGTGGGGCGCCAAGGCTGTGAGCGGGTTGGGTGTGGATGTCAGCAGTTGGGCGTTCTGGCAAGTTCCAGGCAATGCCAAGGCTCTGGCTGCCCCCGTATGGGAAGACATCACCAGCGTCATGGACATCGGCATCATCTTGGGTGCGCTATTGGCTGCAGGCCTGGCCGGGCGTTTTGCTCCGAGCCTGAAAATTCCGGCGCGCTCGCTGGTTGCAGCGGTCATTGGAGGTTTGCTGCTCGGGTATGGATCGCGTCTGGCGTATGGCTGCAACATCGGTGCGTACTTCAGCGGCATTGCCTCGGGTAGCGTGCATGGCTGGGTGTGGCTGATCGCGGCATTCCTTGGCAACAGCGTGGGTGTACGTCTACGGCCTTTTTTCTTTGCGGGCGAGCGTCCACGGGTAGCACTGAGCGGTTGCTGAACTCGCGCTGATGCCTTGTGGGAGCTGACGAGGCACGTGGATAAATACCCGCTCATTCAAGGATGTTCGATCACCAATACTGCCGTGGTGTCCGGCTCAAGCGCCTCGAACACGTGCGGGCCATTTGCCTCGTAAGTCATGCAGTCACCGGTGTGCAGCAGCACTGACTCGTTGGCCTGGCCGATTCTGGCGCTGCCGCTGCACTCTTCACTTACCTCCTCTGGCCGGGTTTGTTCTGTGAGCTGGGTTACATTTCGACTCTATTGTCTTTGGGCGTGCCTGCTTTGGCAGGAGCCGTCACTGCATTTCGACGGCTGGCGGTCTTGGCTGGTAGCACCTCAGTTGGCCCAACAACATTGCCAGCGGCTTTTCTGCGGACCGCTATGAGCAATGCCCTGCTTGTTAAAATCGATGCCGTCACGGGTGCTGCGGCCAAGCATCCCTGACTTCATGCCACACAGGCTTGGATGAAACATAAATGTGCTTTTGTTTATCGCAGGTCAGAGGTGTGTCCAGGGTGCCCAAGGCGATTGAGATCCAGTCGGCGTACTTTCCCTGGCCGGTTGACCAGAACAACGATGATCCGCACTCGCCGCAAAACTGACGCAGCACCGACTCTGAAGACGAGAACGACTTAAGGTTGTCGACACCCTGTGTCAGCTCAAGCGCCGTGCGCAACACATTGCCATAACTGGCAAAGGCCGCCCCGTGGCTTTTTCGGCACTGACCGCAATGGCAGTGAGAAATGACCTCAGGCCTTGAAGAGAGTTGGTATTTGACAGCACCGCAAAGGCAACTGCCCAAGAAGAGGGGCGTCATGTTGGCAGGGTTCCAGATGAGGAGAGCGTCAATCTACCCGTGGGTTGATCCCGTTCACAACATTTGCTGAAGGCCAGCCGAGCGGCGAACAACGCAAAGATCACGCCTGAAGTGCGGTGTAAGTAGGATCCCCAGTCTGCATATGACCTCGGGGAGGCCAAGCATGTTCGATCCTTCTACCCACCCCGAAATCGGCGAATGGTGTGCCCGATTCGGGATCGCTGAAGTGTCCTACAGTGTCTGCTCCATCGACCTGAGCACCGAAATCAGGCTCTAAGGGGTGGGGCTGGCCTTGGGAATGACTCGGAGTCAGTGATCTTCAAGGCGCCTTCGTCAGGAGGCACTTTCAAACCCGAGACGGCGAAATGGTCTCGAAACGGGTGTCACTGTTCTAAACATTAGCCCTCAAAAGACTTGTTGCGTCGGCAGCGTTCCGAGCAGTAGCGCACTTGCTCCCAGCAGCGAGCCCACTTTTTGCGCCATGTGAACAGAAGGCCGCACTTCACGCATCTTTTGACGGGTAGCTCACTTTTTTTCATAGCGACTCACCGTTATCCAATGTGTCGAGTAAGAACTGTCCGCGCTGCCAAAGCGCCTGCTGTTTGGATT
Source organism: Pseudomonas sp. NPDC096917 (assembly GCF_044762555.1). Classification (NCBI taxonomy): domain Bacteria; kingdom Pseudomonadati; phylum Pseudomonadota; class Gammaproteobacteria; order Pseudomonadales; family Pseudomonadaceae; genus Pseudomonas; species Pseudomonas sp. NPDC096917. Next base: position 367,390 of record NZ_JBIWEO010000003.1, on the reverse strand, counting down.
CAGGCATACGGTCGAGATTTTTATAAATCATGCTCATACGTTGATTGCCGCGCAGGCGGTCGCCGTGACGCATGAGGAAGTGCCAATAGAGCGAGTTGAAAGGGCAGGCATCGGCTGTGGTGCTTTCCCCCACTTTGTAGGCGCAGTCACGGCAATAGTCGGACATGCGCTTGATGTATTGGCCGCTCGCGCAATAGGGTTTGGAGCCCAGGTAGCCGCCATCGGCGTGCATGACCATGCCCAGGGTATTGGGTAGCTCCACCCAGTCGAAGGCGTCCATGTAGATAGCCAAATACCATTCACATATTTCACTCGGTGCAATACCCGCGAGCAGTGCGAAATTGCCCGTCACCATCAGGCGTTGGATGTGGTGAGCATAGGCATGCTTCAAGCTCTGGCTTATGGCTTGGCGCATGCAGTTCATCTGGGTTTCACCTGTCCAGTAGAATGCGGGTAGCGACCTGGTATTACCGAAGGCATTACCCTGCGCATAGTCAGGCATCTTCAGCCAGTAGACGCCTCGGACATACTCACGCCAGCCGATCAATTGTCGAATAAAACCTTCGGCGGCATTCAGAGCAATGCGGCCGGAGCCATATGCAGACTCCACATCGCTGCACAGCTGGCGCAGATCCAGTAAGCCAATATTGAGCGCCGCGCTTATACGGGCATGGAACACAAAGGGCTCATCGCTCGCCATTGCGTCTTGATAATCGCCGAAGGCTGCCAGGCCCCAGTCGAGGAAATAGTCCCAAAGAGCCTGAGCTTCGGCATGGGTGACCGGATAGTCGAACGTGTCAAGGGCGCCGTAGTGATGGGAGAAGTTATTTGACACTAGCGCCAGCACCTCTCGGGTGATGGCATCCGGCGAAAAATGGGCAGGCGAGGGCGGCCTGATACCTTTAGGCAAGGCTTTGCGGTTTTGCGCATCAAAGTTCCAGGCGCCTCCGACCGGGCTGCCGTCTCCATTGAGTAATAATTTGCTCTTGCGACGCATGTCTCGATAAAAGAACTCCATGCGTAGCTGTTTTTTACCTTGCGCCCAGTGAGAGAACTCGGCACGCGAGCAAAGAAATCGCGTATCGGAATGCCACACGATTGCCAAGCCACATTCTCTTATTGAATGTTCCAGGCGCCAGTCACCGCACTCCGTCAGGTGGAGTTCATCCGGCTGCAATTGTTCCTGCCAGCGCTGCAGCTCGCTGGGCACTGATCCAGTATTGTGCGGATCATCAAGCGTCACGTACTGCACCTTGATGCCCCTTTGCTTCAACGCTTCGGCAAAGTGACGCATAGCACTGAAAATCAGGGTGATTTTTTGTGGATGATGGGTGACATGGCTGGCTTCTTCCATCACCTCAACCAGCAGGACCGTATCGCTCTGTTTATCTAACGTCTGTAGAGAGGCGAGGTCGAAGGATAATTGGTCACCCAGGACGAGACATAATCGGCGAGTCGTATTCATCAAGCGGGTTCAATCCAGGGACCGGTTTTTAGTAGGGAGGGCAGAATTTCTTGTACAAGAATAATCCAATGTACAACTTTATTCTGCGTTTTGGCTGAAAAACATCATCAGCGTTCCTGATTGGCTGTGGACGCGACTCGAAAAGTGGCAGATCAGGATCCCCGGTGCTGACAGAACACCCGAGGCTGCAATGTCCGCAGTGCTCGATCCTGTTAAAAAGTCGGCGAAGGTTTTCACGGTGAAAAAGCAAGCGTTTGAGATTGAAATCTTTAATTCGAGCAAAGGATTTCTGGCTCAGGCTTCTCGTCACAGCACGCAAAAAGGCGTTTTCAGCGGTCAGTATGCGGACAGTCTTAAAGAACCGACTCTTTCAACAGAATCGGCCAAAAGTAGCCCTCCGCGACAAGCTGCCTTGCACCGACCCCTGGCTGGGTTTGCGTTCGAGAAGTGAGTGATCGAATATTCCAGGATGAACATCAGCATCCCGGTACTCAGTATTCTGTGGTTTCTTGATTGGCCAGGCCCCGTGGTGTGTTGAACCTTGATTCACGTTAGTCAACTTCACTTACACGGGTTCGGTCCACCAGTCGCAGGCTGTTGCGACCGCCGCGTTTGGAGGCGTAGAGGGCGGCGTCCCCCAGTTCGATCAGTTGACTAAGGCTGGCAGGTGGACGGTCAAACAGTTCGGCGCCGATGCTCAGGGTCACCGCTTGCGGGGTGGGGAATGTTTGTGAGGTCGCGAGGTAAAACGGGTCGCGCAGGGCACAGCCCAGTGCCTCAATGCTTTCACTTGAGGTGTTGCTTAACAGAATCACGAACTCGTCGCCGCCCAGGCGTGCGGCCAGTGCGCCTTTGGGGAGTACCGAACGAATAATTTCGCTCAATGTCACCAGTAGCCGGTCGCCTGCCGTATGGCCAAACAAGTCGTTGATCAGTTTGAAGTTGTCGATGTCGATTAGCAGCAAGGCTCCCGGTAGCCTGGGCGAAACCCCGTTCAATAAGGACGGGGCCCGCATTTCGAGGGCGCGGCGGTTGTACAGGGCGGTCAACGGATCACGGTCGGCTAGCCGTGCAATGAGTTTTTCGCGGCGGTAGCGCTCGGTTCCGGTCATCGATAACGCGATCAGCATGATGGCCATGGCTCCTTCGATCAACGAAACCTGAATAATTTCGCCCCGAAACGCAGCCAGGTCGATCAACTCACCAGGTATCACTGCGGTTAACGCTTTAGCCAGATAAAACAGTCCGTGGACTAACAGTACATAACGCAACTGCACAGCCCCCACGCTCAACGATTTGCCGTGAGGGCGCAGCAGCCAACTGGCCTTTAGGGTCAACACGGCCACTAACAGTGAGTTGACCAGCAGCATGATCCGCGACCATGAGGGCTCATTCGGGATGAGCAGCAGCGCGGGCCAGATAACGAACGCCAGGTACCAGCCTCGTGATAGGCGCGACTGGGTGAAGCGCGCAACGCCCAGCAGGAACAGCCAGTGGGCGACCACCAGCAGACCATTGGCGAACCAGATGCCGATCAACAGCAGACCGTTGCTGCGCAACAGCGCGAGGGACGAGCCCACGGCAATGGTTGCAAAACCCGCGCTCCAGCACAGCAGTGAAGGTTCGCGTACGCTGCGCCATTCAATGGCCAGATAAAACGCAGCGGCAGCGGCCAGCGCGATGGTGAGGGTCAACAACGTGTGGGGGTCGAGCGCCATAAATTGACCGGGTAGTCTGATTTGCAGGGGGTGATGGCAATTGTATGCGCATTCACTCACCCTGCGGCACGGACTTATGTACGCGTTGCCCGTCGCGCCATCACCAGTGCCAAGACTGGCGCCAGTACAAACAGGGCAAACAACCATTGCGCCGCGTTGGCGATGCCCGCATTGCTTGTCGCTTCATTGATCCCCGCCATGTTGGCGATCACACCTGCAATTAGCCTGCGCCATCGAAGACGCACTGCTCGGTCAGCCTGCATTAGAGATTGTGCAGGCCACGGCGCAAAGCCTTCTCGCCTTTACAGAGGGCCATGCGAGCGGGTTTCATACCAAGCCCGCTCAACGTGCTGCCAGTCAGGCCTCTTTCGGCAGTCTGCAAACACACGGCGCGATGAAAATTTATGTGATTGAAGAGGCGGGCAAGGTGGTGGCAGGCGCTTCAATGTTTCTTGCCGGCAACGCAGTGGCTTACTTGGGGACTGCCGTCACTCAAAAGGGGCTGCGCGTTCGTGGATTTCACGCAGCGCTTATCGCTCACCGCATTGCCCAAGTCAGAGAGCAGGGCGCCGTAACGGTTGCGGCTACGGCATTGGCCAACTCGCAAAGTAGGCGAAACTTGCAGCGTGCAGGCCTGCAGGTTTCTCACGGCCAATCACTCTACCGTCTGTTAGAAAGCTAAAGGTTTACCTCATGACCCAACCCTCCAAAATCCGCCCCGCACTTGCCAGCGATGAAGCCAAAATCCGGACCTGCGCTGAACATGCCTACACGCAATATATTGCCGCGATAGGCCGTAAACCGGCCCCGATGCTCGCGGATTATGCGGCACAGATTGCAGCGGGCCAGGTACACGTGTGCGTCGATGAACAAGGTGAGGTGCAAGGGTTTATCGTGTTTTTTGCCGTTGGCCAGCACCTGCTTCTCGAAAACGTAGCGGTTTCAACGGCGGGGCAGGGCAAAGGTATCGGCAAGGCGCTGGTTCGGTTCTGCGAGGCGCAGGCGCAGCAATTGGGCCTTAACAGCGTGCTCCTCTATACCCATGTAAAGATGACCGCCAATTTGGCCATCTACCCGCGACTCGGATATACCGAAATTGATCGCCGCGCGGAAGATGGCTTTGATCGGGTCTATTTCGAGAAGCGCTTTAGCTAAGCTGTTTCAGCTCAAAACAATCTATGCCAATGAAACCGGCAACTTTTGCCTCGACCGTTATTCGCGCGAGAAGAATGTGCTCAGCGGCATGCTGGCTGTTGATTTGAATGACGCTGACACACTCACGGTCGGTATCTCGGACACCAAAAGCAACGCCAACGCCAGCATTTGCCGAGTTGAGCCACGAGGTTGTAATGGCGGGCAGAGCACGTTCAACGTCACGGCTTTCGATCAGCTTCACCGACCGGCAAAAGAGCGTTTCAGCCTCACGGATCAACTGCACTGGATCTGCGGTGCGCGAATGCAGAGTGTCGACAGTCGCGGGACCGATTACGGCACGCTGCGCGGTCTGTGCTCAACACACTGGCATTCAGGTAACGCGGGCCGTTATGGTGCGCAATCCTTTTAGCCCTTCGCCACGGATTTATTGTGATGAACACACCGCGTACTGCTGTCGGCCCGATCAAAGCCGTGATTTTCGATATGGATGGCTTGTTGCTGGATACAGAAGGCATTTACTCAGAAGTCACGCAAATCGTCGTCGAGCGTTACGGCCGTATTTATGACTGGAGCATCAAGCAGCACATCATTGGTCGAGGGGCTCAGGACCTGGCCGAGTTCATTGTTAAAGCGCTGGACTTGCCCATCACCTGGCAAGCGTTTTTACGCGAACGTGAGCCGCTCATGGCCGAGCGGTTTTCCAAGGCCCTCGGCATGCCAGGCGCTGAGGTTCTGGTGCGGCACTTGAAGGCTCACAACATTCCAATTGCCGTAGGCACCAGTTCGTCGAGCAGTGGCTTTGGTTACAAAACCACATTGCACCGCGACTGGTTTGCCTTGTTTGACACCATCGTCACTGCCGATGACCCGCAAGTCGGTGCGGCCAAGCCGGCGCCTGATATTTTTCTGACGGCTGCCCGCCGCTTAGGCATCGCGCCTGAGGATTGCCTGGTGTTTGAAGATTCGCCCTTCGGCGTGACGGCCGCCAAGGCCGCCAACATGACCGCCATCGCCGTGCCTGATGCGGCCATGGTCGACAGCAAGTACCACCACGCCGATCTGATCATCCGCACGTTGGAGGAGTTTGACCTCGGAGCCTACGGCCTGCCGCCGTTGCGCAGAGGTTAATTCCGGGCCTTGTAATCCTTGACTATGCTGGTGGCTTGGACTGCATCGGCAGGTTGTGATGGATGAGGGGGTTTCATGATTTCAGAGTGGGAAATGTGTGTGCGCTTGCTGCTGGCTGTGCTGCTGGGCAGCCTGATCGGTTTTCAGCGAGAGCACCTGTTTTGGACGGCCGGTTTGCGCACCCACATGTTGGTCGCGACCGGTGCTTGTCTGTTTATGATCGTCTCCGCCTTTGGCTTTCAACAGGCGCTGACCATGCCGGGTACACAACTGGACCCCTCTCGAATTGCTGCGCAAGTGGTCACCGGCATCGGCTTTTTAGGCGCTGGTTCGATCATGGTGCGCGGCGACGTGATCAGGGGCCTGACCACGGCCGCAAGCTTATGGGCCGTCGCTGCCATCGGCATGGCCATTGGTAGCGGGCTGTATATGCTGGCCGTCGCGGCGACGTTCATCATTTTGCTGACCTTGGTGGCGTTGGGGCCGGTAGAGCGGATTTATCGCGATTATGTGAAAGTGCATGTGGTCAAACTGGTAGCCCCCACGGGTGTGGTCTCCTATTCAAGCCTGCAACAATTGTTGGGGGAGCGTGCCGATCGCATCAAACAGGTGATCGTTGAGCGCGGCCCGCAAACGGGTACCGAAATTGTTATCGTCCAGCTCGGCAAAACCACGCGCGTAGAGTCGGTGGAGTTGGTCAAGCAGATCCTGACCCTTCCCGGCGTGCGCGAAGAACCCGCCCCGCATTAAAAAACACCCTTCCTGCGTAGGGCCGAGCGAGCGCCTGCGCACGGAGAGTGTCTGGTTTGCAACTGTTGATACCGCAACATCTGCGCAACACTTTGTGGTGTATCTGCGCAGTTCCACCCCTGTTTTGCGCGGCAAAGCCCGGTTTCAGGCCGCGGCATGGTCTGTGCAATGTTCCTGATAAACCACTCAGGAACCGCCTTTATGCCCGATGTCACCGCCCCTCAACCGCGTTTTCGTCGTTCCCGATTTCTGCACGCCATGGCGTTGGCGCTGATCAGCGTCGGTGTGGGCGCGCAGGCGTTGGCTGACGACAGTGATGTGCCGTCGCTGGCCGGCAAGCGCATTGCTATCAGCATGACGGGCACCAGCCACTATTTTGATGTGAAGGCCTTCGAGGCTCAGGTCGCGGAGGTCAAGCGCCTCGGTGGCACGCCGATTACCCTCGACGCCGGGCGCAATGACAAAAACCTGGTCACCCAACTGCAAACCGTGGTCACCCAGAAACCCGATGCGGTCATTCAGACACTGGGCACCCTGAGCGTGATCGACCCTTGGCTCAAGCGCATCAGCAAAGCCGGGATCCCGCTGTTCACTATCGATGCGCCGTCGCAGTACAGCCTCAATAACACCACGTCGGACAACGTCGCCACGGGTAAAAATCTGGCCGAGCAGCTCATTGCGGACAGTGGCGGCAAAGGTAATGTGCTGGTGTTCAACGGTTTTTATGGCGTGCCGGTGTGCGCCATTCGTTATGACCAGCTCAAGCTGGCTCTCAAGGATCACCCGGACCTGCAGGTCATTGAGCCCGAGTTGCGGGATGTGATTCCCAACACCGTGCAGGATGCTTACAGCCAGATCAGCGCCTTGCTCAACAAATACCCTAAAGGCAGTGTCACGGCGATCTGGTCAGCTTGGGACATTCCACAGTTGGGCGCCAGCAAGGCCCTGGTGGATGCGGGCCGTACTGAGATCAAGACCTATGGCGTGGATGGCACCCCCGAAGTGTTGGAACTGCTCAAGCGCAGCGATTCGCCTGTGGGGGCCGTGGTGGCTCAGCAGCCCGCTCTGATCGGCAAGACGGCCGTGCAAAACGTGGCGCGCTATCTGGCGGGGCAACATGACCTGCCTAAAGAAACGCAAGTGCCGACCTTGCTGACCACCGCCGCTAACCTCGAGCAGGTGCAAACGCTGCGAGGCGACCAGTGAGTACTGCACCGCCAGCCTTGCATCTGCAAGGCATCTTTAAACGTTTCGGACCGACTCAGGCGCTGGACGGCGTGGATGTGCAAGTTGAGCGCGGCTCGATTCACGGCCTGGTCGGAGAGAACGGTGCGGGCAAGTCGACTTTGATCAAAGTGCTGGCGGGCATTCATCGTGCAGACAGCGGCACGATGGCGGTCGACGGGCACACGTTCACCGCCCTCAGCCCACGACAGATTGAGGCGCTGGGGGTGCATTTTATCCATCAGGAGCGGCTGTTGCCGCCGAGCTTCACCGTGGGCGAAGCCTTGTTTTTCGGGCATGAATTGCGTCGTGGGCCGTTTATTCGCCGGCTCGCACAGGACCGTGAATCCGCGCGCTTGTTGCGCGATTACTTCGACCTGGAGTTTGCGCCGGGGGCCTTGGTCAGTGAGCTGGACAGCGCACAGCGCCAGATTTTGCAAATCACCCGCGCACTTCTGGCCAAGCCGAAAATCCTGGTGTTCGACGAGCCCAGTGTGTCGCTGGTCAAGCGCGAAGTCGATCAGTTGCTGGCGATCATTCGCCGCCTGCGCGATCAGGGCTTATCGATTCTGTACATCTCGCACTATCTGCAAGAGATCGAAAGCCTGTGTGATCAGGTCACGGTACTGCGCAACGGGCGCGCCGTGGCGGTAGTCGATCCGCGCAGCACTTCAACCGCACAGATTGCCCGGCTGATGGTCAATCGTGAGGTCGGCGAGATGTACCCCAAACCGCAGGTCAAGCCGGGGGAGGTGCTGCTTGAACTCAAAGACCTCGCGGCAGGGCAGGCATATCGCGCCATCAACCTCAGCGTGCGTCGGGGCGAGGTCGTCGGGTTGACTGGGCTGGTGGGGTCGGGGGCCAAGGAGTTGCTCAAAAGCCTGTTCGGGCTGGTTCAGCCAGACCGCGGCAGCATGGCATTGCAGGGCCGCCTACTGCGCCTTAAATCACCCCGCGATGCTGTGCGTCAAGGCATTGCTCTGGTTCCTGAAGAGCGCCGCAGCCATGGGGTCGCGCCGCTGCTTTCGGTACTGGAAAACCTGACCTTGGCGGGGTTGTCGCATTTCAGTCGCTGGGGGCTGCTGGATCGAGCCGCCGAAGCCCGGGAAAGTGAGCGCCTGATCGCTGAGCTGGGGATCAAGACCGCCGGCCATGACGCAGCAGTGCAGCAACTCAGTGGCGGCAATCAACAAAAAGTGGCGCTGGGTAAATGGCTCAGCCGCGACGGCGTCTTGTACCTGTTGGACGAACCCAGCGTGGGTATTGATATCGGCGCCAAGGTCGAAATTTATCGCTTGATCGGTCGTTTGGCCCAAGCGGGTGCTGCTGTGCTGGTGTTGTCGTCCGACTTGCCGGAATTGATCGGCATCACCGACCGCATCCTGGTCATGCACCGTGGAGAACTGGCGGGTGAGTTCGAGGCTCGCCACGTCGACAGTGACCGCTTGCTGGCCTGCGCGACGGGCGCCAGTGAATCACTTTTGCCAGCGGGTCCGGTCTCTTGTGGGAGCTGGCTTACCAGCGAGGGAGTCGACATGGCCGAGCAGGTGAATTGAGTTGCCTGGATCGCGGGCAAGCCAGCTCCCACAGGTGACAGGTCGTTTTTGCCAACCCTTATTTCGGAACCAGAACATGACGTCCTCTGACTCTCTTGCTCACCCCCAATCGGGTTTTTCCCAGCGGTTCGCACGGCGGGTGCTGCGTCGCGGCTCGTTGTTGGCGTTTGTGCTGATTTTGGCGGTGTTCGCGGTGAGCGCCCCGAACTTTGTGAGCCCGACCAATATCGCCAACGTATTCGCCCAGTCGGCGATTCCCGGCATCCTCGCTTTCGGCCTGACCTGTGTGGTGATCGGCGGCGGTTCCAACGTGGTGTCGGGAGGCCTGGACTTGTCGTTGGCGGCTAATCTGGGGCTGTGCGCGGCGGTTTACAGCAGCCTTAACAATGCAGGTTTCAGCGCCGTGCAGGCCATAGGCCTGACGTTGCTCTGCGGCCTGGCAGTCGGTGCCCTCAATGGCTTGAGCGTGGTGGTGTTGCGATTACCGCCGCTCCTGGCAACCCTGGCCAGCATGAACTTGATTGCTGGGCTGGAACTGGTCCTGACCCAGAACAGCGTGCTGCCTACCGACTCTGCTTTGCTCGACACATTGGCCAACGGTGTCTTGTTGCAAGTGCCTGCGCTGGCCTGGGTGCTACTGGTGGTAGCGGCCGGGTTAGGCTTGCTGATTCAGCTCAGCCCTTATGGCCTTCGCTTGTACGCGATCGGCGAGTACCCGCAGGCGGCACGCGCCGCAGGGCTGGGGCTGGGCCGTTATGTGTTCTCCAGCTACCTGTTGGCCGGGTTGTGCGCCGCGTTGGCCGCCTTTTGTTCCGCGTCGTATTTCAGCGGCAGCACCACCGGCTCAGGCGAGATGCTGCTGTCGGTGGTCGCCATCGCCTTTTTAGGCGTGGTGTTCTCAAGACGGCTGGTGGCGAACATCCCCGGCACTTTATTGGCAACGCTGTTGCTGGGTTTTTTGATCAATGGCTTTCAGTTGTTGAACATTGCCAGTTTCTGGGTCAACGGCGTTCAGGGCGTGCTGATCCTATTGGTGGTTGCCATGTCCAGTGCCTTGCGCAAAGAGGAGGGCGGACAATGACCGCGCTCGCTGTAAATGGCTCATCTTCATCGCTGTTGGCGCCTGTGCTGCGCGCGATATTGCCGCTGCTGATTGTGCTGATCGTCGCATTCTTTGCGGCGACTGCACCGGGCTTTTTGAGCCTGGGTAATCTGAGCAGTCTGGTGCTGAACAACTTCGTGCTATTGGCAATTGTTGCGATTGGCATGACCTGGGCCGTGGCCGCCGGGGGCATCGACTTGTCAGTGGGCACCGCCGTCGACTTCGCCAGCCTGGCGTTTGTAGTGTTGCTCAATACTGGCCATGGTTTGGGTGTGGCGATGGTAGGGGCTGTACTGGCGGGCGCTTTGGTGGGCAGCTTTAATGCGGGCTTGATCGCCGGGCTGCGGATTACTCCGTTTCTGGCGACCCTGGGCACGCTGTTTATTGGTACCAGCGTTCAGCAGTTGCTTTCTGAGGGCGGGCAACCGATCTATATCGCGCAAAGCATTTTGCCGGGTATCACGGCCATGTCGTGGCTGAATGTGCCTTTGCCCCTGTGGCTGGTGGCAGGGTTAGCAGTGATCTACGGGGTGATATTGGCCCGTGGACGACTGGGGCGGGAGATCCTCGCGGTCGGCACTCAGGCGCAACTGGCGCGCTATTCAGGGCTGTCGATACGCCTGATCTTGCTTAAGGTCTTTATCGCCAGTGCAGGGGCCTGTGCCTTGGCCGGGGTGCTGCTGAGCTCCACGGTTAACGCGTATGTGCCCATGTCCGGCAATGCATTCCTGATCAACGCCATCGGCGCGGTATTCATGGGCACGACCTTAAGCAGCACCGGGCGCGCGAACATTCCCGGAACGTTGTTGGGCGTGCTGTTTATCAACGTGATTGCCAATGGATTACTGTTGATTGGCTGGAATTTCTACTGGCAGCAAGTGGCTACAGGCGCGTTAATTCTGTTGGTCCTGGCGTTCAGTTTTGCCAGTCGGCGCCTGACCCGCACGTAAGACGGCCAAGGTCTCGCGATTTTTTAAAAATCAAAAGATAGTGAGGCACCGGTCATTGAAAAACGCTGCGTACGCTGCGCGAACAAGCGTCGCTGGCCTGGGCTGAAAACCTTACCCGCGTCGCTCAAACAGCGCCTCCACACACGGCCTATGCCATCGGGCCTGCCACCTCGCGTGGTGGCCGCCGAAGGCTGTGCGCGTTTAAAGATCAAAAGATCGCAGCCTTCGGCGGCTCCCGCGCGGGTGTGTTTACCGGCTTTAGAATGTCCAGCTCACCGAGGCTGTCACATTGCGCGGATCGCCGTAGTTGCTCTGGCCATAGCGCACGCTTTGCAGGTACTTCTGGTTGGTCAGGTTGTCGAGATTCAGTTGGGTGCTCCAGTGCGAGTCGATCTGGTAACGGGTCATCAAGCCCACCAGCACATAGGCGGCCTGGTTGGCGGCCGGGGTGGTATCGTTTTCAACTTCGCTCTGCCATTTCACGTTGCCACCGACCTTGACCTTCGGCGCCATCGGCAGTGTGTAGGTCATGGATGAGGTCAGCGCATTACGCGGGATAAATTTACGCCCGCGATCGTTATCGGCATCGGTGATGTACACGTAGGTATAGCCACCGCTGACTTGCAGGCCCGGCGCCAGTTCGCCCGAGGCTTGCAGTTCAATCCCGCTGCTCTTATACGACATGCCGTCATACAAGTAGCCGCCTTTCGAGGCGTCAAACGAGGCATAGGTTGCAACGTTGTCTTGTTGGGTATGGAACACTGCCGCCGAGACATCCAGCGTGTTGTCCAGCAAACGCCCCTTGATCCCGGCCTCATAACTCTTGCCTTCCAGCGGGTCGATCACCTTGCCTTGCGTGTTGAGGTAGTACTGCGGGTTGAAAATCCTGGTGTAGCTGGCGTACAGCGAGTAGTGCGGGGTCAGGTCGTACACCACGCCTGCGTACGGCGTGACCTTGCCATGAATGCTGACGTCGCGGCCGCTGCCATAGTTTTCGCCGTCGCTGTCGGCGCTGAGCATGCGTGCGCCGGTGATCAGGTGCAGGTCATCGGTCAGGTTGAAGCGCGCACCGGCGTAGACACTTTTCTGGCGGTCGGTGTAGTCAGAGGTGTCGGCTGCATTGGCCATGTTGTAGGTCGGTTTGGGGATTGAACCGTTCAATGCATCTTGCAGCGAGACCGAGGTGTAGTGCGACGAGGTGCCATACAGCGAGGTTTCCTGGGTGCTTGAGCGCGCGACGTTGGCCCCGACAGTCAGTTGATGCTCACGCCCGCCAAGGCTGAACGGGCCGCTGAACGAAAAATCGCCATCCAGCTCGCGGGTGGCGTCCTTGTACTTGGACGCCAGGCCGGTATAGCCGGTGGACGAGGTGCTGTCCCCGTAGATGTAGAACATGTTGGTGTCTTCGCGGTGATCCATGGCGGTCAGGGTCAGCGTTGACTGCCAGTCATTGGCGAAGTTGTGTTGCCACTCGGCAAAGGCGCGGGTGGTGTGCACGTCCCAATACACCCACGGCTGTGAAATGTTGGAATGGGTGCTGTGGTAATGAATCGCGTTGCCGCTGGCATCGGTCAGCGGCAGCGCGCCCCAACTGGCGCCGTTGGCGTTGGACTTCTGGTCTTCATAACCCACGGTCAGGGTGTCGCTGTCGGTCAGGTCGAAGGCCAGCATACCGCTGAAGATGTTCTTTTCTCGGGAATAGCGGTCCAGGTATGAATTGCCCACTTCGTTGGCGTAAATCAGTCGCCCGCGAACATTGCCCGAGTCGGTCAATGGCCCGCTGACATCCAGGTCAACCCGGCGCTTGTCCCAGGAGCCGCCACTGACACTGAGTTTGGCTTCGGTGTCAGCTGTCGGGCGTTTGCGGATGAAGTTCACCGTGGCGGACGGGTTGCCGGTGCCGGTCATCAGGCCGTTGGCGCCTTGCAGAATGTCGACTTGCTCATAGGGCGCCAAGTCGATATCGCCCACCAGCAGACCGTTGTTCAATGGCATGCCCATACCGTCGTACTGAAAATTGCTGATGTCAAAACCGCGAGCAGTGAAATACGTGCGGTCGGTTTCGACCTTCTGCACATTCACCCCGGGCGTGTTGTCCAGCACAGTGCGAATGCTGTTGAGGTTGAAGTCATCGAGTTGCTGACGCTTGATACTGGTGATGCCTTGCGGGGTTTGCCGGGCAGTGAGGTTCAGCCGCGTAGTGGTCGCGCTGGGCTTGCCCTGATAGCCATCGGGCGTGTCTTCTTCGGTGTCGATGGCACTGACGGTAGTGGCAGGCAGATCGACTGTGTTTTCAGAGGCGAAAGCGTGGTTGAACAGACCTACAGCCACCAACGTAAAGGCCGACGTTGGCAAGGTGAACATTTTGCGCATGATCTGCGAATACTCCAGGTGAGGAACGGCGTAACCGAGAAGGGGTTACAAAGTTTTACACCTAGACGAATAGCAATCATTGTTATTTACTAATCTTTACCATTTGTATTGGCGAGAAGGCGTGTCAACGCACCTCAATTCTTCGAGGGCGCTGCCGCAGGCTGCGATCTTTTGACCTTCAGAGGCCGGGCAGGCTTGCCTATCAAAAGATCACAGCCAGCGGCAGTCTCTACGCCAGTGCGAGTGCGACCGGGGCCTTCGGCATCGCTGGCAACACCGCAGCTTGCAGGGTACGCGCTGCCGGGTGCTCAAAGCGCATATGCGGGGTCACTTCCCGGTCTTCGACCAGCCTGCCTTCAGCCAGCACCACCACCCGCTGGCAAAAACGCTGCACCAGGCTCAGGTCATGGGTGATCAATAGAAAGCCGGTGCCGGACGTTCGGCGTACGTCCGCCAGCAGGTCCAAAATCTGCACTTGCAGCACGCGGTCGAGGTTGGACAGGGCTTCATCGAGAATAATCAACTGCGGGCCAACGGCCATGGCCCGGGCAATTCCAGCCCGTTGCAACTGGCCGCCGCTGAGTTGCGAAGGCAATTTGTCGTGATCACTGGCCAGCAGTTTGACTTGCACCAGCAACTGCTCGACCCGTGCCTTGCAGGCATCGACAGGCATGTCTGAAAGATGGCGCAACGGTTCGGCAATGCTCCAGCCAATCGTGCGTTGCGGATTGAAGGCGCTGAGGGCGTCCTGGAAGACCATTTGCACCCGCTGCAAGAACTTCGGGTCGAGGCCCTGCAAGGTTTGGCCATTGAATGCAATGCTGCCTTGATCGGCGTTTTCCAGGCCCATCAGCAAGCGCGCGAGGGTGCTTTTACCGCTGCCGCTGCCGCCCAGCAGGCCAAGGCTCTGGCCTTCGTGCAGGTCAAGATCAAGACTGCTCAGCACCTGAATCCGATGCCGCTTGCTGAACAACCCGCCAGCGGTGTAACCGTGGCTCAGGTTGCGTACCTGGATAAAGCTCATGGCGTACAGGCCTCCATCGTCAATGCGTGATGCGCCGCCAGCAGCGTGCGCGCTTCTTCACTTTGAGGGGCGTGGAACAGGGTGTGCACATCGGCCTGCTCGACGATCCGTCCGTGGGCCATGACCGACACCTGATTGGCGCAGCGGGCCACGACGCCCATGTCATGGGTGATCAACAACACGCCCAGGTTGCGTTGCGACACCAGCCGCTCCAGCAGGTCGAGAAAACGCGCTTGCGCCACAACGTCGAGGTCGCTGGTGGGCTCGTCGGCCAGCAAGAAATGGCTGTCAGCCAACAAGGCCAGGGCAATCATGAACCGTTGCAACATGCCGCCGCTGAGCTGAAAGGCAAACGAATCGAGAATCCGCTGTCCATCGAAAAGTCCCACTTCATGCAGGGTGTCATGGATCAATTGATCTGCCTGGGCACCGCGTACGTTGCGGATGTGCAACGTCTCCAGCGCATGCTGACGCAGTGAGCGCACCGGGTTGAAGGCGCTGCGCGGGTTTTGCAGCACCAGCGCCACCTCACGCCCACGCAGTTGGGCGGGCTGCACCACGTGCCCGTCCAGGCGCAGGGTGGCGCCGCTGCCGTGTACGCCGGGTGGCAGCAGATCGAGGATGCCCAGGCAGCTCAGGGATTTGCCCGAACCGCTGGCACCGACCAGTGCATGCACCTGACCAGCCTTGAGTGTCAGGTCCAGACGGTCGACCAGTGTGCGTTGCTGGTGCTTGAGGCTCAGGCCTTGAATACTCAGGGTTCGGGTCATTCTTTGATCTCCGCCAAGACGCTGGGGTCGAGCCGATCACGCAGGGCATCACCGAGCAGGTTGAAAGCCATCACCGAGATAAAGATCATCAAGCCTGGCCACAGCAACAGTTGTGGGTGGGTCCAGATAAATTCCTTGGAATCATTGATCATCACCCCCCATTCCGGGGTGGGCGGGCTCACACCCAAGCCCAGAAAGGACAGCCCCGAGACGTGCAGCATCATGTGACCAATGTCCATCGAGGCCAGAACCAGCAACTGGCCCACTACAGTGGGCATCACGTGCTGACGCAGACGGGTCAGACGCGAAGCCCCGGCCAGGCGCGAAGCCAACACATAGTCACGATTGCGCTGGGCCAGCACCATGCCGCGCACCATTCGTGCATACCACGCCCAGTGCGACAGGGCGATGGCAATGATCACGTTGCTCAGTCCGGTGCCCAGCAGGGCAATCAGGAAGAACGCCAGCACCAGAGTGGGGAAGGTCAGGAACATGTCGCACAGGCGCATCAAAAACATGTCGACCTTACCGCCAACGATTCCGGCGATGCCGCCAATCGTCACCCCCAGTATCAACACCAGGGCCAGCACCAGCACCACGCTGCCCAGTGACAATTGCGTGCCGACCATCAGCCGTGAAAGCACGTCTCTGCCCAGGTGATCCGTGCCCAGCCAATGGCGGGTGCTGGCGGGGAGCAAGCGGTCGTCGAGGTTCACCAGCGTGGCGTCGTATGGCGCGATCCAGGCGCCGAACAACGCAAACAGCAGTAGCACGCCAACCAGCACATAACCGACCCGCAACCCGCCTTTTTTGTTAGAAAACGCTGCACTTAACGCACTCATGCCATCACCCCCGACAGACGCGTGCGTGGGTCAAGCCAGGCGTAGCAAATGTCGACCACCAGATTGCACAGCACCAGCAGTGTGGTCAGCAACAGGGTGAAACACTGCATCACCGGGAAGTCGCGATTGAGCACTGCGCTGACCGCGAAACGCCCGACACCGGGCCAGGCAAAAATGGTTTCGATCACCAGTGCACCGCCCAGCAACTCGCCGATGTGCATGCCGGTGGCGGTCACCAGCGGCATCCAGGCGTTACGCAGAATATGGTCGCGCCACACCTGCCGTTCATTCAGGCCACGAGCCCGCGCATAGAACACATGCCGATGCTGACGCACATCCAACAGGCTGGCCCGTAACAGGCGGGCATTGATTGACATCGACATCAGTGCGATGGCCAAGACCGGCATGATCAGATGTTCAGGCCCGCCACGGCCCATGGGCGGCAACCAGCCCAGCCACAACGAGAGTACGGCTATCAGCAGGAATGCCAGCCAGAAGTTGGGCATCGACACCCCGATAAAAGTGATAAAGCGCACCACCTGATCCGGCCAGCGACCTTTCCAGCGTGCCGCCACAAGGCCCAGCGGAATACTCATGAGTAGCGTCACAAGCAGCGCCAGGCCACCCAGTTGCAAGGTGGCCGGCAGGTAATACAGCAAGTCATCCAGCACCGGGCGCCCGGTGATGTACGAGATGCCGAAGTCCAGGTGCACGGCGTTCCACAGCCAAGTCACGTATTGTTCCGGCAGCGGTCGGTCCAAGCCCAGCGCATGCCGGGCTTGGGCTAGTGCGACATCGGTGGGCGGAATCTGCGACAGGCGCAGATAGTCCAGTGCCGGGTCGCCATTGCCCAGATGCAGCAGCACAAAGACGATCAGTGACACCCCCAGCAGCACCGGGATCAGCAGCAATAGTCGCAAAATAATATAGCGCAGCATGATTTAGGGCTTCCCGGTGGCTGGGCGCATGACTTCAAACGGCACGTCAAACAGCGTGCTGCCGAACTGCACGTTGTCGACTTTTTTACCGCTGACACTGATGGCTGTCAGATGCGAGATCGGCAGGTACACCGCCTGATCATGCAAGGTGGTGAGGATCTCGCGGTATCCCTCGGCGCGTTTGCTGTCATCGGTCTGGGCAAAGACTTCGGCGATTTTGTGGTCGATCGCGTCTTTCATTGGCAGCCCGCGCTGTGCCATATAGTCAGCGTGGCCGGCATAGCGCATGGAGCTGACAAACGAGTGCGGATCGTAAGGTGCGCCCCACGTGTCAGCG
Source organism: Pseudomonas sp. NPDC096917 (assembly GCF_044762555.1). Taxonomy (NCBI): domain Bacteria; kingdom Pseudomonadati; phylum Pseudomonadota; class Gammaproteobacteria; order Pseudomonadales; family Pseudomonadaceae; genus Pseudomonas; species Pseudomonas sp. NPDC096917. The sequence continues at coordinate 350,058 of NZ_JBIWEO010000003.1, read as the reverse complement.
AAGATCATGCCGAAGCGGCCTTCACGCTGACGCTGCACCAGAGAGCCGTCTTCTTCAGCGCGTAATTTGACCTCTATACCGACTTTGGCCAACTCGCCCTGAATGATTTCAGCCAGGCTCTTTTGCAACGCGCTAGGGCCCAGAAACACCAGTTCAATGCTCAGTGGCTGGCCGTCTTTCTCACGGATGGTTTTACCGCTCGAGAGTTTCCAACCCGCGGCATCGAGCAATTGCCGAGCGTGCTGCGGGTCGTAAGGCAAGGCCTTGAGGCCAAGATTGGCGTAGGGCATGTTGCTGGCAAACAACGCATCGGCGCGAGGCTCCAGGCCGTGCAGTACCTTGGCGATGATGGTGTCTTTGTCCACGGCTTGATTGATGGCCTGACGCACCGCCAACTCGTTGGTCGGTGCCAGGCCAGTGTTCATCGCCACCGTGCGGGTGGCCAAGGGCGCGGAAATGGCGGCCTTGAAGCCCGAGTCGCGCAGCCGAACAAAAGTACCGGGGGAGATTTCGCCTTCAGCGCCTTGAATCAGGTCCAACTCGCCGGTCTGCAAGGCGATGGCGCGGCTGTCCGGGTCGGAAATGACTTTGACCAACACCGAGCCATACGCCGGTTGTGCGCCCCAGTAGTGTTCGTTGCGGTCGAAGCGGTCGTATTCGCCGCGCCGGGTTTGCGTCAATACCCAAGGGCCGGTGCCCACTGGTGTACCCGGCTTGGCGTCGGGGGCGGCAAAACGCAATGGGCGCACTTGCGCCAGTTCCATCAGCGTCGGGTAATACGGGTGCTTGAGTTGCAGCACCAGCGTGAGTTCGTCCGGGGCTTCGACGCGCTCCAGGGTCGAGACCAGTTCCATCCACTGGTGGCGCTTGCTGTTGGCCAGTACGGCATCGAGGTTGGCTTTGGCCGCCGCAGCATTGAACGGGCTGCCATCGCTGAACTTCACACCGTCGCGCAAGGTGAAGGTGTACGTCTTGCCATCGGGCGACACTGTCCACTGAGTGGCGAGCCAGGGTTGGAGCGTGCCTTGTGCGGTATAGCGCACCAAGGGTTCGTACACCATCGCCTGCGCGTACATCTGGTTTGGGGAATAGCCTCTGGGGTCCAGCGGCCCGGCATTGGTTGGCCACGAATAGGACAGCGTGGGGGGCGGGTCGGCGCTAAAGGCAGGGGTGAGCGCGGCGCTCAGATAGGCACCCATGATCAATAGGGCAAGCTGTTTTTTCGTCCTTGACTGCTTCACACTGCATCTCCCAAAAGTTGATGGCCTTTTGCCTATTCACGTATTGGGTATGAAGTCTATGTCAAAAGTTCATAACTGCGAGGCTAATTGCATGCAAAGGATCACCATTTCGCTGGATGAAGCCTTGCTGACCGCCATTGATGAGCGGGTTGGCACCCACGGCTATCAGGGGCGATCCGAGGCGATTCGCGATTTATTGCGTGCCGGGCTGCTCGGTGAGCAAGGCGGCGACCCGCAAGCCGCCTGTGTGGCCACCCTGAGTTACGTCTATGACCACGGCACACGGGAACTGTCCAAACGCCTGAACAGCGCTTTTCACGCGCACCATGACCTGACCTTGTCGACCCTGCATGTGCACCTTGATCAAGGCAAATGCATGGAAGTGTCGGTGCTCAAGGGCACCGTCGGTGAAGTGTCGGAGCTGGCGCGCCACGTCATGGCCGAACGCGGGGTTCGCCATGGCAGCGCGCAGATCATTCCGTTAAGCGAGGTTGATCAGTCCGGCGCGGATGTCTGAGCGCTGGCTGATCTCGACTGATACAGGCGCCGCCACAACAGACGGCTTAGCGTGATTGCCCAGTTACTCACTGCGATGACCAGAATGATCGAAAGCAGGGCAGGGATACCGTCGTTAACGATCACGTGCCCGGCCAGCCACGGAAAGCCGAACACCCCGACAAAATACGCCAGGCTGAACAACACCAGTGATTGTGAGGTATACCCGACCGGCGCCTCGTTGGCGGCCAGGCCATTAATCACCGAGTACGTCAGGCCGTAACCCACGCCCAGCGTGATGGCAGCCACTGCATACGTCGCGCTTGAGTGCACGCAGAACATGAACATCAGCACTGCAACCACAATCAGGGCTGTCAACACGCATGCCATCACGTAAGGATCACGCTGGATGATAAAACCTGCGATCAACAGGCGGCAGGAAATGGCCGCGCCCATGAAACCGAGAAAGAACAGAGAATAATCCAGGTGATTGAGCGCCGCGTAAGAGGTTTGAAAGCTCGACAATCCGCCAAAAATGGCGCCACCCAGGCCGACCATGACAATGGCGAACACCGCCTTTGAACTGAGCACTGACAGGGTGGCGCGCGGGGTTATTTTGCACACGCTGACCGGGCCGATGAGGCTGCTTTGGCGTTTGATTTTCGGGTCAATCAAGAGGAAGGCAAGGCCGCCCAACAGGCTGGCAACTGCCGCCATCACAAACGCTGATGCCACAGGGTAGCCCAGCGCTTCGCTGGCACGCCCGAGCAGCGGGCCGGTGCCGATGCCGGTCAGCATGCTGCCCGAGAGCAGGGCAAAATATTTAACCCGGCGGGCAGGTTCGATAATCATCGCCACGATGATTGGCCCCAAGGTGTAGAACACGCCCCAGCCCAACCCCAGCAGCAAGCCACCTGTCAGCACGGCGGTGCCAAGGGTCTGGACGCTGGCAAAAACCAGGCATGCGCCAGCCAGTAACACGGCCCCGGCGGCGATGGCTCTGGGAGCGCCGAACAGATCAGTCAAATGCCCGGAGAAAATCACGGCAGCAAAGGTACTGAACATGGCCACCGAAATAATCGTTCCCGCGTCTGATTCACTGCCGCCATGGGCGCGGAGCATCATGGCCAATAAAAACGTGGTGCCATAGGACACCGATAACAAGTAGCTGCCCAGGCAGAAGAGGCCGAACACTCCATTGGACGTTCGAGCAGCGGCAGGTGCAGAGGAGGGCATTGGGGGGAGTCCTTGCGGGTCGATTATTGTTGTCGAGTCTCTTAATACCAGAGTGCACAGGGAGATCAGGATTCAAACCTTTGAATCCTGAGGTTGCGATGCTCTAAACAAATGCCAGGCCCCTCACCATCACACCTTTCTTAAGGTGGCGTCGTACGCCCCGGTTTGCGCCGACCCACATCCTTTGATGTTCACTTACAGACCTTTGCGAACGCTATAGAATGCCGCCCCGTGTGGTTCTGACTAAGCTGTCTGCAAAGACAGCCGAGTCACGAGCCTGTCAGATCATCGATAGCGAGTAGTGCCCCCCATAAATGAGCAATTCCCCTGCGACACCTAGCGCAAATTGGCAACCGGTCATAGCACTGGCGCTGGCCGCGTTCGTGTTCAACACCACCGAATTTGTCCCTGTAGGCCTGCTGAGCGCCATTGGTGCCAGTTTTGACATGACCACCGCCAGTGTCGGACTGATGCTGACGATCTATGCGTGGGTGGTGTCTCTGACCTCGCTACCGATCATGCTGCTGACCCGCAACGTCGAACGCCGCAAGCTGTTGTTGGTGCTGTTCGGGATGTTTATTGCCAGCCATCTGCTGTCCAGCGTCGCGACCCACTTTGGCATTTTGCTGCTTAGCCGGATTGGTGTGGCGTTGTCCCATGCGCTGTTTTGGTCCATTACCGCGTCTCTGGCCGTACGTCTTGCTCCGGAAGGCAAACAGGTCCAGGCCTTGGGTTTGCTGGCCACCGGCACTTCACTGGCGATGGTCTTGGGCGTGCCGCTGGGGCGTTTGCTGGGCGAGGCCATGGGCTGGCGCACCACGTTTCTGGTGATTGGCGCACTGGCCGGATTATTGGTGTTGTGGCTTACCCGAACCCTGCCGCTGCTGCCTAGCCAGAACTCGGGCTCGCTCAGGAGTTTGCCGGTATTGTTCAAACGGCCTGCATTGGTGGCGATTTATGTACTGACGGCCGTAGTCGTCACCGCCCAATTTACCGCTTACAGCTATGTCGAACCCTTTGTCGAAGGGGCCGCAGGCATGAGCAGCAACACCGTGACCTTGATTCTGCTGTTGTTCGGCGGGGCAGGGATCATCGGTTCACTGTGCTTTAGCTGGTTTCACAAGTACAACCCACAGGGCTTTCTGTTGATCGCCGTGGGGTTGCTGGCGCTGTGCCTGTTGTTGCTGTTGCCGGCCAGTGGCTGGGTCGAATCGCTGAGCGTTCTGAGTATTGTCTGGGGCATGGCGATCATGGGCTTTGGCCTGGCCCTGCAGTCGAAAGTATTGAACCTGGCGCCCGACGCCACCGACGTTGCCATGGCGATGTTTTCAGGCATCTACAACATCGGCATCGGCGGTGGTGCGCTGCTGGGTAGCTGGGTCGGCGGCCATTTGGGTTTTGCTTATGTGGGGCTCGCAGGCGGCTCGTTGGCCACGCTGGCGCTGGTTTTCTACAGTTGGACGATGTACCGGCTGGCGCGCTCTGGCACCGCGAGCTGAGTTAACCCAAAGAGGAATCGGACACGCTGTCAGATTCCTCTTTTGTTTTTACGCCGCGCTTAAATGCTCATACAAGATCGTCGCCCCGACGAGCATCAGCACCACCCCCCCGACAATTTCCGCACGCTTGCCCACCAGACTGCCCAAGGCGCGGCCCAGCAGGGTGCCGATGATGACCATGGTCATGGTTGCCAGGCCTATCGCTGCTGCCGCGAGCCAGATATTGACGTCGACAAATGCCAGGCCAACCCCGACCGCCAGTGCGTCGATGCTGGTAGCAATCGCCGTGATCACCAGAATCCAGAAGGAGTGCTGCGCAGGTTTGTCCTCGGGTTCTTCTTCCTCGGGCTTAACCCCGTTGTAGATCATGTAAAGCCCCAGCCCCAGCAGCAGGGTGAAGGCGATCCAGTGATCCCAGCGGGTGACATAACTGCTGGCGGCCTGGCCGATTACCCAGCCAATGACCGGTGTGATGGCTTCAATCACGCCAAATATAAGGCCGGTACGCAGGGCTTCGGTGAAGCGCGGTTTGTGCAGGCTTGAACCTTTACCGATGGCCGCCGCAAAGGCATCCGTTGACATGGCAAAGGCAAGGAAAATCAGGGCAATGGCGTTCACGTTTACAGTCCAGCCGGGCTTGAAAACAACGACATGACCCTGCGCGCCCGACTTCAGCACAGGTATGTCGTTGGTCTCGCAAATCCGGATGGATGCCATGGCCACGGCAGGTTGCCGAGAATGTTGACCAGAGCGCCGCCACACAAGTGACAGCCAGCTACTCCCCAAAGAAGTTGCGAAGAATAGCAGCTGCGAGTGAAAAAAATGTGAAAGCGCGCTGTAGCCGGTAGCGCCAATGGCAGGCGCGAGCTTAGTGCCATAAATGTTTGAAACGTGGGTCTTTGAGCCATTCCTGCAACTCGATTTCGGCCTGTTCCAGCGCGGTGCGGTTCAGCAGTTTGCGCAACAGCGCCACGTTGACCGCGCGGGCGCGCAGGTTAAAGGCCGGTCCGCTGTCGCTGTCTTCCGTGGGCTGACGCACACCGAGTTTTTCGTAGAGCTGTTGCAGACGGTTTTGCACGCTGCGCAGCGACAGGTTACGACGCTGGGCGATGATGCGGTCGGTCAGGCCCAGCGCGATGTCTTGCAGCACCTCGTATTCGGTGTCGGTCAAGCCCAGCAGCAGGTTCTGGCTTTTTTGCTGGACCCCGCGCACTTCACGGTCAATGACGCATTGCTGTTCGATAAACAGGCTGCGCAGCGCCAGGCGCAGGCGATCTTCGGAGGCGGTCTTGAGGATGTAGCCGTAGGCCGCGCCCTCGGGGACGATGCGCGATATGCCGCGTACGTAGGCTTCATCGGCGTAGTTGGACCAGAACATGATTGAGGTCTGCGGGCGCTCGCGCCAAATGGCCCGCGCCGCTTCAACCCCAGTGCGGCGGGGCATCTGCAAGTCCATGACCACAGACGTCACGGCAAACTCATGGGCCAGGCGCTCGCCGACCAGCCCGTCCTCGGCTTCAAGCAAGCGCTCGCATTCGGGCAGCGCATTTTCGATGACTTCTTTGAAGAAGGCCCGGTGCACCGGGTCGTCTTCGATTAACAGGATGTCCATGGGGGTTCCTTAGGCGTGCGTCGGCAGCGGCAGGTTGATTTGCACACAAGTGCCTTTGCCGCTCGGGCCTTTGTCGATCTGTACGTGGGCACTGAGCAACTGCGCACGGACCTGCATGTTTTTGATGCCCCCGGTTTCCAGGCGGCTGACAGGGTCAAGCCCACGCCCATCGTCGAGTATGGTCAGTTGCAGATGGCTATTGGAAGCGGTGATTTCGACGATGATCACGCTCGGAGCTGCGTGTTTGATCGCATTATTCACCGCTTCTTGAACGATTCGGAACAGGGCGATTTTTTGCGGTTCGGCCAGGGCGTTGGCCAGCCCGTCTGTGTTGTCGCGCAATTGCGTGACGATCGGCAGGCCGCTGTTGCGCACGCTGCGCAGCAGCAGGTCTTCGAGGCCTTCGACAAAGCCGAACAGTTGCAGGATGGTCGGTTTGACCGCGTCGATGATCAACCGCAACTCTTGCATGCTTTCGTGCAGGGCCTGGCCGATGGGGGCGAGTTCTGACGACGTCACGTTGTCTTGCAATTGCAGACGTGCGATGCGTCGGTGCAGGCGGGTCATGTCCGCCAGGGTCTGATCGTGCAGGTCCATGCCGATACGCTGGCGCTCGTTTTCCAACTCTTCGGTGAGGCGCAATACCCCCAGGCGCAGGCCTTCTTCACGGGCGCGGATCTGCGCCTCGACAATGGCCAGTTGTTTGGCCTGTTCGGTCTGGTGCAGGGCGTAGAGGTAGGAGGCCAGCAAATCGGCCACGTGCTGGGTGTGGTGTACGTCATCGAGGGTGTAAAAGTTGGCCACGTGGGTCGAGCAACTCAGCGCGCCGATGACTTCGCCCCGAGCACGCAGGGGGACGTGCAGGCGGCTGCGCAGGTTTGCATCGAAGATCGGGTGATTGAGTGCGCCGGGGAACTGGAAGCGCTCATCGATCATGGCGTCATCGCTGAGAATGTACGGCGTTTCACCCAGCAGCAGCGAGCGAATCGGGCTGCGCGCTATTTCCAGCGGATTAATCGCAAAGTCGCTCCACGAGGTATGCAGACCTGTTTCGTAAGCCGACAGGTGATTGTCGTCATCAAGCAACAGGCTGACGTCCAGATGGTCGTGGGGCAGGATAAAACGGATCTCTTCGGACACCGCCTCGATCATTGACTGAAAGTCCAGACGCCCGGCCAGCGCACGGGAAATCCCGAGAAAATGGTGCAACACACTTTCAGCGGCGATGGGGGTTCTTTGCGCCATGGCGTACGACCTGTCATGAGGTTCGCCCGCTGGCGAACCGAGCCACGATTATGGCTTAAAGCCGCTCAGCGGCATGCGCAAAAATGCTGCACGGATACGCGTTTATTTTGCGGGATCCCGCAGGTTATTTGCGCGCAAAGGGTATCAAGTGTGCAGTAACGCCCCAGACACAGGCCGTGCGGCCGTATCAGACTGGTGGCGTTATCAGGTACGACCGAGTCATTCGGCGGCCGAAGCCCACAATAATAAAAAGGGTCTTGCCATGGAACGTTTCACGCTGCGTTGTGCTTTATTGTCCACTGCATTGCTGCTTGCTCCTTTTATGTCCGCTCAGGCTGATACGGCCGACAAAACCATCGCGCTGTCCAACAACTACGCCGGTAACTCGTGGCGTCAAAGCATGCTCGCCAGTTGGCAGCAGACCACCGATCAGGCCGTTAAAGCCGGGATTATTTCCGGGGCCGACTCCTTTACCACCGGCGAAAACCAGGCCACCGAACAGGCGGCGCAAATCCAGAACCTGATTTTGCAGGGCTACAACGCCATCGTCATCAATGCGGCCTCGCCGACAGCGCTCAATGGCGCGGTCAAGCAAGCGTGTGATGCGGGCATCATCGTGGTGTCGTTTGACGGGATCGTCACCGAGCCCTGCGCTTACCGGGTTTCCATGGACTTCAAACAAAGCGGCATTGATGCCATGGACTATCTGGCCAAGCGCTTCCCACAAGGCGCTAATGTGCTGGAAGTGCGCGGCCTGGCCGGGGTTTCTGTGGATGACACGATTCACTCCGGGATCATCGCGGGCGCGCAAAAGCACCCTCAGTTGAAAATCGTCGGTGCGGTCAACGGCAACTGGTCACAGACTGTGGCCCAGAAAGCCGTGTCCGGGATTTTGCCGAGCCTGCCCAAAGTCGATGCGGTGGTGACCCAGGGGGATGATGGCTTTGGCGTGGCGCAGGCGTTTACCGCTGCCGGGCGCCCGCTGCCGGTGATCATCTTTGGCAACCGTGAAGAAGAGTTGGCGTGGTGGAAAAAGCAAAAAGACGCCACAGGGTATGAGTCGTTCTCTATCTCCAGCGCCCCGAGTATTGCCAGCCTGTCGTTTTGGGTGGCCCAGCAACTGCTGGACGGCAAGCAAATGCCCCATGACCTGTTGTCACCTGCCATCAGCGTGAGCCAGGACACCCTAGAAAGCTCGCTTAAAGGCCTGGAGAAAGGCGGGATTGTTAGCCACGTGTACAGCGTGGATGACGTGGCCCAGCTCAAAAGCCCTGTTGCGCACTAAGCGCGAGCAGTCGAGGAGAGTGTGATGACTACGACTCAAGCTCCGCTGGTTGACCTCAAGGGGGTTGGCAAGCGTTTTGGTGCCGTGCGCGCCTTAGACAGCGTTGACCTGATGTTTCAGGCTGGCGAGTGCCTGGGCCTGATCGGTCACAACGGCGCCGGCAAATCGACACTGATGCATATTTTGGCCGGCACCCTGCGCGCCGACAGTGGCGCGCTGTTAATGGCCGGTGCGGATGTGCGCAGTGGCTACTCGGTGCAGGTCGCCCGCCAACACGGGATTCGCTGTGTGTTTCAGGAGTTGTCGCTGTGCCCCAACCTGACGGTGGCTGAAAACACTCGCCTGATGTGTCCGGCGCTGCGTGGCTTGGGTTGGCGGCGCAAGGCCGGGGCGTTGATTGTGGCCAGCCTGGACAGCATTTTTCCGGGGCACGGGATCAGCCCTGGCGCTGTGATCGCGGACTTGCCGATCGGGCAGCGGCAGATGGTTGAGATCGCCCGGGCCTTTACCTGTGTTGATGAACACCTGGCCTTAGTGATTCTCGACGAACCGACCTCCTCACTTGACGCGCGGGTCGCTGAGCAACTGCTGCGGCATGTACGGCGCTACGTTGAAGGCGGCGGCTGCGTGGTGCTGATCAGCCACATCCTTGGTGAAATGCTCGCGACCTGTGATCGCATCGCGGTCATGAGTGATGGTTGTGTGGTTGACGTTCGCGCGGCCAGTGCCTTTACGCATGCGTCGCTGGTCGAATCAATGGGCTCCATGGACAGCAAGGCACACGCTGCCAGCCAAGTGTTTGTGTCCAAGCGCGACAGCCAGCCCGCCGTGGTCAACCAGCGCCCGGCGCGCCAGCGCAACCAGCACACCGTGGCGGCCTGGGCCGGTGAAATTGTCGGTCTGGCCGGGCTCGCGGGCCAGGGACAGAGCCAATGGCTGGTGCAATTGTTGCGCGAACGGGTGGCCAAAGGCCTGCCGGTGGCGCTGGTTGCAGGTGATCGGCAAACCGACGGCATATTTAACCTGTGGTCGATTGCCGAGAACATCACTATCAGCTCGCTGGCCGCGCTCAGGCACGGGCCGCTGATCGACCCGGCTGCCGAGCAGACCATGGCGGCGCAGTGGCAGCAACGCATGGGTATTCGCACGCCGGACATGAACAGTCCGATTTTGTCGTTGTCGGGGGGCAACCAGCAAAAAGCCCTGTTTGCCAGGGCGCTGGCCAGCGACAGTGACTTGATTTTGATGGACGACCCGATGCGTGGGGTCGATGTCGGCACCAAGCGCGAGGTCTACGCCATTATCAAGGACGAAGCGAGCCGGGGGCGCACCTTTATCTGGTACACCACTGAACTGGAAGAGCTGGACCACTGTGATCACATCTATGTGTTTCGCGATGGCCAGACAGTCGCTGATATGGCGCGCGATCAATTGAGTGAAGCGCAAGTGCTGCGCAGTTCCTTTCAGGAGGAGGTGGCATGAACGCGCCTCAACCCATGACGTTAAAATCCCAACCTCAAACCTGTGACGCTGCGACAACATCTGCAGCGAGAGCAGTCAATCGGGCGCGTTTGTTGCGTAACGCGTTGCCCGCCGTTTCGTTGATCGTGCTGCTGGCAACGATTTTCATCATGCAGCCTCGGGCCATGAGCTACATGGGCATGAACCTGATGCTCAACCTGGCGGTGCCTATCGCCCTGGCCACCATCGCGCAAATGCTGATTATCACGGTCAATGACCTTGATCTGTCGCTGGGCAGTTTTATCAGCTTTGTCGCCTGTGTGGCCGCCACGTTGCTCAACGATCATCCGTTGCTCGGCTGTCTGGCGCTGGTGGGGTGTGTGGCGGTGTATGCCGTGCTCGGTGCCTTGATCCATATCCGCCAGTTACCGGCGATTGTGGTCACCTTGGGCATGTCATTCATCTGGGTTGGCGGCGCGGTGCTGTTGTTGCCCGCACCCGGCGGCAGTGCACCGCAATGGTTGCAGGCGCTGGTCAAAATCAAGACGCCGTTATTACCGTTCGCGGTGGTGGTGTGCGTGTTGCTGGCCGTGGCGGTGCATCTGTTTTTGATGCGCTCCACCTGGGGCGTGGTACTGCGCGGCGCCGGTGGCAACCCGTTGGCGATTGCCAAGGCCGGGTGGTCATTGCTGCGGATCAAGGTCACGTTGTATGCAATGGCGGGCACTTTCGGCGTGCTATCAGGCTTGTTTCTGGTGGGTTTGACCACCTCGGCTGACGCCAACATGGCTCTGCGCTACACCTTGCTGTCGATTGCCGGGGTGATTCTGGGCGGCGGTGAATTCACCGGCGGGCGAGTCTCGCCCGTGGGGGCGGTGCTGGGGGCATTGACCCTGGTGCTGGCCGGATCGCTGTTGTCGTTTATCCGCATTTCGCCAGATTGGCAGATCGGCGCCCAGGGCGCGATTTTGATTCTGGTGTTGGCCCTGCGCACTGCCGTCAACCGTCTAGAGGCTCGTCCAGCATGAACCTGAACCTTCATTTCGACCGTGTGCGCAGCAAACCCTGGTTGTGGTCGTTTCTGGCGGCCTTGCTGGTGTCGCTCGCGACCCTGGTGTTTACCCAAGGCGAGGGCGCGGGAGCATTGACCTCCAGCGCGCTGTCTTTTTCAGCCTTTTTTGTGATCGTCGGTGTGGGGCAGATGTTCGTCATCACCACCGGCCCCGGCAATATCGACCTGTCGATCCCGGCCAATATCGCCCTGAGCGGTGCGGTTGGCATGAAGCTGATGGACAGCCAGAATGAGTTGATCATCCTGGGCGTGACCGGCGTCCTGGCTGTCGGGGTGCTGGTGGGGTGCGCCAACTACGCACTGATTCGCGTGCTGCGCATCCCGCCGATCATTGCCACCTTGTCGGCCAGCTTTTTGTTGCAGTCCGTGGCCATCGCTTACGGGCGCAGTGTACGGATTGCCCCGCCGGAACTGTTTTATCAGTTCTCGACCGGGAAGGTGATGGGCGTGCCTTACCTTGCGGTGGCGGTGGTCTTGCTGACGGTCTGTGCAGGCTACCTGCTGAGCCGCACGCTCTACGGTCGCTGGGCCTTGGCCGTGGGCCAGAACATGCGGGCGGCCGAGTTGGCCGGGGTGCGGGTCGAGCGTGTGCGCTGGGCGACGTATGTGCTGAGCGCAGTGTTTGCCAGCCTCTGCGGTGTATTGCTGGCGGGGTTTTCCGGTGGTGCGTCGCTGAGCATGGGCGATGAATACCTACTGGCGTCGATTGCTGTGGTGGTCATTGGCGGCACGTCGGTGGCGGGCGGTTTTTCCAACGTACCGGGGTTGTGGGGTGCGGCGCTGTTTCTGTATTTGCTGGTCAGCATGCTCAACACCTTTGGCGCCAGCGCGGGTGTGCGGCTGATCCTTACCGGGGTCATCATTATTGCGGTGATCGCCGCCGTTAGCGGGCGTAAAAGCCTGCGTAGTCTTTGAGTCAGGACCGAAAAATGAACGACGAGATTTACCAATACAACGACAAGCGTTTTCGCAGCCTGACCCTGCCCAACACCCAACTGGAGCGCCTCTATGATGGGTGCCGCTGGGCAGAAGGCCCAGTGTGGTTCAACGATGGCGGCTACTTGCTGTGGAGCGACATCCCTAATCAGCGCATCCTGCGCTGGACCCCGGAGCAGGGCGTCTCGGTGTTTCGCACAGCATCCGACTTTGCCAACGGTAACACCCGTGATCTGCAAGGGCGGCTGGTGACCTGCCAGCATGGCACCCGAAGTGTCACACGCACCGAGCCGGATGGCCGCATCACCGTGCTGGCCGATCAGTTCGAAGGCAAACGTCTCAACTCGCCCAATGACGTGGTGGTACACAGTGATGGCGGTATTTGGTTCACCGACCCGACTTACGGCATTCTCAGCGACTACGAAGGCTATCAGGCCGAGCCGGAACAGAGCGGGCGCAATGTGTTTCGTGTGGACCCGAACACCTTGGAAATCACGTGCGTTGCCGATGACTTCGAACAGCCTAACGGCCTGGCATTTTCACCGGACGGCAAAACCCTGTACGTCGCTGACTCGGCCCGCTCTCACGACCCGGATGCCGCGCACCACATCCGCGCCCTGCAGGTCATTGATAACTGCCGGTTGGGCCAGTCCCGCGTGCTGGCGCAAATCGAACCGGGTATTCCGGACGGCTTGCGGGTCGACGTCCAGGGCAACATCTGGACCAGCGCCGGTGATGGGGTCCAGTGTTTCGATGCCAACGGCGTGCTGCTGGGCAAGATTCTATTGCCTGAAACAGTGGCTAACCTGACGTTTGGCGGGCCTCGGCGTAATCGCTTGTTCATCACCGCCAATACATCGCTGTACATGATCCATGTTGCGGTTGCGGGGGCTCAGTTGCCGTGAGGCTTACTCTTTGCGGGGCGTCTTGCGGATGAGACGCTCACGTCCTTGGGTGCTTCAATTGGCATCTCGTTATAGCCGGTGCCGTTTGGTGTGCTGCGCCTGCGCAGCACGCTGCCGTTAACCGGCTGGCGGCCTGCAGGCCCCCGATTGTCTGGCAGACAGTGGGTGATAGTCGGCTGGTCGGGGTCACCTTCAATGAATGCCACCAGCACCTCAGCGCCGACGTGTGGCACGCCCCACCAACGGGGGGGGACAGGCAGCCAGCAGCGGCTGTATCGGGCTTTTTGCTTTTCGCGGTGCCAGTAAAACTGCACCTCGACCCGATGGGCCATGTCTTGTTTGATCACGCGCGCGATTTGCGCCTCCAGTACGCAGGGCTTGGTGTGCGTGCGCGCCGGGCGATAGGTCTCGCCCAGCAACGTGACCGCAAAGTGATTGCGATACCCCTGAACAAAACCATCTGTGGGATTTTGTTCCAGTGTTTGCGGTTGCTTGCCTTGGTGATGAATGTCGGTCAGCAGCCATATTGCGTTGCAATGGCCGCTGTTCAACACCGGCTGGTGTTTTTTATCGAAGAGAAACGGCGTCGGGTGCTCGAGTGCCGAGAAAGCATCCTGGTTATCCCCAAACACCAGCAGATGACCTTGGTGGCTGTGCTGGAAGTGATAGTGAATGCCTTCTTCTTCGCACAGGCGCTGGACAAAGTGCAGGTCGGTTTCATGATATTGCACGCAGTAGTCACGGACGTGATGGGTGTATTTGAGTTTGAATGTATACGCGTCACTCAAGATGCCGTGCTCTTTGAGGAGTTGCACGATGATTTGCTGGGCAGTTTGCTGCTCAAAGATGCGCTGATGGGTGCGGTGCTCAAGGTACGTCAGTTGCGGTACCAGAGTCAGCGTGTACAGCGTGAAGTTGGGGTGGGGGCGGCCTTGGGCGATGGCATAGATTTGCCCATGAACGCCTCGTCCATGGGGGCCGTAAGCCAGGAAGGCAGGCTGATGCAACAGTTCAACGAAATCCAGGTTGGCCTGTTCGCTGACAATCTCGACATCGAAGGTATAAGGCATATTGATGGCTTCGTTGCCGTAGAAGGACAGCACATGAAAGGCGTGGGTAACGCTTTCAACCGTGAGGCTGAAACGAGGAGGAGGGAATAGGCGTGACATGTTCGCGTCTCCTTGCGTTGCAGGCGTCCTGATGTAACAAAACGTCAGGAGAGCTGCTGGATCGTGCAAGTGTGCAAGTCGTAATTGAGACTGGCTGTAGTACGAATCCTTTTAGTGGCTAGGTGGGAAGCGAAGATAGGGTAGGAGGTGCTTGTAGGCTGTCTAGGCCCAGCCCACGGTGACGGCTGTCAGCACCAGATAACGAGCACCTTTGGCCAGTGTGACGATCAGTACGAAACGCCACAATGGTTCGCGCATGACTCCGGCGATGACTGTCAAAGGATCGCCAATGACAGGCACCCAACTCAACAGCAAGGACCCGCGTCCGTAACGCAGGTAGAAGCGTTGTGCCTTGTCCAGTTTGGGGGCGCTGACCGGGAACCAGCGGTGATGGCGAAAGCGTTCAATCGAGCGCCCCAGTATCCAGTTCAAGACAGAACCGAGCACATTGCCCAGCGTTGCCACGCATAGCAGGGTCACGGCGATATAGTTACCGGACAGCAACATAGTCACCAGCACGGCTTCAGATTGCATGGGCAGTATCGACGCGGCGCCGAACGCCGCCAAGAACAGGCCAAGATAGCTGGTGAGTTCAAACATCATGAGTTGCCGAAGTTTTGTAGCCGCTGGCGCAGGTGCGTGATGGATATGACGGCCCTTATCGCAGGCTTGGCCTGCATTCACAAGCCTTGCGTTTGCAACACATAACGCACCGAAGCGGGCAGGGTCTCGCCGTGGCTCATGCCGTCAAAGGTGTGGTAGTCAACCGTCAGCCCCGCAATGGCGCTCAACTGGCTTTTCAACTGTTGCATCAGTCGATCCGGTTGTCCGACGCTGGGGCCGCGCGGGTTGCCGGGCTCGGCGGTGCCGCGCATCAATAGCAGGTGCGCATGATGCCCGTCGATACGCTGTTTAAAGTCAGCCTGCGGTTTGACCTCGGTCCACCACAGCGAGGGGCTGGCGGCTGCATAGTGGGCAAATTCTGTGGGCCGGGTGAACAGGGCATGCAGCACCAGCAGGCCACCATAGGAATGCCCCCACAGGGTTTGCTGTTGCAGATTAATCGGTGCATGGGCCGCAACGGCCGGACGCATTTTGTCACGCAACAGGTCGAGGAATTCGTCGGCACCGCCGCTCGGTTGTTGGGTCAGCGGATCGGCTTGTCGGTCAAGCCCGGGCCTGTTCGGGGTGTAGTCGTAGGTGCGGGCAGTGCGTTCAATGCGCAGTGGCGTCTGGTAGCCGACGGCGACCAGCAACGGCGCTTTGCCGTCTGCCAGCGTTCTCAGTAACGGCGGGTCCAGTGCGCCGATGGCCGCATTGCCATCGAGCATCCATACCAGCGGGTATCCCCCTGCGGGTGGCGGTGTTGTGGGGCGGCCAATCCACAGTTGGTAGTGGCGCTGGCCGTCAGCGGAATCAATCAGCAGGCTGCTAAAGCGGTAGCTCAAGTCGTTGCGCTGTAACAGGCGGGTATCCATTGGCTGGTCAGGCGCTGGCCTTGCCTGCGCTGCTTGCGCTGGCAAGGCCAGGGCAAGCGGCAACGCCAGAAGGAGGGGCAGGTTTCTCATCGGGCGATCTCGTTATTGTTTAGAACGATGCTGTCAGGCTGGTGTAAAGCGTGCGCCCCGGCTCGTTGTAAGTGGCGGCGCCGGCTCCGGCGATGTTGGCCACGCCCTGAGCGTTGCCTTCGCGAAACAGGCGTTTGTCAAACAGGTTGTCGACGCCCGCCGTCACGCTCAAGTGGCGGGTGATGGCGTAGGTGGCGCTGATACCGGCGATGGCGTAAGGCGCTACCTGGTTGTTGGAGGTGCCGGTCACGCGGTCGCCGTGGTAGTCGTATTTTTTGGGTGTTTGCTTGCCGTACCAGGCTACGCTGGCCTGCAGCGATAGGTCTTCAAGGGCTTGCCAGTCCAGCATCGAGTTCAGGGTGTAACGCGGCGTGACAGACAGGGAGTCACCGGTTTCCTTGTTCTTCGATTGCAGCATGTAGGTGAAGTTGTGGGTCCAGGTGAGGTGCGGCGTCAGTGGCAGCGTCAGCGTACCTTCCAGGCCTTCAACCAGTGCCTTGGGCACGTTCTCCCATTGATAGATCGCCGCATTGGCGTAAGTGCCGGTGCCCCCCACGGCGTTACCTACGGGGGTCAAGCCTGATTCGATCTTGTTTTTGTAGTCGTTGCGAAAGTAAGTCAGACCCGCCACCAGACCCTCGTTCTTGTACTCGATGCCCAGTTCTTTGTTGACGCTGGTTTCGGCCTTGAGGTCTGCATTGCCTTGCAAGTAGCAACTGGTGCTTTGGCCATAGCAGCCCTGGCCACGGCTATACAGCAGATAGTCGGGATCGAGCTGATACAGGTTCGGCGCCTTGTAGGCGCGGGCGATGCCTGCCTTGAGGCTCAGGGTATCGGTCAAGGCATGCGACAGGTTGAGCGAGGGGCTCCAGTTGTTGCCTACAACACTGTGATGATCCAGGCGCATGCCGGGGGTGAGCATCGTGCCGGGATCCAGCTCAATGTTATCAGCCGCAAACAGCGAGAAAATCTGCGCCGCCGACGCGGTGCTGCGGTGGGTGCTGGTCAGGCCGCTGACTGCGCCGCCTTCACTGGTGGTCTGGGTAGTGGCGCTGGGGTCGTCGAGTTTTTGCTGGGTCCACTCGGTACCGAGGGTCAGCGTTTGATCGAAACCGGCCGATAGTGGCAGGTTGACTTCAGCGTGGGCGGTGAGATCCTTCAGTACGGCGGTGTAGAAATCGTTGCTGCTGAAGATGCCTTCCGTGCCACCCGCGAGGCCTTCGTTGATCCGCGTGTTGCGAGTCTTTTCGTATTGCAGATAGGCCATGCTGCTGCCCAAATCCCATTCGCCACGGTGCGTCAGCGCGTAGGTTTCGCGGTAGGTACGGTTAGTTTCGTGGCCCAACAGGTTTTTAACGTAGGCGTTGCTGTTGGTGTTTTGCGTGTCGCCGGTATAGATATTGCCCTGGCGGCTATACCCGGCTTCGAAATCCAGAGTCTGGTCGGGGGTGATGCGCCAGCTCAGCAAGCCGTTCACGTCTTTGTTGCGCACGCCTTCGCGGCCTGCGGGGAGGGTGCCTGCCTGGTTGCCAGTACGCGCCGATTCGTGGCCCGCGTTTATGTCCCAGTCATCCGAGTCGGTTTTCGCAACATTGCCATAGACCCGATAGCTCAAGGTGTCAGTCAGTGGGCCATTGAGGCCGAAGCTCACCCGCTGGGTGGCACCTTCGTCCTTGTGGCTGGGGAAGTTGCTGTACACCGTTGCGTTGCCGTGGGTTTGAGCCCCGGCCTGTTGGGTGATGATATTGATCACCCCGCCCGCAGCACCGTTGCCGTAAAGCGCAGCCGCCGGGCCACGCAGTACTTCGATACGTTCGACCTGATCAGCGGGCACCCAGTTGGTGTCGCCTCGGCTGTCACGTTCTCCCCGCCAGCCGTAGCGTACGGAGTTGCGGCTGTTGACCGGCTTGCCATCCACCAGAATCAGGGTGTTTTCCGGGCCCATGCCGCGAATGTCGATCTGGCGGTTGTTACCGCGCTGACCGCTGGTGGAGTTACCCGTCAGGTTTACCCCCGGCATGGTCCGGATGATCTGCGACAGGTCATTGGCTGGCGGGCGCTTTTTGATGTCTTCGGCGGTGATGATCGACACGCCCGGCGCCTGCTTGGTTTCTTCCAGCGCGGTGGCAACGACGTTGGTGTTTTGCAGTTCCAGTGCCGCTGGCAGGGTGTCCTGAGTGGCCGCATGGACGGAACTGGCCAGCAGCCAGCAACTGGACAAGACAAAAGGGGCGAGAGGGCGCAGCGCATGTAACGACATCGGGTGATCTCCGAGACAACCAGATACAAGAAGATCACGAATGATAATGAGTGCTAATTGAGAGTAAAGCGCATTAACTTTCTAAACACTTCTCGGCAGGCAACAACAGATGCATGCATAGGCCGGTCTCGCCATTAGTGGCCCACAATCGGCCTTGTTGCAGTTCAATCGCACGCTGGGCAATGGCCAACCCCAGGCCGAAACCCTCACCGATGGAGCCTTTGAGGCGCTGATACGGTACAAACAGGTCAGGCAAATCTTCGGCGGCCACGCCGGGGCCTTCGTCTTTAAGGCATAAATGCCAGGCGTCGCCTTCGCGCCAGCCGCTTAACGTCACCGTGCCATGTGCGGGCGAATACCGAATGGCATTGCGCAGCAGGTTTTCCAGGGCCTGAGCCAGGCTGTCGAGGTGTACGTGCACATAACAATCGGTACCCAGCAGGCAAGGCAGCCGCTCAGGTGCCCAGCCACTTTCGAAACAGGCGTCTACACACAACGCCTCCCATACCGACAACACCAGTACCGGCTCGCTGCGCAGTTGGGGGCGTTCAGTGTCCATCCAGGCCAGGTTCAGGGTGTCTTCCAGCAGGCGCTGCATGTCATCGATTTCACGGTCCAGCCGTTGGCGCAATTGGTTCGGCGGCAAGAGGCTGTCATGGGCGATACGCAATCGGGCCAGCGGGGTGCGCAGTTCGTGAGACAAGGTGCGCAGCAACAAACGCTGTTGGTTCAGGCTGCTGCGCAGGCGGCTGGCCATGTGTTCAAAGGCTTGAGCCAGTTCGCCCAGTTCATCGCGACGCTTGATCAACGGCAGGGGGACCTCACTGTCCAGGTCATCGGCGCGCAGCGCGTCGGCCCGGTCGCGCAAGCGATTGAGTGGCAGCACCAATTGGCGGTACAGCAGCAGCCCGAGCAGTGCAGCGAGCAAGGTCGGCATCAGGCCATGGCTGAGCACGTGGGTCCAGGGGGTAAGGCCGCTGGGCAGCATGTGTTCGGGAAGCTGGATGACCAACTGGCCCTGATCAGGGTGGTTCGGGAACGGAATACTGACGTAGGGCAGTTCGTCCTGCAGACGCCGGCTCATGGGCCAATGCAGTTGGCGCATAAAGGTCAGTTGGCGATAAAGCTCGGGCGTCAGCGGTGTGTTGCTCAGGCTTTCGAGGTGCGGGCCCAGTACGGTGACCCATGTGTCTTCTTTGGCGGCCAGTTGTTGGGTGAAGTGTTCAAGCCCGGACGTGCCCTGTGCCTGCCAGATACTTTCGGCTTGGTGGGCGTAGTGGCCCAGATGGTCACGCGCTTGCGCAGACAGGAAATAGGTCTGGCGTTCGGCCGAGAGGCCCCAGATCCAGATAATCCAGGTCAGCAGCAAACAGAAGCTGACTTGCAACAGTGCCAGCTTCCACAACAAGGGATGACGGCGCATCACGGGCGCTCCATCTCGACCAGGATGTAACCCTGACCGCGCACGGCCTGAATCTGAATGTGTTGCGCGCCGATGGCTGCCAGCTTGCGCCGCACATTGCACACATGCACATCCAGGCCACGATCCAGGCGGGTATAGATGCGGTGCAGCACATGCTGGTACAGAAACGCTTTGCTCAGGGCCTGGCCACCGTGCTCGTGCAGGGTCGTTAATACCCGATATTCCGACAGCGTCAGCCCGGCGCTCTGGCCGTTATGCACGACGTCTTGCGCGGCCTCATCAAAGCGTAATGCCCCCTTGCGCTGCTCGGCAGGCGTGGGCTTGAGCATGGCCATGCGCCGTAGCAGGGCGTCGGTGCGGGCGTCCAGTTCCGCCAGGCTGAAAGGTTTGGGCAGATAGTCATCGGCGCCCCGGGTAAAGCCGGTGATGCGGTCTTGTTCGTTACCCAGTGCCGACATCAGCATCACGGGTACATCTTGCTGGCGGCGCAGGGCTTCTAGCAGCGACAGGCCATCCATGCCCGGCAACATGATGTCGAGCAGCACCAGATCAAACGGACGCTCCTGTAAGGCCTTCAGGCCTTGAATGCCGTCAGGACAACTGGTCACGGTAAAGCCGCGCAATAGCAGATGACGCTCCAGGTCGTGACGCAGTCTGAAATCGTCTTCTACCAAAAGCAGGTGAGTGGAGATAGGCATAGGGGTTCTAATGAGAATATTTCACATTTGCGAATATCCCATTAATGCCAATGCTGTGCAAATGCTATCAAGGTCGACGTGTCAGGTTTCATCCTTCTGGCGCGCAGGTTGCACAGCGGATCTGATCAACTACAGGTCGGATTCACACAAAAAAAGCGGCTTTGCATCTGTTCGAATGATCCTCAACGGCCCGCCCCGATGGCGGCTTCTGAAGTGCGATCACAGATAAGGGTAAATGACATGCAAATGCCTAAAACCATCCAGATCAAGAACGGCGAAAAAGTCACGCCGACGTTCTCGGCCCAGGAATATGCCAATCGCCAGGCCAAGCTGCGCGCCTACATGGCGCAGAACAACATCGATGCGGCGGTGTTCACCTCTTATCACAATCTCAACTATTACAGCGATTTTCTGTACTGCTCGTTCGGTCGCAACTACGCGCTGGTGATCACGCAGGACAGCGCGGTGACTATCAGCGCCAACATCGATGGTGGCCAGCCATGGCGCCGGACCATGGGCACCGACAACATCGTGTACACCGACTGGCAGCGCGACAACTACTTCGTCGCTATCCAGCAAGCGCTGCCGAAGGCCGGGCGTATCGGCATTGAATTCGACCACATGAACCTGCTCAATCGCGGCAAGTTAGCCGATCGTTACCCGCAGGCCGAGTTCGTCGACATCGCTGCGCCCTGCATGCGCATGCGCATGATCAAGTCTGGCGAAGAGCACGCTGTCATTCGTCATGGCGCGCGCATTGCCGACATTGGCGGCGCAGCCATTCTCGAAGCCCTGGGTGACCAGGTGCCGGAATACGAAGTGGCGCTGCACGCCACCCAGGCCATGGTGCGCGAAATTGCCCGCACCTTCCCGGATTCTGAACTGATGGACACCTGGACCTGGTTCCAGTCGGGTATCAACACCGATGGTGCGCACAACCCGGTGACCACCCGCAAGGTCAACAAGGGCGACATTCTGAGCCTTAACTGCTTCCCGATGATTGCCGGTTACTACACCGCGCTGGAACGTACCCTGTTCCTCGATCACTGCTCTGATGAGCACCTGCGGCTGTGGGAAGTCAACGTGAAAGTGCACGAGGCCGGGTTAAAACTGATCAAGCCAGGCATGCGTTGCTCGGACATCGCCCTGCAATTGAACGAAATATTCCTTGAGCACGACCTGTTGCAATACCGCACCTTCGGCTATGGCCACTCATTCGGCACCTTGAGCCACTACTACGGCCGAGAAGCCGGACTGGAACTGCGCGAAGACATCGACACCGTACTGGAACCGGGGATGGTGGTGTCGATTGAACCGATGATCATGATCCCTGAAGGTCGGCCGGGCGCAGGTGGCTATCGCGAGCACGACATCTTGATCGTCAATGAGCAAGGCGGTGAAAATATCACCCATTTCCCATACGGTCCGAAGCACAACATCATCAAGAAATAACCTGAACACCGTAGTCGCTGCCGAAGGCTGCGAAGGGTTGTGAAGCAACCCGTTTTTTTAAGGCCCCCAGGGTCTTTATCGCAGCCTTCAACAGCAACGACACACCCCCCAGCGCATGCGCGCTTAGACGCGCAGCGCTTTCTGACCCATTACCCCTGCCAACAAAAGCACAATGAGGGTATTTGTCATGTCCACAGTTTCGTCCACGCTGTCCCTGACCGTCGAACAACAACTGGAACTGAGCAGTGAACGCAAGGCATTGCGCCGCGCGGCCACGGCGAGTTTTCTGGGTAACTTTGTCGAGTGGTTTGACTACGCTGCTTATGGCTATCTGGCGACGGTCATCGCCTTGACGTTTTTCCCGCAGACCAATGCCTCCACCGGGCTGCTGGCAACCTTCGCAGTGTTTGCCCTGTCGTTTATCGTGCGTCCGATCGGAGGGCTTGTCTGGGGCCACTTCGGAGACAAATACGGACGCCGCAGTGCCCTGGCCTGGTCGATTCTGATTATGACCATCTCGACTTTTTGCATTGGCTTGCTGCCGGGCTACAACCATATCGGTCTGTGGGCTCCTGCATTGCTGCTGCTGATCCGATTGGTGCAGGGGTTTTCGGCGTCAGGCGAATATGCGGGCGCATCGGCGTTTCTGGCCGAATATGCGCCAGAAGGCAAACGCGGTTTTTACACCAGCATTGTTCCGGCGAGTACGGCGGCCGGTCTGTTGTTCGGCGCGGTTTTTGTGGCTGGGTTGCACGCGCTGATGACCGTTGAAAACCTCCATGACTGGGGCTGGCGCTTGCCCTTTCTGCTGGCCGCGCCGTTTGGTCTGGTGGGCCGCTATATCCGCATGAGCTTGCAGGACTCACCCAAGTTTCTGGAGATGGAAAAGCGCCTGGAAGCCAAGGAGTGCGCGACCCATGCGCCGATTCGTGAGTTGCTCACAGTGCATCGCCGTGCCGTGATGATCGGGATTGGCGTGACCTGCCTGAACGCGGTGGCGTTTTACCTGCTGCTCAGTTACATGCCGACCTACCTGTCGACGGAAATGGGCATGAGTGAAAGCGATTCATTTATTGCGTCCACCGTGTCACTGGCCACTTACATTGGCTTGATCTTCTTGATGGGCAAGCTGTCTGACCGTTTCGGCCGAAAAACCATGCTGGTGGCGGCGTCAGTGTTGTTTCTGGGACTGACATTCCCGCTGTTCGGGATGCTGGGTAATCCGTCGCTGGTGGTGATTCTGATGATCCAGATTGCCTTTGGCGCGATTCTGGCGATGAACGATGGCACCTTGCCGTGCTTTCTGGCCGAAATCTTCCCCACCCGAGTGCGTTTCAGCGGCTTTGCCTTCAGCTTCAATATCGCCAATGCCTTGTTTGGCGGGACGGCACCGTTTATCGCCACGTGGCTGATTCAACTCACCGGCAACAAAATGGCCCCGGCCTGGTATTTGCTGGCTGCGGCAGCGGTGGCGTTGATAGCGATGCTGGCCAGTCGCGAAACAGCGCACAAGGCACTGCAAGACTAAGCAACAACCCCACCCCCCGTAGGAGCGAGCTGCCTCGCGATCTTTTGATCTTTTGATCTTTTAAAAGATCGCGAGGCAAGCTCGCTCCTGCAGTCAAGTCCCCAATTCAGTGCAAAGCCACTTGCTTGCGTTCGCCGATCGGCGAGACACCGAACAACCGGCTGTAGCACTTGGAGAAATGCGCCGCCGAAACAAAGCCGCAGGCGAGGGCAATATCCCGCACTTGCGACTCGCTGCGCAGCAACAAGGTGCGGGCGCGCGCCAATCGCAACTCCAGGTAATACTGGCTCGGCGTGCGTTGCAGGTGCTTGTGAAACAGCCGTTCAAGCTGGCGCACCGACACTTCATTCAAACGCGCCAAGTCTTCAAGGCTGACGGGCTCTTCAAGGTTAGCTTCCATAATCGCCACCACCTGGCTGAGCTTGGGCTGCGAAGTCCCCAGCTTTTGCCGCAACGGCACGCGTTGCTGCTCTTGCGCACTGCGGGCGCGATCACACAGCAGCAACTCGCCAGCATGCGCTGCGACCTCCCTTCCACCCGGTTCTCGGGCAATTATTTGCAAGGTCATGTCCATGGACGCTACGCCACCTGAGCAGGTGTAGCGGTCGCGGTCCATCTCGAACAGCTGGTTGGAAATAATGATGCCGGGAAAGTGGTCCTTGAGGGTTTCGATGTCTTCCCAATGGATGGTGCAGCGATAGCCCTTAAGAAGTCCTGCACGCGCAAGCCAGTAACTGCCGGTGCAAATGCCCCCCAGTGTCACCCGTTCATGCGCCAGCTTGCGCAGCCAGTTGAGCAGCGGCCGGCTGCTGAGGTGCGAAACGATCGGGTTTGACCCGACCACTAACAAAATGTCCAGTTTTGGTGCGGCGCCCACGGCGTAGTCCGGCAGGATACGCATGCCATTGCTGGCAGTCACAGGGTCCATGTTGGGGGCGATGATGACGCTGCGAAACATCTCGCGGCGTGCCGCCATATTGGCCATGCGCAGGGTTTCAATTGCAGAGGCAAAGCCGATAGTGGTGAAGTTCGGTATCACCAGAAAGCCCACGGTTTTGACGGTGGGCAGATTAGGCGTTGCCGCTGTAACAGATGCTGACATCCTCTGGCTCCTTTTCTCGTTCCAGGACGCGTCTAGCGTCGGGGTTCGCGCAGTGCGTTGCATCACCAGAACCGCGAGCGGGTGCAACCTGCAGTGTTTTGAAACCTGAGCAAGCATTTGTTATGCCAGTGCTGCCTGGGGTGATCCCGGTCAAACGCAGGGGGGGCGCATTTCGGCTGGATGAAAATGAACACCGCGCCCGGCGACAAAGTGGCGGGACGTGGCCGAGTACTTTTCGCATCAGCCACGGCCAGAGGTTATCGACAGGGCCAAGGATTGGCCGAAAGGGGGTAAACCGGCGGATGCACGGTACTCACATCAAAAAAGCCCTGACCTGCTCCCGGAGGGGGAGGGTCAGGATAAAGCGTTCAACGCCCCTCAAACATGGGGGTTGGTATGCGGCTTGATCTGTGGGCTCGCGTACTGCGGTTTGAGTACGCCCTGGTTGTCCAGCAACCAGGCGTCCATCACTTTGCGCACCACAGGCCCGGCCACGCGGCCACCGGCCTCGCCATTTTCAATCATGACCGAGATGACAATCTGGGGATCTTCGGCCGGAGCAAAGCCGACGAACAAGGCGTTGTCACGGTTGCGCTCGGCTGTTTTCAGGCGGTTGTAGCGCTCGCCTTGCTTGATCGCCACCACTTGCGCAGTTCCACTTTTACCGGCAATTCGATACTGCGCACCCTGTGCAGCAGCCCGGGCGATACCACGCGGGTCGTGCATCACCAGCTGCATCGCGTGGTTAACCTGTTCCCACTCCTTGGGGTCGTGCAGCACGATATTAGGCATCGGTTTTTCATCTGTAGCAGGGGCGCCGTCGATGGTCTTGGCCAGGTGCGGACGGTTCCAGACGCCTTTGTTGGCGATCAGCGCCGTGGCTTGTGCCAGTTGCAAGGGTGTGACCTGCATGTAGCCTTGGCCGATTCCCAAAATGACGGTCTCACCGGGGAACCACGCCTGGCGGCGGGTCGTGCGCTTCCATTCGCGCGATGGCATCAGGCCGGGCGACTCTTCAAACATGTCCAGCGAGACTTTCTGCCCAAGGCCAAACATCGACATGTAATCGTGCATGCGATCAATGCCCAGTTTGGACGCCAGGTCATAAAAGTAAGTGTCGTTGGAGCGCATGATGGCTGCGTTCAAGTCCACCCAGCCGTCGCCACTGTGGTTCCAGTTGCGATATTTGTGGTCAACATTGGGCAGTTGGAAATAGCCAGGGTCGAACACGCGGGTCGAAGCTGAAATCACGCCGCTGTCGAGTCCCGCAATTGCCACCTCCGGCTTGATGGTTGAACCCGGGGCATATAGGCCGCGCAAGGCTCGGTTAAACAAGGGTTTGTCCTGTGAGTCACGCAACGCCGAGTAGTCCTTGGAGCTGATGCCGGTCACAAACAGGTTGGGGTCGAAGCTGGGTTTGCTGACCATTGCCAGTACTTCGCCGGTTTTCGGGTCGATGGCAATGATTGATCCGCGACGGTCGCCCAAGGCTTCTTCGGCGGCTTCTTGCAGCTTGATGTCCAGGCTCAGGACAATATTTTTACCTGCCACGGCATCGTGGTGGCGCAACACGCGCATGACGCGGCCCTGGGCATTGGTCTCGACTTCTTCAAACCCGACTTTACCGTGCAACTCGTTCTCGTAAAAACGCTCGATACCGGTTTTGCCAATTGACTGGGTGCCCCGATACTCGGTGGGGTCCAGCTGTTTGGCTTCTTTTTCGTTGATGCGGCCGACATAGCCGACCGAATGCGCAAAGTGATCGCCCTGAGGGTAATGGCGGACAAACTGGGCTTCGACATCAATGCCCGGCAGGCGGAACTGATTGACCGCCAGCAACGCGATTTGATCTTCCGTCAGCTCATACAACAGGGTCGAGGGGTCGAAAGGGTGACGGGCCTGTTTCATGGCCTTGGCGAACACCGCGCGGTCTTCTTCGGGCAAGTGCAGGACGCTCATCACCGTGTCCAGCACCTTGGCGGTGTCACCGGCCCGTTCGCGGGTGAGGGTCATGTTGAAACTGGGTTGGTTATCCGCCAGCAGCACGCCATTGCGGTCATAGATAAAGCCGCGTTCCGGCGGGATGGGCAGCACGTGAACCCGGTTGTTCTCGGACACGGTCGAGTTGTAGTCAAACTCGGTGACCTGCAAAAAATACAACCGGCCGATGAGCGTACAACTGATCGCCATGACCAGCAGGGCGCATGCAATCAGTCTTTTATTGACCAGCCGCTTCTCGGTTTCATGATCTTTAAGAGGGATCGGCTCGGGCATGTTCCGGGTGTCTCACGTCAGTAAACAGAAGTGCAGCAGCGCGCAGATCGTTAGCGGGCTACGAAAGTCGGCGCACACCTTACCAAGAAGCAGGCAATCGAGTCGGTTTATTGGTCGGCTGGCAAGTGAAAGCCGACAGGCTGTTGTGGCTGCGGGCTGCTGTAAACTCGCTTCTTTTTATAGGGAATCGGTGTCGATGTTGCCTTTGATTGACTGGCGGCCGCGCGCGCTGTTGCAGAGCTTACACCTTGATTGGCTGCAACAGGCCGGGGTGGAAGTGGCCGTGCTGCGCCTGGACCAGATTGACCCGCTGATCAGCGGCAACAAATGGTTCAAGCTCACCGAACATGTGTTGGCTGCGCATGCCGCGGGTGCAGAAGGTTTGATCAGCCTTGGCGGGGCGCACTCCAACCATTTGCATGCGCTGGCTGGCGCGGGCAAGCGTTTCGGTTTTACGACGGTCGGGCTGCTGCGCGGGCATCCTCAGCAAACGCCCACCACGCTGGACCTTGAGCGTTATGGCATGCAATTGCACTGGCTGGGCTTTGCTGGCTATCGGGCACGGCATGCCCCAGGGTTTTGGACGCCCTGGCAGGCGCAGTACCCCGCGCTGCATAACGTTCCGGAGGGTGGTGGCGGGCTCGCGGGGGCCTTGGGCTGCGTGCCGCTGGTTGCCCAAGTCCGTGAACAGCTAAGTGCGTTGGGCTGGGAGGACTACGACGCCTGGTGGCTGGCTGCCGGCACGGGGACTACCCTGGCCGGGTTGGTGCTGGGCGAAGCCGCAGAACGCAGGGTGTATGGCGCGCTGGCGGTGCCCGATGATCATGGGGTTGCGCCACAAGTTGAAGCGATATTGCAGGCTGCGGGGTGTATCGGGCGCAATTTTGAATTGATTGATGCCAGCCGCGGCGGTTTTGCCAAGGTGGACGACGCGCTGCTGGGGTTTATTCAGGACAGCGAAGTGCAAAGTGCTGTGCCGCTGGAGCCGCTCTACACCGGCAAGGCCTTAATGGCGCTCAAGCACGCGGTTGGGCGGGGGCATATAACGAGGGGCCAGCGCGTGGTCTTTGTACACACGGGCGGCTTGCAAGGCCGCCGTGGTTTTGCACAGGCTTGAGGTTTATTCGTGGGAGCTTCAGCGTCTTGGCAGCATGCGCAGCAAGGTGTTGTCCTTGATCAAGTAGTGATGCCCGAGCCCGGCCAGTGCGTGCAAGCCAATCAGCCAGTAACCGATCGTGCCACCCAGTTCGTGCCAGCTCTTGATTTGTTTGGCGAGGTCAGGGTCTTTGGCCGTCAGGGGCGGTATCTCCAAGCCATAGAAAAACACCGGTTTGTCGAGGTGGCTGAGGATCAGGTAGCCAAACACCGGCATGCCAATCATGAACACGTACAAGGCACAGTGCATCAAGGTCGCCAGGGCGGTCTGCCAAGCAGGTGGGGTAGGTGTGATCTTCGGCGCTGCGCCCAAGGTTCGAGCCAACAAGCGCAGCCAGACCAGCACGAAGACGGTGAGGCCAAACATGAAGTGGGCGTCTTTCATCAGGTTACGGCCGTCGCTGTCTTTGGGGAAGATCCCGCGAAGTTCAATCGAGGCATAGATCAGAATAAACAGCAGCACCGTTAGCCAGTGCAGGGCGATGGACATTCGACTGTAGTGATCGGCGGTGCTTTTCCAGGACATGGGGTTTCCTCACGGGTTGTATGTCAGCCTCCGTTCTTTTTTGACGGAGTGCCTTAACTGTAATACGTCTGACAAGGATCGCGCTGAGGCAGATCAGTTGTCAGGATTGCCCGGCACCTTTGGCCACAGGTCAGACACTAAAAACAGGCGCTCGGCTTCTTCCCAGTCACCGGTGTCGTTTTCGGCCAGCCGGACCATTAATTGCGCCGGTGCCTGCGGGTGCAGCTCGGCCAGCCACACGCTGAGCTGTTGTTCGCTCCATAAACCTTGTAGGCCATAGTGCGCCGGTGCGAGCCAGGCATGCCGTGGCAAGGGTTGCCAGCAACCTGCGGCGCTTTGGCGGATAAACGCCGGCCAGTCACTCTGATGCAGCCAGCGCCCGCGCAAATGTTGCGGGTGAGCGCCAGTGGGTGGCAATGAGAGGCCGGGCCATGGGTACAACAGGTAGCCGCCCAGCCACATACTGGCTTTAAAGCTCTGGATGTCCAGCGCGCCAAGGACTTCGCGGCTTTCTGGGCGGCTGGACATCGGCAGTTGATGTTGAGTGAAATGCTTGAGCTTTCGGTCCAGCCTGTCATTGCTGCCGGGGCCGAGCCAGTTGGCAGGGGCGCTACCGTCGCCCTCTTGCGGGCCCAGATAGAGTTTTATCGCCAATTCCAGGTGATGCACGCCGTCACGGTCGCGCAGCAGCAGGTCCAGCTCGCCCAACGTGTGGCCACCCAAACGGATGGGCAGGTTAGCGGCGATCAGCTCAACCCCAGGCGCGTGGTCGATAGCAAATTGCCACAGGCGCTCGTAATAGCGGCCCAGGCGGCGAGTCGCGGCCTGCGCCAGCCAATGCTGGAGCGGTTCGCTGTGCTGATCAAGCTCACGCAGCCAGCGTTCAAGTTGATCGGGGGTTTGCACCCAGTCGCTGCCTGCCAGTGGATGACGTTGCGGCCACGGGGTTTGGCTTAGCATGGGGGGGGCGAGTATCACCCACGCCAAATCACGCACCTCTGGGTGACGTAATTGGCGAGGCAAGTTGAGCAAGTCGGGAAAGAGGATCATTGTGCGAGCATAGCTCCCGTGGGCTGAAAGGGTTTTGTCTATTCACCTGTTTCGACCATAATCGCAGTTTTCGCATGCCTAAAACCTTGCAGGAGCCTCATGGAGCAATTTCGTAATATCGGCATCATTGGTCGTTTGGGCAGTTCACAGGTGCTCGACACGGTTCGCCGACTGAAAAAATTCCTGCTTGAGCGGCACATGCACGTGATCCTCGAAGACACCATCGCCGAGGTGTTGCCCGGTCATGGCCTGCAGACGTCTTCACGCAAGATGCTCGGTGAAGTGTGTGACATGGTGATTGTGGTCGGCGGTGATGGCAGTTTGCTGGGAGCCGCCCGTGCGCTGGCCCGGCACAATGTTCCGGTGCTGGGTATTAACCGGGGCAGCCTGGG
Organism: Pseudomonas sp. NPDC096917; assembly: GCF_044762555.1. Classification (NCBI taxonomy): domain Bacteria; kingdom Pseudomonadati; phylum Pseudomonadota; class Gammaproteobacteria; order Pseudomonadales; family Pseudomonadaceae; genus Pseudomonas; species Pseudomonas sp. NPDC096917. The sequence goes on along the minus strand of NZ_JBIWEO010000003.1, from coordinate 320,474 downwards.
CTTTTTGACGGATATCCGCCCGGATGAACTCGAAGTCAAAGTCGCTGATGTACTCGATGGTCACTATCTGGTTGAAAATCGCTTTCTGTTGCAAGCCGAAGTTCGCCGTCACGGTGAAGCCATCGGCCAGGGCGACGCCTTGAATGACGTGGTGCTGCACCCCGGCAAATCGACCCGGATGATCGAGTTCGAGCTGCATATCGACGGTCAGTTCGTGTGCAGCCAAAAGGCCGATGGCCTGATCGTTGCCACCCCCACCGGCTCCACGGCTTATGCGATGTCGGCAGGCGGCCCAATCATGCACCCCAAACTGGATGCCATCGTTATCGTGCCGATGTATCCGCACACCCTCAGCAGCCGACCGATTGTGGTCGATGGCAACAGCGAACTGAAAATCGTCGTGGCAAAAGACATGCAGATCTATCCGCAAGTCTCGTGCGATGGTCAGAATCATTTCACCTGCGCTCCGGGTGACACCATTACCGTCAGCAAAAAAGCGCAGAAACTGCGCCTGATTCACCCGTTGGACCACAACTACTATGAAGTGTGTCGGACCAAGCTTGGCTGGGGTAGCCGACTGGGCGGTAGGAGCGACTGATGCTCGATCCTGCGCGCAGTTACGATTTGATCGGTGACGTGCATGGCTGTGCTCATACCCTTGAGCACCTGCTGGAGCGTCTGGGCTATCGAAAACTCGCCGGTACCTGGCGACACCCGCGACGGATAGCGGTGTTTCTGGGTGACATCATTGATCGCGGCCCGCGTATTCGCGAGTCGCTGCATATCGTTTACGACATGGTTCAAGTCGGTCAGGCCCTGTGCCTCATGGGGAACCATGAATTCAACGCTTTGGGCTGGTGCACACCCGCACCTGCGGGCAGCGGCAAGCAATTTGTTCGTGAGCACAACCCGCGCCATGCCCGTTTGATTCACGAAACCCTTGAGCAATTTGCTCAATACCCCGGCGAATGGCATGACTTCGTGCAGTGGTTTTATGACATGCCGCTGTTTGTTGACGCCGGCCGTTTCCGGGTGGTTCACGCCTGCTGGGACGCCGATGTGATTACCTCGCTGCGTGCGCAATACCCGGATGGCTGTATTGATAAGCACTTTCTGCAGGCGGCCGCGCAGACCGAAAGTTTTGCCCATTTGACCTTCAATCGTCTGTTGCGTGGCACTGACATGCGCCTGCCGGATGGCATGACCCTGACCGGGGGCGACGGTCTGACGCGGGCGTTCTTCCGCACCAAGTTCTGGGAAGACGACCCCAAGACCTACGGAGATATTGTGTTTCAACCTGATGCATTGCCTGAGCGCGTGGCGCAACAGCCGTTGTCCTCGACTGAAAAAGGCGCCTTGCTGCGCTATGGCAGCGACGAACCCCTGTTGTTTGTCGGGCACTACTGGCGCAGTGGCAAGCCCGCGCCCATTCGTCCGAACCTGGCCTGCCTGGATTACAGCGCCGTGCTTTACGGCAAATTAGTGGCTTATCGTCTTGATCAAGAAACCCGGCTCGACCCCAACAAGTTCGTATGGGTGAATGTAGAGCGCCCGGAGGCTGTGCAATGAGTGTGGTGGCTGTTTTACGTTTACCGCTGTCGGTTGATCTTGGCGGGTTTGTGGCCTTGCTCAAGCGCATGCAAGTGCCACATCGGGTGAGTGAAGAGGCGGGCGAGCAAGTGCTGTGGGCCCCCGAAAGCATTGCTGAAGATGTGCGCAGCTTGTATCAGCGTTTCCCGGCGGGCGACCCGAATCACGCATTGCCGATGGTCGAGCGCCCGGCAGCGATGACCCGGCCCGGTTTTGCCCAGCAATTGCGCGACAGCCCAGCCACGGCGGTGATCCTGCTGCTGTGCATCATCGTGGCGGCCGTCACGCAACTGGGTGACAACCTGTCTACCCTGAGTGCGCTGACCTTTTTGGATTTCAGCATTCATGGGCAGTACATCGAATTCACCCCGTTGTCGGATAGCCTCGCGGCAGGGCAGTGGTGGCGATTAGTCACTCCGATGTTGATCCACTTTGGTTTCCTGCACATCGCCATGAACGGCATGTGGTACTGGGAGCTGGGGCGCCGGATTGAAATGCGTCAGGGCAGTATTAATCTGATCGGTTTGAGCGTGCTGTTCAGCCTGGTGTCCAACTACGCCCAATACCTGGTGAGTGGTCCGAGCCTGTTTGGTGGGCTGTCCGGTGTGTTGTATGGCCTGTTGGGGCATGTCTGGATTTACCAGTTGATGGCGCCCAACCCGATGTATCACTTGCCCCGCGGCGTACTGGTGATGATGTTGGTGTGGCTGGCGTTGTGCATGTCCGGGCTGGTGTCGCTGATCGGCTTTGGCCAGATTGCCAACGCGGCCCACGTCGGCGGCCTGTTGATCGGTTGCCTGACCGGCTTGCTGGGCGGGCTTTGGGCCCGTCGCCAATACGTTTAGAAAATCTTTAGGCGCGAGCAAGCTCGCGCCTAAAGGGAATCTATAAATTTCGTACGAATGTTATCGAGCAGGAAAGAACCATGTCCTCTTTCAATGAAATGATTAAAAACATCACCCCTGATATTTATCAGAGCCTGAAACTGGCAGTTGAAATCGGCAAGTGGGCCGATGGCAACAAACTGACGGCCGAGCAGCGCGAGCTGTCATTGCAAGCGATGATTGCCTGGGAAATGCAAAACCTGCCTGAAGAAGAGCGCACCGGTTACATGGGGCCGCAAGAGTGCAGCTCCAAATCGGCGCCTGTGGCCAACATCCTGTTCAAGTCGGATGCCATCCATTGATTGAGATTGGTCGCGGTGCAATCAGTAAAATGTCGGCAAGCCTTCAAGCGCCGACGGTTCAATATGCGTTTCGTTTGGGCGATACCGAGGTCCCGGTCAATCCTTTGATCGGCACTAAACTGCGTCTGGAATTTCTAGGGCAGATCAACTGCACCCACTGCGGACGCAACACCAAAAAGAGTTTCAGCCAAGGGTATTGCTACCCGTGCATGACTAAACTGGCGCAATGCGATGTCTGCATCATGAGTCCGGAGCGCTGCCATTACGACGCAGGCACGTGCCGTGAGCCATCGTGGGGCGAGCAATTTTGCATGACTGACCATGTGGTGTACCTGGCCAACTCGTCCGGGGTTAAAGTCGGCATTACCCGGGCAACGCAACTGCCCACCCGCTGGCTGGATCAGGGCGCGAGCCAGGCCTTGCCGATCGTGCGCGTGGCGACGCGTCAGCAGTCGGGTTTTGTCGAAGACTTGTTTCGCTCGCAAGTGGCTGATCGTACCAACTGGCGCGCACTGCTAAAGGGCGATGCAGAGCCGGTGGATCTGGCAGCGGTGCGTGATCAGTTATTTGGCAGTTGCGCCGAAGGCCTGCATATCTTGCAGGAACGCTTTGGTTTGCAAGCGGTACAACCTTTGCATAGCGTCGAGCCCATCGAGATTAGCTACCCGGTCGAGCAGTACCCGAGCAAGATCGTCAGTTTCAATCTTGACAAAGACCCTATCGTTGAAGGCACGTTGATGGGGATCAAGGGTCAATACCTTATCTTCGACACCGGCGTTATCAATATTCGCAAATACACGGCCTACCAGTTGGCCGTGCATCAGTAAGAAGGACTCCAGCATGCGCACCGAACAACCGCAAATGATCTACCTGAAGGACTACCAGGCGCCCGAGTACCTGATCGACGAGACGCACCTGACCTTCGAGTTGTTCGAGGACCATACGCTGGTCCATGCGCAACTGGTGATGCGCCGCAATCCGGCACGTGGCGAGGGATTCCCGGCATTGGCGCTGGACGGACAACAGCTGGAGCTGCTGTCGGTCAAGCTCGACGACGCTGACCTGACCCCTGCTGACTATGAGCTGACCGACAGCCACCTGACCCTGCACCCGACTACCGGCCACTTTGTGGTCGACACCAGCGTCAAGATCCACCCCGAATCCAATACCGCGCTGGAAGGTTTGTACAAATCCGGCTCGATGTTCTGCACCCAGTGCGAAGCCGAAGGTTTTCGCAAGATCACCTATTACCTCGACCGCCCGGACGTGATGAGCACCTTCACCACCACCGTGGTGGCTGAACAGCATCGTTACCCGATCCTGTTGTCCAACGGCAACCCCATTGCCAGTGGTCCCGACGAAGACGGCCGACACTGGGCCACGTGGGAAGACCCGTTCATGAAACCGGCGTATCTGTTTGCCTTGGTCGCCGGCGATCTGTGGTGCGTTGAAGACACCTTCACCACCCTGACTGACCGCACCGTGGCGCTGCGCATTTACGTCGAGCCGGAAAACATCGACAAGTGCCAGCACGCGATGAACAGCCTCAAAAAGTCGATGCGCTGGGACGAAGAAACCTACGGTCGTGAATACGACCTGGACATCTTCATGATTGTGGCCGTGAACGACTTCAACATGGGCGCGATGGAGAACAAGGGCCTCAACATCTTCAACTCCAGCGCCGTGCTGGCCCGCGCCGAAACTGCGACCGACGCCGCCCACCAGCGGGTCGAAGCGATTGTCGCCCACGAATACTTTCACAACTGGTCGGGCAACCGCGTGACCTGCCGCGACTGGTTCCAGTTGTCGCTCAAGGAAGGCTTCACGGTATTTCGCGACTCCGAATTTTCGGCCGATATGAACTCGCGCGTGGTCAAGCGCATTCAAGACGTGGCCTTCCTGCGTACTCACCAGTTCGCTGAAGACGCAGGCCCCATGGCCCACGCGGTGCGCCCTGAGAGTTTTATCGAGATTTCCAATTTCTACACCCTGACCGTGTATGAGAAAGGTTCAGAAGTGGTGCGTATGCTCCACACCTTGCTCGGCGCACAAGGCTTTCGCCAAGGCAGCGACCTGTACTTTGAGCGCCACGATGGCCAGGCGGTGACCTGCGATGACTTCATCAAGGCCATGGAAGACGCCAATGGCGCCGACCTGACCCAGTTCAAACGCTGGTACAGCCAGGCGGGTACCCCGCGTCTGGCCGTCAGCGAGCATTACGACGCCGAGCAGAAAACCTACAGCCTGACCTTCGCCCAAAGCTGCCCACAGACGCCGGATAAAGTCGAAAAACTGCCGTTTGTGATTCCGGTTGAATTGGGCCTGTTGAACGCTCAGGGCGCAGAACTGGCGCTGCAACTGGCGGGTGAGTCATCTGCGGTCGGCACCAGCCGCGTGCTGTCTGTAACGCAAGCGCAGCAGACCTTCACTTTTGTGGGCATCAATGAGCAGCCCGTGCCTTCCTTGCTGCGTGGCTTCTCGGCGCCGGTCAAATTGCAGTTTGCGTACAGCAGTGACCAACTGGTGTTCCTGATGCAACACGACAGCGATGGTTTCAATCGCTGGGATGCGGGCCAGCAACTGTCTGTGCAAGTGCTGCAAGCGCTGATTGCCCAGCACCAGCGTGGCGAAGCACTGGTCATGGACACGCGTCTGGTTCAAGCGCTGCGTAGCGTGTTGAACAATCAGCAACTGGATCAGGCGATGGTTGCCGAAATGCTGTCGCTGCCGGGTGAAGCCTACCTCACCGAAATCAGCGAAGTGGCTGACGTGGAAGCTATTCACGTGGCCCGTGAATTTGCCCGCAAGCAACTGGCAGACAGCCTGTTTGACGATTTGTGGGCGCGCTACCAGGCTAACCGCGAAGTGTCCAAGGCCACCCCGTATGTGGCCGAGGCAGAGCATTTCGCCCGTCGCAGCCTGCAAAACATTGCCCTGTCGTATCTGAGCCTCAGCGGCAAGCCAGAAATATTGGCTGCGACCCTGGAACAGTTCGAACACAGCGACAACATGACCGAGCGCCTGACCGCGCTGGCGGTATTGGTCAACTCGCCGTTTGAGACTGAAAAAACCGCCGCGCTGGCCAGTTTTGCCGAGCACTTCAAAGACAACCCGCTGGTCATGGATCAATGGTTCAGCGTGCAGGCAGCAAGCCCGTTGCCAGGTGGTTTGCAGCGCGTTCAGCAACTGATGGAACACCCCGCGTTCAACCTCAAAAACCCGAACAAAGTCCGGGCATTGGTGGGGGCGTTTGCCGGGCAGAGCCTGATCAACTTCCATGCCGCTGATGGTTCGGGCTACCGCTTTCTGGCGGACCTGGTGATCCAGCTCAACGGCTTCAACCCGCAGATAGCCTCGCGTCAGTTGGCACCGTTGACTCGCTGGCGCAAATACGACAGCGCCCGTCAGGCGCTGATGAAAGCCGAACTTGAACGCATCCGCAACTCGGGCGAACTGTCGAGTGACGTGTTTGAAGTCGTGAGCAAAAGCCTGGCGTAAAGCCCGGTAGGCCATGAGGGAGCTGAGCCAGACTGCGATCTGTTGATCTTTACAATCAAAAGATCGCAGCCTGCGGCAGCTCCCACAGGTTTGCCGGTTCAGTTGCCAACCAAATCCCGCCCCAACACCACATCCAGCGCCGTGCGCGCATCATCCAGTTGCACCAGCGTGGCATGCCGTGCGCCTAGTGCGTCGTGGTTCTCAATAGCCGTCAAAATCGCTTTGTGCCGAGGCAGCGCCAACTCATGCAAGTTAGGCCGTTGATTGGAGTGCTTCAGCGCTTCACGCAACGCCAACGACAGCATGTTGCACAGATTGGCCAGCAAATCATTGTGGGTCGCATCTGCAATGCGGCTATGAAAATCCAGATCGGGCTGCAACAGCGCCTCGGGGCTCTTTGCCTTTTCCATGCGCTCATAGGCTTCGCGGATCGAGGCCACGTCCTCATCGCTCGCATGTTGGGCGGCGAGGGCGGCAACTGCCGGCTCGATAATGCTGCGCACACTGGTCAGCAAGGCAAAAAACTCATTTTGCGGTGAGCTTTGCATCAGCCAGTGCAGCACATCGGGGTCGAGCATGTGCCATTCGCGTCGAGCCTTGACCACCGTGCCAACGCGGGGTTTGGAATACACCAGGCCCTTGGCCACTAACACGCGCGTGGCTTCACGCAGCACCGGGCGACTGACCGCATATTCTTCGCAGAGCAAGGCTTCGGCGGGCAATTTGTCATCGGGTTTAAAACGTCCGGAAACAATCTGCATGCCGAGTTCCTGAACGATGCGCGCATGCATGCTTTTGCGCTCAGAAGGCTGACGATAATCCATTGGGCGCGGGCCGATCCTATGATGAAAAGCGACGATCATAACAGGCGCCGATTAAACCCGCGCCTAGCGACATAGGTTGAAAATGCCTTGCGTCATAGCGGAATAAGTAATCCCCGCAGATGGACAGTGGTGTCAAGCCCGTAGGACATGTCTCTATTTTTCCGGCCATGACCCGCAGGGCACGTGGGCTGATAGGGTCGCGGCTTCCTTGGAGGAGGCGGCCTATGACCCAGTGTTTCAAAGACCAAACGTGCGACACCCAACTCTTGAACCAGAACACGATTCCGCTTTCTGAGTGCAAGACCCGTTTCGTTGAAGTCTACGGCTGCATGACTGAAGTCACCGACGTGCCGATTCTGACCTGTGAAGGCATCTGGCGGATCTTCCAGCGCGAAGCCGAAGAAATAGTCGCCCCCGGCGGCACCCTCATTGCAGACCCCATCGCCCGTAACCGCGCCATCAATGCCGCGTATGCACGCCTGTGGCTGCATGATGAGCGCTTTCAATGGGCCGGTTTGGCGGCGTTTGCGTCCAAGCAGGTGGGGTGTGGATTGCTGCATGCCTCTGAGTCGATTGGCAAAATCGAGGATGAGTTCACTGCAAGAAAAAAATGGTTGGCGGTGAGGAGTAAAGGGTCGCACTTCGAGCTTCCTGGTGATGAAGAAAACCAACTACGCGATGCATATGATGAGGCTTCAGACAAAAACTTGATGCCTGTGGACCTTCGTTTGGGTGAGCCGCAAACCATTGCCCAGAAACAGTTCCAGTATGTGTACGACATGATGGCATTGGGTAATACCACGTTGTTTTTAGATATTTTTCCGCTGCATGCGTTTTATAAAAAACGTGGGCTTGAGGAGTTGAAGACGTGTTTGAGTAAGCGAGCGAATATTTTTGGCCACCTTAAGTTTCCGGTGCTTTGGCCTGTTGGTCAGGACAAGTTGCGGTTTGGTCGGAAATACAACGAAATACTTCAGGCTTTTACTGCGATTGAAACGGGCGATATTTCCAAAAGCGTGGAGTTTTTTGCATTTCACGAACAGAGAAACATTCTTCAGCCGAGTATTTACGGAGACACACAGTTAGTCAGACTGTTGCGTGGTAATCATGCTTCGTATGTAACAGGTTTTCCTTCGGGCGTAGCTCAAGCCATCGAGTTGACTCTTTCCAGCCAGTGCCAGCGTGTCGATGATGATCGCACAATCAGTTTTGATGACAGCCCCTTTGCAAACCTGGCTGATGTTCAGCAACGAATGACGTTTGTACTCGAGGCGGCAAAGCGGTTCGACGAGATGCTGCATGATTCCAATCGTAAGGCTCTGGTTCAATCAATCAACGAGATTGCTGCGGTTGTGGTCGCGCCATGACATTGCGACTGAATCTCGGTTCATGGCGTCGTGGAGTGAGCATCACGCTTCTTGCTATTTTGCTTGCCGTAATTCTGCAATGGATTACGCAAAGGTTTGTAAGTGAACCAGAAATTGCTCTGATCTATGGCGAACCATGGGAAGACATGCGGCAGCGCTCGAGTGCTTTAATCCCTCCTGCTATACCTGGCCGCTATGCGTTTCACATACCCAAGTCGGACGCCCGATTGCGTTTCATTGATCCGAAGTATGGATTTGTTACTCCGCAAGCCCGCTTCTTTACCATCAGTTTTGATAATGAGCGAGTGGCCAGTATCCATATATCACCGCAAATCGAGCCTCTGTTGCTGGATGACGCCCTGAAGGTCGTGTTGGACTTACAAAATCAATGGCGTGAGCAGGGCTGGTTTGTTATCAACCCAGAGAGTGATCCCCCTTTGGCTGATACACCGCAATGGCGCGCCCAATTGCGCGACATCAACAAGGGAGGAAGAACCTTTTGGCAGGCCGGCGATAAGTATTACATCATGTTGGATATAGGCCGATTTAAAGACTCTAGACACCCTGATGAAGAGCGATATCTCATTACTCTTGAGGTAGCCAGACCTTGGGTAATTCGCGATGAGTAATAACTGTATGAGCTTTTACTGCAAGGGTTGGCGTCGAAGTTTGTGTTTTCTTCTGCTGGTACTCGCTGCACTTTTTACCCTTAGTTGGGTTATGCAAGCGCTATCGGACGAACCAGAAATTGCTCTGATCTATGGCGAGCCTTGGGAAGATATGCGGCAGCGCTCGAGTGCAGAGATTAGCCCGGCTATCCCGAATGAACTTTGGTTCGGTATGCCGAAGTCAGACGCTCGTTTACGTTTTATAGATCCACAATTCGAATTTGTCACGCCCTTGGCTCGCTTCTTCACCATAGGATTCAAAAATGAGCGCGCGACCAATATCCGCATGTCACCGCAAATCGAGCCTCTGTTGCTGGATGACGCCCTGAAGGTCGTGTTGGACTTACAAAATCAATGGCGTGAGCAGGGCTGGTTTGTTATCAACCCAGAGAGTGATCCCCCTTTGGCGGATACCCCGCAATGGCGCGCCCAATTGCGCGACATCAACAAGGGAGGGAGAACTTTTTGGCAAGCCAGCGATAAGTATTACATCATGTTGGATATAGGCCGATTTAAAGACTCTAGACACCCTGATGAAGAGCGATATCTCATTACTCTTGAGGTAGCCAGACCTTGGGTAACTCGCGATGAGTAATAATTGTATGAGCTTTTACTGCAAGGGTTGGCGTCGAAGGTTATGTTTTCTTCTGCTGGTACTCGCTGCACTTTTTACCCTGAGTTGGGTTATAAAAGCGCTATCAGACGAACCAGAAATTGCTCTGATCTATGGCGAGCCTTGGGAAGACATGCGGCAGCGCTCGAGTGCAGAGATTAGCCCGGCTATCCCGAATGAACTTTGGTTCGGTATGCCGAAGTCAGACGCTCGCTTACGTTTTATAGATCCGCAATTCGGATTTGTCACGCCCTTGGCTCGCTTCTTCACCATAGGATTCAAAAATGAGCGCGCGACCAATATCCGCATGTCACCGCAAATCGAGCCTCTGTTGCTGGATGACGCCCTGAGGGTCGTGTTGGACTTACAAAATCAATGGCGTGGGCAGGGCTGGTTTGTCAGTAACCCAGAGAGTGATCCCCCTTTGGCTGATACGCCGCAATGGCGCGCCCAATTGCGCGACATCAACAAGGGAGGGAGAACCTTTTGGCAAGCCAGCGATAAGTATTACGTCATGCTGGGTATGGGCCGATTTAAAGACTCTAGACACCCTGATGAAGAGCGATATCTCATTACTCTTGAGTTAGCCAGACCTTGGGTCACTCGTGATGAGTAATAACTGTATGAGCTTTTACTGCAAGGGTTGGCGTCGAAGGTTATGTTTTATCCTGCTGGTACTCGCTGCACTTTTTACCCTGAGTTGGGTTATGCAAGCGCTATTGGACGAACCAGAAATTGCTCTGATCTATGGCGAGCCTTGGGAAGACATGCGGCAGCGCTCGAGTGCTTTAATCCCTCCTGCTATACCTGGCCGCTATGCGTTTCACATACCCAAGTCGGACGCCCGATTGCGTTTCATTGATCCGGAGTATGGATTTGTTACTCCGTTAGCCCGCTTCTTTACCATCAGTTTTGATAATGAGCGAGTGGCCAGTATCCATATGTCACCGCAAATCGAGCCTCTGTTGCTGGATGACGCCCTGAAGGTCGTGTTGGACTTACAAAATCAATGGCGTGAGCAGGGCTGGTTTGTTATCAACCCAGAGAGTGATCCCCCTTTGGCTGATACACCGCAATGGCGCGCCCAATTGCGCGACATCAACAAGGGAGGGAGAACCTTTTGGCAAGCCGGTGATAAGTATTACATCATGTTGGATATAGGCCGATTTAAAGACTCTAGACACCCTGATGAAGAGCGATATCTCATTACTCTTGAGGTAGCCAGACCTTGGGTAATCCGCGATGAGTAATAACTTTATAAATTTTTACTGCAAGGGTTGGCGTCGAAGTTTGTGTTTTATCCTGTTGGTACTCGCTGCAATGTTTTCCCTGAGTTGGATTATGCAAGTGCTATCTGACGAGCCCGAAATTGCCTTGATCTATGACGAGCCTTGGGAGGATATGCGACAGCGATCAAGTGCAGTTATAGACCCAGCCATCCCTGGCCATTTCTGGTTCCACATTCCCGATTCCGATGCGCGTTTGCGTTTTATAGATCCGAAGTATGGATTTACCACGCCCTTGGCCCGCTTTTTTACTATCAGTTTTGGGGATGAGCGAGTGCGTGACATTCGCATGTCTCCACAAACAGAACCGCTGTTGCTTGATGATGCATTGAAAGTGGTGTTGGACTTACAGGATCAATGGCGACAACAGGGGTGGCATTTAACCTCGCGAAGAAATAATTATGCTTTTGAAGATACCCCCGAATGGCGCACCCAATTCAGGGACATCAACAAGGGTGGAACAGCATTTTGGCAAGCGGAGGATAAATATCAAGTAATGCTACTTTTGCATCGCTTTAAGGATAATAAGCGCCCTAATGAAGAGCGCTACATGATAACTCTGGCTCTATCCCGTCCTTGGGTGCCCAGCCATGAAGATTAATCCCGAAACGCCCACTTCTCTAACCCCACCTAAAACAACGGAACCTTGCTAATGCCAACACCTGCTTACCTGACTATCAAAGGAAACTCCCAAGGCCTTATCAGCGCAGGCGCACTGGGCAAAGAATCGCTTGGCAATGCCTGGCAACAGGGGCGCGAAGATCAGATTCTGGTTCAGGCGCTCAGTCACGGTATCTTCGTGCCCAATGGTTCAAAACGGGGCCGCGTATGCATAAGCCATTGATCTTTGTTCTGGATGCCGCTGAGCGCTTTGACCAGATGTTGAATAATACAAACCGAGGTGCGCTGGAGCAATCAATTAGAGAAATAGTCGTTATCGAGCCTTCTCTGTGAGTTTTCAATGGTGTTTCAGCGGCTGGCGTCGAGTGTTCTGTATTACTGTCTTCGCATGCTTAGCATTTTTATCCTTGCGTTGGGTTATGCAAGTGCTATCTGACGAGCCCGAAATTGCCTTGATCTATGACGAGCCTTGGGAGGATATGCGACAGCGATCAAGTGCAGTTATAGACCCAGCCATCCCTGGCCAAATCTGGTTCCACATTCCCGATTCCGATGCGCGTTTGCGTTTTATAGATCCGAAGTATGGATTTACCACGCCCTTGGCCCGCTTTTTTACTATCAATTTTGTGGATGAGCGAGTGCGTGACATCCGCATGTCTCCACAAATAGAACCGCTGTTGCTTGATGATGCATTGAAAGTGGTGTTGGACTTACAGGATCAATGGCGACAACAGGGGTGGCATTTAACCTCGCGAAGAAATAATTATGCTTTTGAAGATACCCCCGAATGGCGCACCCAATTCAGGGACATCAACAAGGGTGGAACAGCATTTTGGCAAGCGGAGGATAAATATCAAGTAATGCTACTTTTGCATCGCTTTAAGGATAATAAGCGCCCTAATGAAGAGCGCTACCTGATAACTCTGGCTCTATCCCGTCCTTGGGTGCCCAGCCATGAAGATTAATCCCGAAACGCCCACTTCTCTAACCCCATCTAAAACAACGGAACCTTGCTAATGCCAACACCTGCTTACCTGACTATCAAAGGAAACGCCCAAGGCCTTATCAGCGCAGGCGCACTGGGCAAAGAATCGCTTGGCAATGCCTGGCAACAGGGGCGCGAAGATCAGATTCTGGTTCAGGCGCTCAGTCACGGTATCTTCGTGCCCAATGGTGCAAAAGCGGGGCAGCGCATGCACAAGCCGTTGATCATTACCAAGGTCATCGATAAATCGTCGCCCTTGATTAATACCGCGCTGTGTAATGGGGAGGAACTGAGTGTCTGCGAAGTGAAGTGGTATCGCCCGTCCGGCAGCGCCGGGCTTGAGCATTTTTACACCATGGAGTTGCGCAACGCGGTGATTACGGCTGTCGATCTGATCATGCCGCACTGCCAGACGCTGGAGACCGCGCACTTTACTCAATTGGAAACCGTGAAGTTTGCGTATCAGGACATTGTTTGGCGCCATGAAGTGGCCGGAACATCGGGCTGGGACACTTGGGAAGGTGATCGTCAGGGATGAAATTGATCAGTGCCCGGCAAGCATCTCTATGGGATATGGAGCACGCTTTTAGCGCCAAAGAAGCCCGTGATGTGGTGCAGCAGCATTTGAGCGCAGGGCAAAAAATCGAGGGGTTGCAGTCATTACGCAGCGCTATGATGCTCAATTTTGACTCGCAGGTGGTGCAGCAAGTCGAGAGTGGGGAGTGGGTGTTGATCAAGCCCGAGGCAAATTGTTTTAACTGGGGGCAGTTCGATAAGGCGGTACGCGATCAGCGTGTCATGGAGGTAATGCAGCATCCGATTGTCCAGCCCAAACCCGTGGTTCTGGTGGTGCAGATGTTGGACAGCGAAATACTTGAACCGCTGGTGAGCCGGCTTTATACCGCGATTATTGATGGTGTCAGCCAGACGCGCACCATTGATGCGTTAGGGATCACCCATTTGCCTGAGTCGGCGAAGGGCGCAAAGGTTGTGATCAAGCTGACATAACGCTGCTCATGCAACGAGGCCGCGTCTATGGACGTGGCCTCAAGCACAGCCGTCAGTGCGAGTGGCGCGGTACTTCTGAACCCCGGCAACCGACCAGGAAATCGAAGTCGCAGCCTTGGTCAGCCTGCATCACATGGTCGATGTACAGCTGGCGATAGCCGCCAAGCAGCAGTTTTTGCGGGGGCTCAATATCGGCCAGGCGCGCGACCAGTTCGGCGTCTGAAATATCCAGATGTAAACGCCCGCTCGCGCAGTCGAGTTCAATCCAGTCGCCTTCTTGTACCGCAGCCAACGGCCCACCAGCGGCGGCCTCCGGGGCAACGTGCAAGACCACGGTGCCGTAGGCGGTGCCACTCATGCGCGCATCCGAGATGCGCACCATGTCGGTTACGCCTTGGGCCAGCAGTTTGGCTGGCAAGCCCATGTTGCCGACCTCGGCCATGCCCGGATAACCCTTGGGTCCGCAGTTTTTCATCACCAGAATCGAATCGGCCGTGACTTCAAGCGCCGGGTCGTTGATGCGAGCCTTGTACATGTCGAAGTTTTCAAACACGACCGCTTGCCCACGATGCTTCATCAGGGCTGGGGTGGCAGCTGAGGGTTTGAGCACCGCGCCCAGTGGTGCCAGGTTACCGCGCAATACGCAGATGCCACCGTCGGCAACCAGCGGGTTGTCGATTGCCCGGATCACTTCGTCGTCGCCATAGATGGGTGAGTTCTTAACGTTTTCCCACAGGCTGTTGCCATTGACTGTGAGGGCGTTCGGGTGCGGGATCAGGTTGTTTTCGCCCAAACGACGCAGCACCGCAGGCAGGCCGCCTGCGTAATAGAACTCTTCCATCAAGAAGCGCCCCGAAGGCTGCAAGTCAACGAGGGTTGGTGTGCCACGGCCGATGCGGGTCCAGTCGTCCAGCTCCAGATCGACACCGATGCGCCCGGCAATGGCTTTGAGGTGGATCACAGCGTTGGTCGAGCCGCCGATGGCCGCATTGACCCGGATCGCGTTTTCAAAGGCTTCTTTGGTCAGCACTTTGGACAGTCGCAAATCTTCTCGAACCATCTGCACGGCGCGCATGCCTGACATGTGGGCCAGTACATAGCGGCGCGAATCGACCGCCGGAATGGCAGCGTTGTGTGGCAGTGAAGTGCCCAGTGCTTCGGCCATGCAGGCCATGGTCGAGGCGGTGCCCATGGTGTTACAGGTGCCCGCCGAGCGGGACATGCCGGCTTCGGCAGACAAGAATTCGTCGAGGCTGATATTGCCTGCCTTGTACGACTCGTGCATTTGCCAAACGATAGTACCGGCGCCGATGTCTTTGCCTTTGTGCTTGCCGTTGAGCATTGGCCCGCCCGTGACCACGATGGCCGGCACGTCGCAACTGGCAGCCCCCATCAACAGGGCCGGGGTCGTTTTATCGCAGCCGGTCAACAGCACCACGCCGTCAATCGGGTTACCGCGAATCGCTTCTTCCACGTCCATGCTCGCCAGATTACGCGTGAGCATGGCGGTCGGGCGCAAGTTGGATTCGCCATTGGAGAACACCGGAAACTCCACGGGGAACCCGCCAGCCTCAATCACACCGCGTTTGACATGTTCGGCAATGGTCCGGAAATGGGCGTTGCACGGGGTCAGCTCAGACCAGGTGTTGCAGATACCAATGATCGGTTTGCCTTGGAACTGATGGTCGGCAATGCCTTGGTTCTTCATCCAGCTGCGGTACATGAAGCCGTTTTTATCCGCGCTGCCAAACCATTGGGCGGAACGCAGGGGAGGGGTTTTATCAGACATGGCAGGCTCTCTTATTGTATGACTAATACGTTTTGATAAGCCTAAATTAGCCTTAATAAAGCCTGATTGGAAGAGTTGTTGGTTAAATAGTAATACTATATAGTCCGCCCAGCTGAGAGCTGATCCGGGTGTCTATGTGCCTGAGGCCACTCCAGAGGTGCCATAACAAAAACAATGGGAGAACCATCTCATGAGCCAGGAACTCCGGCTTATTCGTCGTATTACGCTCAAACTCATTCCGTTTCTGATCCTGTTGTACCTGATTGCTTACGTAGACCGCTCTGCGGTGGGCTTTGCCAAGCTGCACATGGGCGCCGACATCGGCATTGGTGATGCGGCTTACGGTCTGGGCGCAGGGCTGTTTTTTATCGGTTACTTTCTGATGGAGATCCCCAGCAACCTGATGCTTGAGCGTTTCGGCGCCCGGCGCTGGTTCGCCAGGATCATGCTGACCTGGGGGGCTATCACCATTGGCATGGCCTTTGTACAAGGTGCGCACAGTTTCTATGTGATGCGCTTTTTGTTGGGTGTGGCTGAAGCGGGCTTCTTCCCAGGGGTTCTGTACTACATCACCCAATGGTTTCCGGTGCGCCATCGCGGCAAGATTCTGGGGTTGTTTATCCTCTCGCAACCCATCGCCATGATGATTACCGGGCCAGTCTCTGGCGGGCTGCTTGGCATGGACGGTGTGCTCGGTCTGCACGGCTGGCAATGGCTGTTTATCATGATCGGGATGCCCGCCATTCTGTTGACCTGGCCAGTGCTGCGTTATTTGCCGGATGGCCCGCAACAGGTCAAATGGATGGACCAGAGCGAGAAGGACTGGCTGGTCGGTGAGCTTGAAAAAGACTTGCAGGAATATGGTCAGACCCGTCATGGCAATCCGCTGCATGCCCTTAAAGACAAGCGTGTCTTGCTGCTCGCGCTGTTCTATCTACCTGTGACCCTGAGTATTTATGGCCTGGGCCTGTGGCTGCCGACGCTGATCAAACAGTTTGGCGGCAGCGACCTGACCACCGGGTTCGTGTCTTCGGTACCGTACATCTTCGGCATCATCGGCCTGCTGATTATCCCGCGCAGTTCCGACCGCTTGAATGACCGCTACGGTCACTTGGCGGTGCTTTATATGTTGGGTGCCTTCGGCTTGTTCGCCAGTGCGTGGTCGACGGTTCCCGTGCTGCAATTGGCGGCGTTGTGCCTGGTGGCATTCTCGCTGTTCTCCTGCACGGCGATCTTCTGGACGTTGCCGGGGCGCTTCTTCGCCGGGGCCAGTGCTGCGGCCGGGATTGCCTTGATCAACTCGGTCGGCAACCTGGGTGGCTATATCGGCCCGTTCGTGATCGGGGCGCTCAAGGAATACACCGGCAACCTGGCCTCGGGCCTGTATTTTCTGTCGGGCGTCATGGTGTTCGGGTTGCTCCTGACCGCAGTGGTGTACCGCCTGCTTGAGCGTAAACACGCACTCAAATCCAGCGAATTTGCAGCCAGTGCCCGTCCGGTCGGCCAGCGCTGAATTGAATTTCAAGAGAGAGAATGACTATGCGTTTAGTGCAGTTTGAATTGAACAACGGTGAGCGACGCGTCGGTTTAGTGCAGGCGGGCCAAGTGCGCGAAGTGCAGGGCGCAACCAGCGTGCGTGACCTCGCACTGGCGGCGATTGAGGCGGCTACCGACTTGGCGCAGCAGGTGCAAGCGCAGGGGCTGGGTGAGACTCATGATTACCAGACATTGCTGAGCGAGTTGCGAATTTTGCCGCCACTGGATCATCCAGACCCGGCTCACATGCTGATCAGCGGCACCGGCCTGACCCACCTGGGCAGCGCTTCGGCGCGCGACAAAATGCATCAGCAGGCGGGTGACGAAGCCACATTGACCGACACCATGCGTATCTTCAAATGGGGTATCGAGGGCGGCAAACCGGCTGCGGGACAGGCGGGCGTACAACCGGAATGGTTCTACAAAGGCGATGGCAGCACGGTGGTGCGCCCCGGTGCGGCGTTCCCGCTGCCGCCATTTGCCGAAGATGCCGGTGAAGAGCCGGAGATTGGCGGCCTGTATGTCATTGGCCACGACGGCAAGCCTTATCGATTGGGTTTTGCGGTAGGTAACGAGTTCTCTGACCATGTCATGGAGCGCAAGAACTACCTGTACCTGGCTCATTCCAAACTGCGCAGTTGCTCATTTGGTCCAGAACTGCGGGTAGGTGAGTTGCCACAACACTTGGCGGGCAGCAGCCGGATCATCCGTGACGGCCATGTACTGTGGGAAAACGAATTCCTCAGTGGCGAAGCAAACATGTGTCATAGCCTGGAAAACCTTGAATACCACCACTTTAAATACAGTCAATTCTTGCGCCCCGGCGATGTGCATATTCACTTCTTCGGCACCGCCACCCTGTCGTTTGCTGCGGGTATCCGCACGCAGCCCGGGGATCGTTTTGAAATCAGCCAGGCTGAATTCGGTGCTCCTCTGATCAATGGCGTTGAACCTGTAGACGCCGTGTTCAAGCCCGGCGCGATTGGCACACTTTAAAGGGATAACGTTATGACTCAGATTCTCGGACACAATTACATCGGCGGCCAACGCAGTGCCGAAGGCAACATCATCGTCAAGAGTGTGGATGCCGTCAGCGGCGAAACCCTGGCGTATGAATTTCACCAAGCCACCCTGCAAGAAGTCGATCGTGCCGCTGCCGCAGCGGCCAGTGCCTATCCGGCCTACAGGGCTTTGAGCGCTGAACGCCGTGCCGAATTTCTAGAGGCCATTGCAGACGAGCTGGATGCGCTGGGCGATGAGTTTATTGCCCTGGTGTGCCGTGAAACAGCACTGCCTGCGGGCCGGATTCAGGGAGAGCGTGGTCGTACCAGTGGCCAGATGCGCTTGTTTGCCAACGTCCTTCGTCGGGGGGATTTCTATGGCGCGCGGATTGATCAGGCACTGCCGGATCGCACGCCGATGCCGCGCCCGGACTTGCGTCAGTACCGAATTGGTCTGGGCCCCGTCGCTGTGTTCGGCGCCAGTAATTTCCCGTTGGCATTTTCTACCGCGGGCGGCGATACGGCGTCGGCATTGGCTGCCGGATGCCCGGTGGTGTTCAAGGCGCACAGTGGGCACATGGGGACCGCTGAATGGGTCGCGAATGCGCTGATTCGTGCGGCGCAACGCACTGGGATGCCGGACGGCGTGTTCAACATGATCTACGGATCAGGCGTTGGCGAGGCGCTGGTCAAACACCCGGCTATTTCGGCTGTGGGGTTTACCGGCTCGCTCAAAGGCGGGCGTGCGTTGTGTGACATGGCCGCCGCCAGGCCGCAGCCCATCCCGGTGTTTGCCGAGATGTCGAGCATCAACCCGGTCATCGTTCTGCCCCAGGCATTGGCGGCACGCAGCGAGACGATTGCCCGTGAATTGGCAGCCTCTGTGGTGCAAGGCTGCGGTCAGTTCTGTACCAATCCAGGGTTGGTGATCGGAATCCGCTCCGATGCGTTTAGCACCTTTATCGAGCAGTTGGCGGGCCACCTCAGCGAACAACCTGCGCAAACCATGCTCAATGCCGGCACGCTGCGCAGCTACGCAAAGGGGCTGGACGCGCTGTTGGCCCATCAGGGTATTGAGCATCTGGCGGGTTTGGCGCAGCAGGGCAGTCAGGCTTGTCCGCAGCTGTTCAAGGCCGATGTCAGCCTGCTGCTGCAAGGCGATGAAGTGTTGCAAGAGGAAGTGTTTGGCCCCACGACGGTGGTGGTCGAGGTCGCTGATCAGGCGCAACTGCGTGCCGCGATAAATGGCCTGCACGGCCAACTGACTGCGACCCTGATCGGTGAGGCGAACGATTTTCAGCAGTTCAGTGAGTTGACTCCGCTGCTTGAGCAAAAAGTGGGTCGTATCCTGCTCAATGGTTACCCGACGGGGGTCGAAGTGTGCGACTCAATGGTACATGGCGGCCCGTATCCCGCCACGTCCGATGCTCGCGGCACCTCAGTGGGTACGTTGGCCATTGACCGCTTTCTGCGTCCCGTGTGCTTCCAGAACTACCCAGATAGCCTGTTGCCACAGGCGCTTAAAAACGCCAACCCACTGGGTATTCAACGCCTGGTTGATGGCCAGTTTACTGTCAGCCCGATTGGCTGATCTGCTCCTTCAGCCTGCCGCTGCCCTGTGAGGGGCGCGGCAGCGCTTCGAACACCCTCTTTGAACCGCCCTAAAATAATAATCAACAGGTGCGCCATGACTGCTGAAACGCTTTCTACCACGCAATCACTGGACGATGCGCTGTACCGCAAAGTGAACTGGCGGATTATCCCGCTGTTCATTGTTTGCTTTCTATTTGCCTACCTGGACCGGGTTAACATCAGTTTCGCCAAATTGCAGATGCAAAGTGATCTGGGTTTCAGCGAGACCGTATATGGGCTCGGCGCCAGCCTGTTCTTTGTCGGTTACTTTCTGTTCGAGGTGCCGAGCAATGTTCTGTTGCACAAGATAGGCGCCCGCGTATGGATCGCCCGCATCATGGTGACTTGGGGCATTACCTCGGCGTGCATGATGTTTGTGCACAACGAATTCTGGTTCTACACCTTGCGGTTTCTGATCGGTGTGATGGAAGCCGGGTTTGTTCCGGGGGTGCTCTATTACTTCACCCAGTGGTACCCAGGCAATCGCCGGGCGCGGGTCAATGCCTATTTCAAAAGCTCCATCTGTTTGTGCGGCATTGTCGGAGGACCGTTGGCCGGTTTTATCCTGGGTCACTTTGATGGATTTTACGGGCTGGCAGGGTGGCAGTGGCTGTTCCTGCTGGAAGGTTTGCCTTCGGTGGTGCTGGGTCTTGTGGTGCTGTGGCTGCTCAGTGACAAGATCGAAGACGCGCCATGGTTATCGGCCGACGAGAAACAGGTGATGCTGGCCCGCATGGCCAGTGAGCCGAAAACCGAGTCATCGAGCACCTTTGCCGATGTCTGGAAACAACCAACCACTTACGTCATGTCAGCGATTTATCTGTGCCTGGTCATGGCCCTGACGGGGTTGTTGTTCTGGATGCCCCAACTGATCAAAAGCGCTGGCGTGGCGGATACGTTCGATATCGGCTTGCTGACGATGATTCCTTATCTGATAGCCGCGGCGGGTAATCTGTTGATCGGCAACAGTTCTGACAAACGCGCCGAGCGGCGCTGGCACATGGCCGGTTGTGCCTTGCTGACGTCCGCAGGTTACCTCCTGTGCGCGTGCTTCCCAGGCCAGTTGCTGCCATTGATGGTGGGCATGAGCATGATCATGACCGGCATCATCGCCTGGATGCCGATTTTCTGGACCATCCCTCCGCGCTTTCTGACCGGGTTGGCAGCCGCTGCCGGGATTGCGCTGATCAACTCGCTGGGCCAGTTGGGCGGTGTCATAGCGCCCTTTATGGTGGGCCGTATCAAGGACCTGAGCGGCAGCGCCACACCGGCTTTGTTTGTGTTGAGTGGCGTCTGTGTACTGGCCACGGTGCTGGTGATTTGGGCGATTCCTGCCCGCTACTACCGGGTTAATCAATGAACGGTTCAATGAGCGTAAACATGAAGCCTAATGTGCTTATTTTCAGCCGAGTGTCTTCGCAAGATGTGCTGGCTGAACTCGATAACCTCTACAACGTGACCTATTGCCCGGACCCGCTGGGTGCAGATGAGCAGCGCTTTATGGCCGCGCTGGGCCAGGCCGACGCCATGCTGGGCGCGAGCCTCAAGCTCGATCGCACACTGCTGGAGCAGGCTCCACGCCTTAAAGTGATTGCCAGCGTCTCGGCCGGTTTTGACAACTACGACCTGGACTACCTGCGTGAGCATGGCATTCGCCTGACCAACACCCCGGACGCCGTCACTGAAACGACCGCAGACACGGCGTTTTTGTTGCTGATGATGACGGCTCGCCGAGCGCTGGAAATGGCCGATCTTGTTCGTCAGGGTCTGTGGTTGGAAAAAAACATTCCCGAGTCAATGTTTGGCACCGATGTCCACGGCAAACGCCTGGGCATCATTGGCTTTGGCCGCATTGGCGCGGCCATCGCCCGGCGTGGTCACTTTGGCTTTGGTATGTCGATCATCTACAGCGGGCAATCGAACAAGCCGGCGCTGGAGCAGGAGTTGGGCGCGCAACGGCTCGAGATGGATCAATTGCTGGCGCAAGCTGACTTTATTTGCGTGTGTGTGCCGCTCTCAGAGAAAACCCGTCACCTGATCGGTGCCCCCGAGTTTGCGAAGATGGGGCCGCACAGCATCTTTCTTAATGTGTCTCGCGGGCCGGTAGTGGACGAGGCGGCGTTGATCGACGTGTTGCAACGCGGTGGCATTCGCGCGGCCGGGCTTGACGTGTTTGCTCAGGAACCCCTGCCAGCGGATTCGCCTTTGTTGCGCTTGAACCGGTTATCGGCATTGCCTCATATCGGCTCGGCAACAGTCGAAGCCCGGGCATTGATGGCGCGCACCGCAGCACACAATTTGCACTGCGCACTCAAGGGACAAACGCCCCCTGACAGTGTGGTGTAAACACGTTCTTGCCGGGGCGCAGCGCTTCGTTGAACAAACAGCCGTGGGTAAGTGTTCGTCTTTGACCTATCATTACGCCTTTCCTACAGGTGATTGATGAATGAGTGATCCAAACCAGACCTTGCGTGCAGCCCTGGAAACCAGCGACATGCTGGAAATTGACGCACTGTATGCATTTGAGTTTGCCCTGGATGACAATGGACTGCACATTGAGGCCATGGATGGTCGGGCAAATAAACGCTGGCGCTTTACCCCGCAACAGATTGACGCCGCGGTTTATGACCAGGCGCTAGAAAGCTGGACCTTGACCGGCGACTCGGGTGAACACCGCCTGATTTGCCTCAGCGCATTGCGCGCGAGCAATGATGACGATGACTCTGAGGTGCCTGATGAAGCTTAAATGGTTGCCCTTGTTGATGGCCTCAAGTGTAGGCGCAATGTCGGCCTACGCCGCGCCGGGTGGTGACGTTGAACTGCTGGTGGGTTCCTATACCCAAGGTAAAAGCCAAGGTATTTACCGGTTGCAGTTCGACAGCGAAAGTGGCCACATCACCCCGCAGCCGCTGCAAGTGTTCAAGTCCGCCAACCCGTCGTGGTTGACCTTGTCCAAAGACCAAAACCAGTTGTTTGCTGTTAACGAAAATGGGCAAGGCCAGGCCGATGTAGTGGGGCGCGTGAGCAGCCTATCCATTGATCCTAAAACCAACGAATTGCGCCTGATCAATCAGGTCAAGACCTTGGGTGAAGAGCCGACGCATTCCAGCCTGAGTGGCGATGGAAAATACCTGTTCGTGGCCAACTATGGCGTGCATGCCGATCCGGGTGGCAGCCTGGCAGTGGTGCCGGTCAACGCAGATGGCCAGTTGCAACCCGTCACCCAAATGAGCAGCCATCAAGCGAGTCGGGTCAATCCCGAGCGCCAGATGTCGGCTCACGTGCACTCAGTGGTGTCTTCGCCGGATGGCAAGTTTGTGTACGCCAGTGATCTGGGCGCAGACAAAGTGTTTGTATACCGATACGACCCGGTGGCCAATCCGGAACACCCACTGGTAGCCGCAACACCGGCGGCCATTGAGCTGCCAGCGGGCAGCGGGCCGCGCCACTTGTTGTTCTCAAAGGACGGCAAGCATGCTTACCTGACCACCGAAATGAGCGCTCAGGTCTTTGTCTTTGATTATGACAACGGCCAACTCAAGCAACGTCAGGCCCTGGAACTGGCCCCCGGTATGCCCGCGCAGAATCGTGCCGCGGGCGCTTTGCACGCGTCAGCCGACGGCAAGTTCCTGTACGTGACCAATCGCGGCAAGGCGAATGAGATTCTGGTCTTCGCCATCAACCCGGCCAATGGCGAGTTGAGCGAAATCCAGCGTCGTTCGGTCGACGGTGATCACCCGCGTGAATTTACCTTGAGCCCCAATGGTAAATTCCTCTTGATCGCCAACCAGATGAGCAATGACATCGTAGTGATAGAGCGTGATCCGAGCACCGGCAAGCTGGGCAAAACCCTGCAAAAGCTGGTAATGGACGCACCTTCAGACGTGAAATTCATCAACAGACCCTAGAGTGAATTTCTGCGTGATGACCCTTGGCGGTCAGTTTGTTCCACGGCCTGAACAGGCAAGCAAACTGAATCGTCGAGGGGCATCGCCATGAACCTCAATCTTTTTTCCGTCATCTCTGCTTCTGCCATCTCCGCCACTGTGGCCCTGTCAGCCAGCGCCTGTCCGGTGGCTAGCGACAAAAAGTCCATGGCCTATACCCAAAAGTATTGGCAGCAAAGCGTCAACTTCTATGCCGCGTCAGGCCCTGAAACCCAGTTGTGAACATCACCGTTTGGCGTGAGTGAGCCCGTTTATACCGGGGCTGGGGGATGGGCAGGATGAGGCCCGCGTACTTTTGAGGGGGTGCCTGCATCACTTGCACTTCAGCCCACTTTTTCGTTCGACGCGTGATGACTCGTGTTCTCGGTCTGCCCCTTGCGCTGGATAAACATGAATGGGCAAAACCAGAGGTATAAAGGGATACCGCAGGTTTGGGCTTTGCGTGCTTTTAAATGAAGTTCGATTGCGGGCTAGCAGCTCGCAACACTTCATTTGGAATGAACTTGCCCCATGACAAATCCCTCAGGCACTCAAGAACCATTAAGCCGACTCTCCTTACTGACACAAGCGGTCGCCCGGCATTTCTCGGATCGCCCCACATTGCGCCGCGTGGTAAGGGCTTTGCTCGAGAAATCGCTGAAAAAAAAATTCAATCCTCCAATAACGCCGATTCACCTCGATCAATTAAAAATCATCTGGACGGTCGATGAAGCTGAAGCAACGCTGGACGTGGCTCGTCAGCAGCCGATAGTTGAGGCTGTGCTTGAGCATATCGCGCTCGGGACGCCCATTAATTACACCTTCTATGAAGAGCAGCAGTGCTATTTGGCAGAGCGGGTTGATGGCAATGACCCCACACGCCAAACACCCCCTTTTTTAGCAATGACGCGAGTCGAACAGTCGATACGTGAGGTGGTGCGCGATTGGGGGTGGGGCTACCAACAAGCATTGGTTGATTATTGGAACCAGCCTGTCGACGGCTATCGCAGTCGGCAACATTGGCTGGGAACTTTCTTCGGCGAGTTGATGATCTCTTATGCCAATACCGCCGAAGGGTTGAGTGACGAACAGGTCGATGTGCTGCGTCAAGTGTTCAAGTACCCGTTGTATACCGATCGCATGCGCTTGCTGGGGCGCACACGGCCACGGGTTTACTTCGCGCAGTTGCAGGCCAATGTCGGTCTCAAGCGTGTGGAGTATCTGGTACCCGACCTAGTGGTCGTGTACCCCATAGAGGAACGTGAACACGTCTTGGCGTGCAAGCCATCAGGTCATATAGAGTCCTTTGCATCATTGAGCGCATATGGCCGGTACTTAGGCAGAACTATTAGTCCTTTGAACCCGGTTCAATCCCTGGTCTGGAAGCGTTACGAAGCGGATGACGATCTGCTGCAGACTCAAGCCATGATTGTGCTCGATCTTCAACTGGATCGTATAAAAGCCCTGCAAGAAGCGTTGGCAGAAGACAGGCCTGGCCTTGACAGTCTCGAACGCCAGTTATGGCTAATGAGTGATCCAGCCTGCGTATTTGATGATGAAAATGAGGCATGGTCGCAGCCCTTGGGCCGTGTACTGCAAGCGCTGCCCGACTGGCTGAAAAATGCCAGCGTCAGTGACCGATTTGCCTATCGTTCGCACATGATCGATTTGGCTAATGTCATGCGTAAAGCCAAAGGTCGGGTATTTGATGAAGGTATCCCTGACTTGCACAGCTATGCGTCAAAGGTGCTGCGCGAACAAATGCTCAAGGATCAACCCTTGGCGCCCGGCTACTACTCGGATGACATCGAAATCGATATCGCAGTGGTTTCAGGCCCGTTAAATACCGCTGGAGTCGTTGCACATGTCAAATACACGCTTACCGAGTTGGCCTTGCAAAACCTGATAGCAATACCGAGCGGGCATATGACGATCACCCATAAGCACAATCAATTGATCCAGGATTGGTGGATGACGCCTGCTTATATCAAGTCACTGATTCAGCGGGTCGATGTGGGGGGCCAGTATCCGGCGCTCATAAAACAGTTATTGATAGACGACCTGCCCGAAGCTCAGCGACGTGAAATGCTGTTTACCGATCAACTACGGGCAGCGTTACCCCTGCAGGCCCTTGAAAGGGTGTTGAACAAGCAGGGCGCAATGACGTCGTGGGGTTACCGCTGTATTGCCGCGCTTATGCAACGTGATCCGAATGTCAGAGTGCTGGATGGGAAGTCGGTTGTTATTTACCCCTTGGCGTTGCTCAAAACACCCCGCACAGCCCCGGATTTTGTCCGCGCCATGTTTGTTATTGGCCTTGGTGCTGAGCCTATGGGCCGTTGTGTGCTTTATCGGCCATTGTTTAAAGAAGTCCTGATTGAGTACCCTTCGGCGCAGGCAATGCATCAGGCAATTTCCACGCCCGGTACGCTGCGTGAGAGTGTGCTCCACTGGCTACCCGATGCAGTCCGTGCTGCTTATACCTCTGGTCATTTGAGTCCCGGCGCTCATCCATCGAATGCGGACGGTATTTTTTACCATCGACCGCTGAGTACCCATTTTGAACATGATGTGTTCCGCGAAAGTGCCTTGGCACTGGCGCTTATGGCTGATCGGCAATCTGTTTCCAATAGTGAAAGTCGTTGGGCCAGCCTTAAAGAAGGCGGATGGCTACTGTTAAACACGTTTTTACCTGTGCTGCGGGGGCCAATTGCCGTTGCCGGCTGGTTATTGCTCACCGTGTCGGCAGTGAAACAGGATTTCAAGGCGCTTGAGAGTGATGACGAAAGAACCAAGGCACCCGCCATCATTGATTTGTTCTTTAATATCGCTTTGGTATTGCTGCATGTGGCGCACACGCCTGCTCTGACTTCCTCGCCCTCCGATGACGCTCAACTACTTTCTGCCGAGGGTGGGTTGTTGGAGACTGATAATAATGAGAACACGGTCCCTGTTGAGGTTAACGTCCAACAAGGTCAGGTTTATTTTTCGGATGTACCGGTTGGCAATCAGCTGAGTACTCTGGATTTTTCTTGGTTCAAGAATCCGGCGATTCACTTCAATTTTGCTCAATTAGCCTGGCTGGATAAAAACCGCGCCCCGTTTCCTGAAGGTAAAACTCCCGTTGCTTACGGCCCGAATAAAGGCCTCTACGTGGTAAACGGTAAGTGGCATGCCTTGATCAATAGTTTTTGCTATGAAGTGTCGCCGGAAGATGAGGGCGTGGTGGTCGTGAGTCCTAAAGACCCTCTGGATACAGGCCCTTGGCTTAAATCCAACGGTGAAGGGGTTTGGCAGTTTGATACGGGCATGTATCTGCGCGGTGGCGGACCGAAAAGACGTCAACAGGCAACCGCTCAGCTCCTGGCCCGTGATCAGCGAATCAAAGAGTTAAACGAGAAATACGAGGCGATGGGACGCAGGGAGTCGCAGGTCAACACCGAACTTAATGCAGCACGCGCCAGGGTCAAGGAAACCCACAGTGGCGCGACTGCCCAGACCCTCACCTATCTTGAAAAAACGGTGCGGATCAAACATTTCAGAACCTTTTTGGAAAAAACAAAAATTGAATACACCCTGGAGAAAGAGAACTTTCACGAACGACACGCTTTGCTCAAACACCCCCAGGACCATTTAAAGGAGGCTAACTTCAACCGGACCCTATTCAATATTGCCTCTGATATCGCGTATGCCCAACATATCTTAATCACGTTACTTATCGACCTCCATCCACAGTTTATGGAGGCCAATTATCAAACGCTGGCCATCAACGATGTGGAACGCTTTATTAATATGCGGCGCGATTTATACAACGCTCAAAAAAAGCACTTGGAGGACTTCCGGACCCAAGTCATCTGCTTGCAGGTACTTCGTGAGTCGCCCAGGGTTGGTTTTAGCATGGCCAAAGAGAGTGCCCGTACAGTGATGCCTACGGTGACACTGGCAGAGGGTAAGTCTCGATTGGCCACAGAGCTGGATTTTTTGACAACCCACATGTTGACGTTGGCGGATCTTGTACCCAAGGCACCCTTCAGTGCGCAGTGGCATGCACTGGTCGAAATTGTCTGGCCGCTGACGTTCACCGTGCAGTCACATGCGCAGTTGATAGAGCCCGAGTTGTTCAGTCATGCGGAACGAGTCGAAGTGCTGCTGGATATTCAGCAACGTTACGCGCGAGCGCACGACGCATTGGCCATTTTGCACTTGGAGGTGGGTGAACAATTCAATCTGGGTGATTTCAACCGTCTGGCTGAAATGGTCCAGGAATTAAGCCTCAAGTGCGAAAAACAACTGACCGAAGAACTCCGCCAGGAGAACGAATGGTTGCCCGAGCAACCTGGCCCTTCGCGTTCTACTCAGCAGGCCTCGAAAATAATCAGAACTCGAAAACATGGGATCTTGATTGGTGTTCCCCGTTCGGCCGGCCCCGGAACGCAAGTGGTTGAAGTGGGCGAATTTATGTCGGGTGGCCCTTTGGACAGGTCGCTCAGTCCTGTCTCAGCTAGACCAAAGCTGACATTTCGCGAGTCATCACCCGACCAATGGGATGTGGTAGAACCTGTGGCTGTGTTGCCTGCAAAGCGTACCATCGGGGTGATCCGCAGTGAGTGTAATGAGCAGTTGGGGCGCGTAGATCCCCAAATCAATCGGATCAAGGTGTATGCCAAAAACTCGAAATATCCCTTGGAGCTTGAAGAAATTCTCGAAGGTGACGCCAAAAAACTAGATGGCTTGGCGAATGAAATAGAGCGTGACTTCGCAACAGAGCTTCACGCAGAGAAACCTAAACCCGGTACGCCACAGTCTCTGCGTAATCGTCTGCGCGAGGGGGCGAAAAAACTGCGTGAACAGGCCATTTGGGTCTTGAAGTCTTTGCCGCCTACCGAGCCTGTCGTTGAGTTCCTTTTGAAAAAAAATGAGGTCCGGCTGGTCAAGGAGGGCGTGCGAATCAAAATGTTTGGACCTCGCAACGATTACGTTCAGGAGTATCAGGTACTCAACACCAATAATCAGGTGCTGTGGTACGCGCACTTGCATTACGTGCAGTTAGACACCGCCGCGAGCGCACCGAGTTCTGCCCATTTCAAACTTAGGCATCAGCGCAAGGCTAGCAAGCAAAGCCTGGAAGCCAAGGCCAGGCCGGGTGAACGAGTACCGGAAATCCACTACGCAAACATTAGCAAAACAATGCTCACTCAGCGTTTTTTACCTTTGGAGCCGTGAGCCTGACATCGTATTTTCTGTCATCTCTGGCCCCGTAACCTTGCCAGTCAGCACCCATCACGTGATAAGAGACAGAAATCGATGGCGATGCCCAATAAATAAGTGCAGCAAAGTATCGACTTCTTTGCTGCACTGGACTCTCAAACATACGCTTGAATAAGATAGCTTTTGGTTTGCTGTTGGGCACGCTGGAGAAGTTTCAAGGGGCAAATGTCGGGTTTAACCGTGCTTGGGCGGCCTGCTCGTAACTGTAGGCCAGCCCCAGTAAGTTTGCTTCGCTCCAGCGCGCTCCATAGAAATACAGACCTTTCAATGTGCCTTGCTCATCAATGCCTGAAGGTACTGTTATGCCCGGATAGCCAGCGACCGGAACAATCGTTGGGGTAAAACCTTCAGAACTATCAACCAGTGCATCCAGGGAGTGTTCGGCTAACACGTTATCAATTGCCTGACGACTGCGCGTGTTAAGTGTTGTCCAAAGTTCGTTGTATTGAGTTTCGTTGTAAGGTGTATTAATGAAAGACAAGACAGAGCTTTGCCCATACACAGGCACGCCAGGCGTGTGTTGATTGAAGGCAATGAGTGCTTCAATAGTATTGACAGGCATCCCCTGTCGGGAACTGAACTAGCCCGGAGCTTCACGATTTAAGTCCATGAACAAAAACTCCTGGTAGCGCTCCATGTAGTTCGAGTTCTCATAGCTGGGTTCTTCGACGGGGATAAGCGTTGCGCCAGCATGGGTCATTATTTCTAATGCCTGTGAAAAATTGAGATCAAGATCGAGTTCCGAGTTTCCAGGTGCATAGCGGCTGGGATAGCCGATTCGTTTACCACTCAGTTCTGTCGTATTCAGCCGGGAGGTGTAGTCAGTTGGCACCCCGGTGTTAGGGCGCTGTACGTGATCAGCCGAATCATTTCCCATCATGGCGTTAAGGAGAAGGGCCGCGTCACGTACCGTGCGTGTAATCGGCCCGGGAGTGTCCTGATTTCGCGACGTAACGATGATGCCGGATCTACTTAAAAGACCCAGGCTAGGCTTTAAGCCCACAACACCATTCATGAACGAAGGGCAATGAATGGAGCCATTGGTTTCCGTACCTACGCTCAATGGAGCAAAGCCAGCTGCAGCAGCGGCCGCTGCACCCGTGCTGGAGCCACAAGGGTCCGCTGATAGTTTATGAGGATTTTTAGTTTGCCCACCCCGTGCGCTCCAGCCGCTCGGAATAGCGGGGTCACGAAAGCCTGCCAACTCGGTGAGGTTGGTTTTACCAAGAATGATTGCCCCCGCCTTACGTAATTGCTGGATGATAAATGCATCCTGAGTGGCGGGCTGACCTACCAGTGCCAGAGACCCTGCGCTGGTTTGCATGCTATCCGAGGTCTGAATATTGTCCTTGATGAGCACGGGAACTCCATGCAAAGGTCCCCGGAGTTTCCCGGAGCGGCGTTCTTGATCTCGCAGAGCAGCAATGGCCAATGCTTCTGGGTTTAGTTCAATTATTGCGTTAATAGAGGGGCCGTTTTTATCCAGCGAATGAATACGATTGAGCAGGTACTTGACCAGTAATACGGAGCTAAAACTCCCTCGATCCATTTTTTCTGTCAGTTCTGCGACGCTCGCGTACTCTGCGCCCACCATGAGTGCTAACTGTTCCGGTTCGATACTATGTAAGAGCGTTTCGCCAGTGTTAGCCCAGACTCCCTGGCTGCACAGTAGTGCCGCGCTTAATGTTAACGACATTCCAAATTTGGACAGTCCCTGTCCTTTTTTTGTATTCATGGCAAGTCCTTGCACAGTTTGTGTTGTGAGTGGTCACTTAAAGGGTAGTTCGATTAAATGCCTGAGAAGTTTAATGTCCTCCTCAGTTTGTAAGTAGGTAATGCGGTGAAGGAGGCAGTATTAGAGGGGTTCAGTTCGGCCTGTAAGCGTTGGACTATGAAGTCCGATTGAAGGCCAGCAATAGTTGGGTTGGCTGGTTATTCGCCGGGCCTGACTATGGCGTGTCTACTTTGCTGCTGTTACATTGCGCACGTCAGTACACCCCGAATCTCTGTAAGAGCAAGCTCGCTCCTACAGTAAGTTCTCTTTACCCGTTTAAAATCCCACGGTATTCAACAGTTGCGCAGTCGGGCCTTCTGCCGGTCCGACCATGGCGTAGTTGTAACCGGTGCCTGACCAGTATTCGGCCTGCAAATCGCCATCGCGTCGACTTCCCCGAGGCAGCAAGGTGTTCTGCGGTCCAGGCGGACGAATGTAAAAGCTGATTTGTTGCCCTTGGGTATTTTCGTACAGCACCATGGCTGCGCCGCCCTGATCGGTGGTGAGCAAACGGCAACTGACCGGTTTAAATCCCGCACGACTCAAGTCTGGCAAAGGCTGCGCGTGGCTGAAATAACGATCCATCCAGGCCTGCATGTCACTGCTTTGCTCAACTTTATAGTCGGCGGGCAGAAAACCTTGCTCAGCAAACATGCGGTGTGCCGCCAGCGCATCGGACATGGGTAATAGGTGGGGGCTCAATGTCATCTGTCTGGCCTGCCAGCCGCCCACGCCTCCCACGCTCACAGCAATCAACAGCACCGCAGCCGTTGCCCAGTGGCGCGCTGATTGCCGACGCTGACGCTGGCGAATGGCCGCAGGATCAAGCGCCTGATTGGCCGGTTGCAGCAAGGTCTGCTGTAACGCCGTCCGCAGGTTTTGAGCGTCGTGCAGCCAGGCATGGACTTTGGTTGCGACTTCGGGGTGTGCCTCTAGATACAGCTCAACCTGCTGACGCTCTGGCTCGCTGAGCGCATGATCAACGTAAGCATGCAAATCACGCTCACTGGGTGGGGTGGTGATCATTTCAGTCTCCGCAAAACAGGGCGGGTGATTTCGCCTTCGCTGAGTAGGCGCAACGCCTGACGCGCGCGTGAAAGACGTGACATCACGGTGCCAATAGGCACCTCAAGAATGTCCGCGACTTGCTGGTAGCTCAAGCCCTCCACCGATACCCAAAGCAACAGGGCGCGCTGTTCGGTGCTCAGTTGATCGAACGCTTGCAGCGCCGATTGTGCGATAACCGTGCGCTCGGTAGAGGGTTGGGTATCGTCGCGACCGGTAAAGAACTCCAGCATGCGGGCGTAGCGTCGAGAGCGCCGATGGTTGTCGATAAATTGGCGATAAAGGATGGTAAACAGCCATGCCCGCAAATCCCCTTCGGGGCGTTTGCTGGCCACACTGCCAAGTGCTCGCTCCAGGCAGGCTTGTACCAGATCATCGGCATTGCTGGAGTGACGCGTCAACGACAGCGCAAAGCGCCTTAGGCGCGGGATGAGTTCGCGCAGTTGCTCGTCAAATGGGGGCATGGGGACCTGCACGGCATTGGTCTGTTAGTGGGGGTGGAACCCTGAAGACGACTAGGATTAAGGGTTATTCCCGGCGCGTGAAAATAAAGCGCTTAAAAATATGCGTGGCTCTGCGGGAATAAGCCTGATCGGCCTGCGTCTCATAGGTCATCCACCTGATGGCCCCGTGGCCTCGGAGTTCTTACATGGTAGATCAATTGCCGCCTGGGCGGCCCGTCAAACCTGCGTTGGGCCCAGCGAGCGTGTTGCTGCGTCTGGCGGGTATAGGGGCAGTGGTGGCGGCCATTGCCGGCACGTTTTTTTACGTCAACGGCACCCTGGACTCTCAGCGACTGCGCCCCAAAACCCTGGTAAATGCCTTGGAGCACAACAACGGTGTGCACCCGGGGTATCGACGCAATCATGCCAAGGGCATGTGCGTGATCGGTTATTTCGAAAGCAATGGCACTGTGCAGTCGCTTTCCACTGCCCAAGTGTTTCAAACAGGTCGCACGCCGGTAGTCGGGCGTTTTGCCTTGCCCAGCGGCAACCCTTACGCGCCTGACAGCAGCGTGCCGATTCGCAGTCTGGCGTTGCGTTTCACCCAAGCCAATGGCCAGCAATGGCGAACCGGTATGAACAGCATGCCGGTCTTCCCGGTGGGCACGCCCGAGGCGTTCTATGCCATGTTGCAAGCCGGTGCCCCGGACGCGGCTACCGGCAAGCCCAAGCCCGATGCCATGCCCGCATTCTTTGCTGCCCACCCGGAAACCGGGCCCTTTTTGCAGTGGGTTAAAACAGCCAGGCCCTCTGCCAGTTTCGCCACCGAAACTTACAACGGGATCAATGCCTTCTATCTGGTGAATGCGCGAGGGCAGCGTCAGGCTGTGCGCTGGGGCGTGGTGCCTGAAGGTCAGGACGCTGCAGGCGCGAGTGCGCCCAACGAAGCGGATTATCTGGAAAAAGATCTGGCGCAACGCTTGTCGGTCAGCCCCTTGAAATGGCAGTTCAACTTGACATTGGCCGAGGCGGGCGACCCCATTAATGATGCGAGCAAACCCTGGCCTGTCGAGCGCAAGGTGCTGAATGCGGGAACATTGGTTCTGCAACGAGCAGAGCCGCAAAACACTGGCGAGTGCCGCGACATTAACTATGACCCGCTGATTTTGCCCAGTGGCATCGAAGGCTCGGCAGACCCCTTGCTGGCCGCCCGATCAGCCGCCTATGCCAGTTCCTATCTGCGCCGAACCAGTGAAGTTGACCAGCTCTCCCAGGAGAAACGTCCATGAGCACACCCACCTCGCATTTCGCGCCCCTGGCACGCCTGCTGCACTGGCTGATGGCGTTGATGATCATTGCCATGCTGTTTATCGGCGCGGGTATGGCGGCATCGGTCTCCGAGCGCCATGAATGGCTGCTCAACCTTCATAAACCCTTGGGCATCGCCATTTTGCTGTTGGTGGTTGTGCGCCTGTTTGTGCGCTTCTCGACTCGGCAACCGCCGTTGCCTGCCGACTTGCCTGCCGTGCAAGTGCTGGCCGCCAAGCTGTCCCATGTGTTGCTCTACGCGCTGATGTTTACCTTGCCGATTGTGGGCTGGGCCATGATCTCGGCTGCTGGGGATCCGGTAATGCTGAGCAACGCCTTGCAACTGCCATCGATTTTGCCGGCTAACCCCACAACCTTTGCCTTTTTGCGCAAGGCCCATACGTACTTGGCGTATTTGCTGTTTTTTACCGTGCTGCTGCATCTGGCGGCGGCGTTGTTCCACGGTTGGATCCGCCGTGACGGAGTATTGCAAAGCATGCTGCGTGGCACAGACGTTTAGTCGCTGCCAAGGAACGAGGCTGCGCCGTCGATCACAGCCTTCGTTCCTCGTCAGCGACTATGGATTTATTGCGATTTAGCCATCACCGATGTAAACAACGTAGACGCTAAAAACCGCTCCAGCCAAACCCGCAGGAGCGGGTAGGGCGCGTGTTCGAACCACTCACGGTCAACGTGGGCGAACTGGCGTACAAATGGCGCCAGTGCCACGTCCGCCAAGCTTAAGGTGTCGCCTGCCAGGTACGGCGTGCGTTCGAGCAACTCTTCCAAGCGCTGCAAAAATTGCTCTGCTTGCACCCGGTAATGCTCCATTGGCTGCTCCGGGTAGCGAATTGCATATTTGTAGCGATCCAGATTGACCTTGAATAGCTGGTCGTTTTCTTCTATCAGCGATGCACTGTTCGCGCCAAGCCAGTTGTCCGGGTCATGCTGGGCCAAGGCCCAGTGCATGATTTCCAGGCTCTGTTCGATCACCTGCCCATCAGCACAGGCAAGCACCGGTACCGTGCCTTTGGGCGACAGGGCCAGCATCTCGGCGGGCTTGGCCTTGAGGCTGACTTCTACAATCGACAACGGCACGCCGCTGTAACGTAAAGCCATACGCGCGCGCATGGCATACGGGCAGCGGCGGAAGGAATACAGCACGTGTTCACTCATTTGACCTCCACGGTGCTCAAGCCATTGCCCTGACGGCGCACCTGGATTTGCACCGGTATGCGCTCGTGCATTTCCTGTACGTGGGAAATCACCCCGACCTTGCGGCCCTGGGCTTGCAAACCGTCAAGTGCGTCCATCGCCAATTGCAACGACTCGGGGTCGAGGCTGCCAAAGCCTTCGTCGATAAACAGCGACTCGATTTTCAGCGTACTGGACGCCATTGAGGCCAGACCCAGCGCCAGTGCCAGCGACACCAGAAAGGTTTCGCCGCCGGACAGTGAATGCACCGAGCGCAGTTCGTCGCCCATTTCGGTGTCCATCACCAACAACCCGAGCATGCTGCCGCCGCGCTTGAGGCGGTAGCGCTTCACCAGTTGGCGTAACTGAGCGTTGGCGTGGTGCACCAGCAAATCCAGGTTGTAGGCCTGAGCGATTTTGCGGAAGGTGTCACCCGTTGCCGAGCCGATCAGGGCGTTGAGGCGTGCCCAGCGCTGCCATTCTTCATAGGCCTGGGCGATGAGTTGTGCCAAGGCCTGATTGGCCTCTTGGCGCCGCTGGTCTTCAGCCTGCTGGGCGCGCAGTTCAGCCAGCTGTTGATCGCTGGCGCCAAGCAATGCATTGAGTTCATTGAGTGCATTGTCCAGCGCTTGCGCATCGAGGTTGCCATTGGCCTGGGCCTGATGCTGGCTTAAACGTTGTTCGCGCTCTTGCAGCAGGACGCGCGCTTGCTCCACGGCCTTTTCGCTGGCTTGCAGTTGCTGGCGCAAGTCACGCACGTGCGTGTCGTCCAAGGCCAGCAACTGTTGCAGGCGGGCATTGTCGAGTGCCGTGTGCTGCGCACGCCATTGCGCAACCTGAGCGCTCAAGCTGTCGTGTTCCTGTTGCAGCGCGTCCAGGCGCTCTCGTTGAGCCTTGAGTTCGGCCGCCAGTTGGACCCACTGTTTGGCGGCGGCTTGCAAGGCTTCGCTGGCGTGAGCCTGAGTGCTGCGGGCCTGCTCAACGGCCTGTTCGAGGTGTTGCTGCCAGTGCTCGACACGGCTGTGTTCGCCCAGCCAATGCTTGAGGTTCTGCTGGCTGGCCTGTTGCTGTTCGAGCAACTCGGCCACGCTGCGTTGCAGAGTCTCCAGCTCTTTGGTGTGGCTGGCGTATTGGTACTGTTCGCGCTCGATCCGACGGGTCCGCTCAGCCTGTTCGGACAGTTCGTCACGTTGCTGGTCGAGCTGTTCCAGGCGCTGCGTCACCTGCTGATCAAGGGCAATGAAAGCGCCAGCAGCGTTCTCACGCAGTGCTGCGACGGTGGCCTCGGGCAGGATGTTGGCAAACCCGGCCAGCTCTTCCTCAAAACGCGCGCTGTCGGCTTTGAGGTGCTGTTGCTGGTCGCTCAACTGCTGTTTTGCGAGTTGGCTGGCTTCGTTACAGCGCTGAAGTTGCTGCTGCAACTTCGCGGCTTCTTTTTGCAGGGTGAGCAGGGTGTTTTGACGCTGCTCGTCCTGGGAGATGCTGTGTTGCAACTGGCTCAGGCGCAGCGTCAGCCAGGCTTGCCGCTTGGCGGGGTCCTGTGCCTGCCATTGCGTGTACAGCGGGTGCGCTTCCAGGCTTGGGGCCAAGGCCTGCTGTTCGTCGATGATCTGCTGGTGCTGTTGCAAAAACTCGCGATGCTGAGCGTTCACGCCACCGACTTTCTCACGCAACTGAATCAGTGTTTCCTTGAGTGCATCCACCGCCTTGCGCGCAGTGGCTTCTTCTTGCTCATCAAAGCGCGTCAGGCTCTGCAACAGCGCTTCTGGCTGGTGATACGGGTGCTCATGGCTGCCGCAAACCGGGCAGGGCTGGTCGTCTTGCAGTTGCGCGCGTAACTCGTCGACACTGGCGCTGCGCGCCAGACGCTGGCGCTCAAGCAGTTGCTGGGTAACCTTAAGTGCCTGTTCAGCGGCCTCAAACGCTTTTTTGGTCTGGGTGCCTTGCTCGATCAGGTGTTCGCGCTCGGATTGCAGGGTTTGCAACTTGAGCTGCACCGCCTGCAAGCGTGCTTCAAGGGCTAACTGGCCGCTGCACAGGCGTTGTAACTCTTCGAAGGCACGTTGCTGCTGGCGATTCTCGGCCAACAGGCTGCCTAGGGTCTGGATTTGCTCGTTGACGGCATGCGGTTCGGCTTTGGCTTCCTGGAACAGTATCTCCAGGGTGCTGTTGAGCGTGTTGAGTTGTTGGACCGCTTCGCTGGCGCGTTGCTCAAGCGCGGGCAGTTCTTCGCGGCCTTTGCTGAGGGTGTTGCTTAAGCGCACCAACTGTTGCAGCCCGCGACGATGGCCGTCCCATGCGCTGGCCAGCGGCGCCAGCGCAGTGCTTTGCTCAAGTTGCGTGGCAATCAGCGCCAGGCGTTCAGTGCTGTGCTGCTGGCGTTCAAGCAACGCGTCCAGGGCTTTTTGCCCTGCGGCGCAGGCCACTTCAGTCTGCTGCTTGAGCGTCTGTTGCGCGTTGAGTGTTTGCGTCACCCGACTGAGGGTGGCCTGTTCTAAATGCGCCTTTTGCAAGTGCGGTGCAGCATCACGCTGTTCGGCCTCTGCGCGGCTGGCAGCCTGTTGCGCGTCCTGGAGTGTTTGTTCAAGCCGGGTCTGATCTTGGGCACGTTCGGTTTGCTGTTGCAGGTGTACAGCGATGTGTTCGGCCAGCGGGCTCAGTTGCGCGTCCAGTTCGACCAAACGGGCGAATTGATGACGTTGGGGGGCGAGTTGCTCCAGCAACTCCAAGGTCTGGCGTTGCTCGGCTTGACCGTCCCACAGGGTTTGCGCCTGCTGAAATTGCTCGGCAGCGCTGTTTTGCTGTTCTTGCAGTTCACCCAGGGTTTTGAGCCATGTGTGTTGCCGTTCGAGCTGCTTGAGCTGGCTTTGCCGGGTTTTAAGTTGCTGTTGGGCGTCGCTGAAGCGTTGATCCAGTTCGGCGCGGGCTTGTGGCTCCATCGGGGTCACGCCGACCGCCTGATCCTGCAATTGCTTGTGCACGTCACGGGCCTCTTTGGCCTTGTCGAATGCACGCTTGCCCAGACGGGTATACAGCGCAGTGTCAGTGAGTTTTTCAAGCAGCTCGCTGCGCTCGTTGTCGTCGGCCTTGAGGAAGGCGCTGAACTCACTCTGGGCTAGCATCACGGCGCGGGTGAACTGTTCGAAGTTCAGCCCCAGACGTGACTCCAGCTGCACTTTGTAATCGCTCTTCTGGCTGGCCAGCAGTTGGTCGCTGTCCAGGTCGCGCAGGCTTTGGCGGCTGGCTTGCAGCTTGCCATTGGCCTTTTCGCGGGCTCGGTTGGCTTCCCAGCGCGCTCGATAGCGACGGCCATCGATGCCCATAAAATCGACTTCGGCATAACCTTCGCCGGTGCCGCGGCGCAGCAGGGTCCGCGGGTCGCCGGTGGCAATCTCGCCGTCGGCATCCGGGACTTTGGCGTCACGGCCCGTGTTGTTCAGGCGCGGCACGGCACCAAACAGGGCCAGGCACAGGGCGTCGAGCAAGGTGCTTTTGCCGGCACCTGTGGGGCCGGTGATCGCAAACAGCCCGGCACTGGCCAAGGGTTCGGCAGTGAAGTCCAACTCAAACGGACCCGCCAAAGAGGCCAGGTTTTTCAGGCGGATGGCGAGAATTTTCATGGCTGTTCACCTTCCAGCTGGACTTCTTGCAGCAACACGGCAAAGTCCTTGAGCGTTTGCTCGTCTGCTTCGCTGCCATAGCTGTCTTGCCACGCGCGGCTGAACAGCTCTTGCGGGGTCAGTTGGTCGAGCTCGATCAACTGCTGAGTGTCGTCATCCCCCGGGCGACTGCCGCTACCCGCGTATTCGGCGGCAATGCGCACTAACCGCACGGCCTTGCCTTGCAGGGTTGTTTCGATTTGCTGGCGCAGGTCGGGCTGCGGCTCGTCGAGCTTGACCCGTACTTCGAGCCAAGGATGGCGCAGGGTATCGGCCAGCAAGTCAATGTCGGGCAATTCGACCAGTTGGCTGAGAATTTCGGCCAGTGGCGCCGGGCCAATACGTTGCAAGTTGACGGCCCTTGGGATCAGGCGCGTCTCGACCTTGACCAGGGTTTCGCCGCTCAGGGTAACGTCGAGGATCTGATGCTGATAGCCGATTTCTGAAAACGACAAGGGGATAGGCGAGCCGCAATAGCGGATTCGGTCTTCACTGTTCACTCGTTGCGGCTTGTGCAGATGGCCTAGCGCGACATAGCTGATGCTGGGGCCAAACAGGCTGGCGGGCAGGGCTTCAGCGTTGCCGATAATCAGGCTGCGTTCTGAGTCTTGCGACACCGAGCCGCCCGCCATGTGCGCATGGCTGATGGCAATCAGTGCCTGCCCTGGCTTGCGCTTGGCGTTGGCGGCTTCGATCAGCCATTCGTGAACCCGGCCAATGCCGCGCAGGTAATCATCCCCCAGGTGCGCGCCGGTCACTTCGGCAGGTCGCAGGAAGGGCAGCGCCAGGCACCATGCAGCGATCTCGCCGGACGCATCGGGCAGTGGGATCAGCAGGCGTTCGGCATCCAATTGGCCGTCATCGAGCCACATGACCCGGCCCAACGCGTGCGTACGCAAACGGCGCATCAGCGGTGTGGGCAATTCGATGCGTGAACCGGAGTCGTGGTTGCCGGCGATCATCACGATGGTCAACGTGGGTTGCTGCTCGTGCGCGCTGACGATGAAGTCGTAGAGCCGCTCCTGGGCTTTGACCGTAGGGTTGACCGTATCGAAGATGTCGCCGGCAATCAGCAGTACGTCGGGTTGTTCGGTGGCCAGTTGGGTGAGCAGCCAGCTCAGGAAGCAAGCATGTTCGAAATCACGTTCCTGGCCATGGAGGTTTTGCCCCAGGTGCCAGTCGGAGGTGTGAAAAAGGCGCATAACAGAATCCGTTTAAAAGAGAGACTTCAATGTCGGTTGGATTCACTGCGGGAGCTGCCGCGGGCTGCAATCTTTTAAAAGATCGCGAGGCGGGCTGGCTCCTGCAGGGTTAAGGGTCAACCTTGAAATTATTTGGGGTAGAGCGGCGGTAAGCTGCTCGGTTCGCCAGCTACGTCGTGTTCGCGCTCGGCGGCCGGGATGCTGCGAATGGCTTTCCATAGCTCTTCACCTTGCCAGTATTGGCCGGTTTCGCTGTAGAGGGCGCCGTTGAGGCCGTCCAGTGCATCGGACAGCAGCACAAAGCGCGCGGCCATTTCGGCCAGGGTTTCCGGTTGTTGCCGGGCCCAGGCATCCAGTGCCTGACGCGTGGCTTGCGGGTCGTTGGCCAGGCAGGCGCGCTTGATGTCGTCGAGCAGCGTACGAGGGCTCGGACCCGTTTGTGCGGCGCGTAAAATTGCCGGTTGCCAGCGAGCGCGCCACCACAGGCCGAAGCCAATCAGGGTCGTGCAGGCCAGCAGCAAGGTGCTCAGTTGCCACCACCACAGGCTTGAGTCATGACTCAAGGCAATGGCGACAGTATTGTCAGGGCTGTCTGCGGCCAGATTGGGGTTGACCGCGACCTGTAACGTGCGCGCCGGCAGGTAGCTGCGCTCCAGTCGGTCTTCGTGGGTGTTCCACCACACCACTTCGACGGCAGGCAGTTCCACCTGGCCGACGCGGGTCGGCACCAGCGCTTCGCGTTCCTCCCGACTGCCGATCAGGCCGCTTTCGGTAATTTGATTGCTCAGTTGCGGCAAATCCGGGTAGCGCCGCAAGCCGTTGACTTCGGTCGCGGGTAGCGCTGGGAGCTGAGCACTGGACAGGCCTTCGGCTTTGAGTGTGAGGGTGCGGGTCAACGAGTCGCCGACCTTGCAGTGATCCGGCTCGGGGTTCCAGGTCTCACTCATGCTCAGGCTGCGGGCCGGAAGCCAAGCGGCATTGGCCGGGTAGTCCTCGGGCTTGGGCTTGACGGTCAACGGGATGTCAGACGAGGTCACATGGATCATTTTTCCGGGTTTTGGTCCCAGCGGAGCGGGGGCATTGGCTTGCTGGCTGTCGACTTGAGTGGCACTGAAGGTGAGCGCCGGTATGAGCAATTCGCCGCTGTGCTGGGGGTAAACCCCGTAACGGACTTCGATCACGCCATGGCGCACACCATTGATCATCTTTTCGTAGGTGCGCGACTCGCCCAGTTGCTCAACGATGGCATCGGTCAGGTGCAGCGGGGTCAGGTTGCTGTCGTCGTACAGGGCAACGGAATGGTAAACGCGCAGGGTCAATATCGCCTGGGCTTGTACGTAAACGCTGGATTGTTCGAGGTTGGCCTCGATAAATACCGGAGCCAGTTCGGCTTCATTGGCACTGCTTTGGGTCACGGTCAGGTTGATCGGCAAACTGTGGTAATCACCCACTTGCAGCGACGGGATGATCACCGTCCCGGTTTGCTTGGGTTGCAACGTGATAATCCAGCGGGTGGTGGCCTTGTTGTCATCGCTGAGCGTGGTCAGTTGATTGACCTGTCGCGTACCGCGCACCTCAAACAGGTTGTCCAGTGGCGTCAGGTCGGGCTTGCCGAACAAGGTCGCGTCGTTGCTCTCCAGTGTCAGTTCGACGGTTTCGCCGGAACTGAGCTGGTCGCGGTCAACGCTGGCGACCAGACCGAGCGCATGGGCGGGCAAGGTCCAGCAACAGAGCAAAAGTAGCAAAACGCAGAGGCGATTCATTGAGGCGTGTCCTGATGTTGCTGCTGTTCATACCAAAATTTTCGTCGCAACAACTCACTGGGGTTGTCGGGGATGTGTCTGAGCCATTGTTCCAGTGCCTGATGGCGTTCGTCATCCATCGGTGTGGTTGAAGCCGCCGGCGGATGCGTGGTCGATTCGTCATCGGGTTCGCTGCCGGGCTCGGCATTGGGTATCGGCGGTGGCTCAAGCGAGTCGTCAGTGTTGGCATGTGCGGCAGGGTCGGTTGCCGAGCTGCTTTGCTGATGCGGGTCGGTTTCGCCTGTGGCGGTGGAACTACTGCTGCTGATCGAGGGTTGAGTGTCTTCGGGCTCGGTCGCGGTATCTGGGGCCTTGTTCGCAGGTGCGAGGTTTTCTTCGCGCTTTTGCTCCAGTATTTGCTCGATCAAGGCTTTGTTTTGCGTCGCGACCTGCATGTCCGGCTGCAATTCGAGGGCTTGTTCGTAGGCGTCGATGGCGGCTTCGAGTTCGCCACTCATGGCCAGCGCATTGCCGCGATTGTAATGGGCGCTGGCGCTGTTGACCTCGGCAAAGCGCTGCGCTGCGCCGGTGTAATCACCGGCCTGGTACAGCGCCAGCCCTTGCCATAGCGGGTCTTCGAAATGCTCAACGGCTTGCAGTGGCTTTTTCTGTTCCAGCAGGCGTAGCCCTTGTTGGTCGGGGCGCAGCCACAGGTCGGTGAAGCTATAGGCATAGCTGGGTTGTGGCAGCATAAACAGCAAGGGCAGACAAAACAGCCAGCCACGTCGGCCAGCGCAGGCCGCTAACAACAATAGGGGCAGCAGTAACCAGTAACCTTGGTCGGCCCAGGTGTCGAGGCGCAAGGTCTGACCGTCATCGCGCAAGTTTTGTGGGCCGTCGAGCAAGCCCAGGCCGCGAAGGTCGACGTCATCCAGCCGTGCCTGTCGATAGCGGCCGCCCACGTCCAGTGCAAAGGCTTTAAGGCTCGGGCTGTCGAGGCGCGGCAAAAGGATTGCGCCCTGGGCATCCTTGAGGAACTCGCCGTTTTCTTCGACCACCGGCGACCCTTCGCGCGTCCCGATGCCGAGTATCAACAGGGGCGGGGTGTGACCATTGAGTACCTGACGAATGCCTGCACGTTCTTGCTCGCTGAGCGAGGAGGTGACCAGAAGCAGGCGGCCCTGGCCCAGCGCACCTTGGTCCAGCAGTTTCAGGGCCTTGTCTACGGCCAGGTCAGCGCGATTGCCCGGTTGCGGCATGATCGAAGGCTTGACGGCTTCAAGCAGGTTGCGGCTAGTCGCCAGATCGTCGGACAACGGCACCAGCGTGTGGGCGCTGCCGGCG
Source organism: Pseudomonas sp. NPDC096917 (assembly GCF_044762555.1). Lineage (NCBI taxonomy): Bacteria > Pseudomonadati > Pseudomonadota > Gammaproteobacteria > Pseudomonadales > Pseudomonadaceae > Pseudomonas > Pseudomonas sp. NPDC096917. Next base: position 277,945 of record NZ_JBIWEO010000003.1, on the reverse strand, counting down.
TACACAATCACGGCGGTTTGCGCATCACTGCGGCTTTGCAGCAGGTCGTAGAGTTTGCGTCGCGCTTGTTCCAGGCGATTGGGCGAGCTGTCAGTGGCGAGCATTTCAGGGGTCAACTCGAGCATTACCACCAACGGGTCGGCCGGTTTTTGCGCCGATTGTTCCACGCGCTCCCAGCTTGGGCCGAGCAAGGCGAACAGCGCCAGCAGCCAGGCCAGCCCCAGTGCAATCCACGGCAGTTTGCTGTCGCGGCCCTTGCCGCCACTGAGCAACACACGATGAAAGGCTTCGGGCAGGATCATCTGCCAGCGTCCGGCGCGTTTTTGCCGATGCCAGAGTTTCCACAGCAGCCAGCCCAGCAGGGGCAATGCCAGCAGCCATTCAGGGCGAAACCAGTGAGGCCAGAGCGCGCTCATCGGCGTCTGCGCAGGCGCAGGCGTTTGAGCCGCGAGCGCCAGTCCGGATGTTGTTGCAGAAAATGCCGCTTGCTGAGCAAGCGCTGCAGTGGGTTGTTGGGCCACAGTTCGCGGATCACCAGCAGCACGCTCAACAGTAGGGCGCCTGCCAATGGCCAGCTATAAAGCGCTTGCGCCGGGCGTGCCTGGGTGGGCTGCTGGGCGACTGGTTCGAGCTGATCGAGGGTGTCTTTGATGGCTGACAGTTCCTGTCCGTCGCGAGCACGGAAATACCGGCCGCCGGTGATTTTGGCAATTTCTTCCATGGCCGGTTCGTCCAGGTCCACGCCGGGATTAATGCCGAACATGCCTTTGGCGCTGCTTTCTTCCGGGTCGGCGCCCACCCCGATCGGGTAGATCTTGACCCCTTCCTCAGCCGCCAGGCGCGCCGCAGTCAGCGGATCAATTTGCCCGCCATTGTTGGCGCCGTCAGTGACCAGAATCAGCACCCGGCTTTCTGCCGGGCGTTGGCGCAGGCGCTTGAGGGCCAAACCAATCGCATCGCCGATGGCGGTGTTTTTACCCGCGATGCCGATACGCGCTTCGTCGAGCCAGGTACGCACAGTGTGGCGGTCGAAGGTCAGAGGCGCTTGCAAATAAGCCTGACTGCCGAACAGGATAAGTCCGACACGGTCGCCTTCGCGGTGTTCGAGAAAGTCGCCCAGCAGGTTTTTAACCGAATCAAGGCGGGTGATGTCTTCGTTTTTCCAGCGCATGTCGGGGTAATCCATCGAGCCCGACACATCCACGGCCACCAATAGATCACGGCCGCTGGCGGCGATGGGTAACGGCTCGCCGAGCCATTGTGGCCGGGCTGCCGCCGTTAAGAGCAACAGCCACAGCAACAGATAGGGTGTTTGCTGACGCACAGAGGGCATGGTCGTGCGTGCCTTGCGTCTTGTCAGTTCTTCCAGATCGGTCAGGAAGCTGACTTTGAGCGCGGCCTCGCCGCTGTCGGCGGCTGGCAGCACAAGGCGCATCAACCAGGGTAATGGCAATAAGGCGAAAAGCCATGGCCAGGCAAATTCAAACATGTTTGCGAATCCAGGTTTCAACCGCTTGATTGAGCCCGGCAATGGCCTTGTCATCGAGCTTGCATTCGGGTTTATAGGCGCCTTCCACCAACACCATCCAGCGAGTCAAGCCTGCTGCGGGGCAGCGATTGTCGAGAAATGCCAGCCATTTTCGTCCATTGAGCGTATGGCTCTGGCTGTAGGGGTAATGACTGCGGCACAGGCGCTTGAGCAAACCGTTGAGTTGTTGCAGCCAGGCACCGGCAGGCGCGCCATCGTAAGGCTTGGTGAACTGTGCCAGTTCTTCTAGCGCGGCCAGCCGCACCGGGTCTAGCGGTTGCTCGACACGTTGGGGCTGGCGCTTGGCGGGCAGGTAGCGGCGTAACCACCACAAGCCCCAGGCCAGCGCCGGAATCAGGATCAGCAGCAACCACCAGCCTGGCGCCGGTGGCCACAGGCCAATATCGGGCGGGGTGATCAGCGGTTGCAGGTTTTCAAGGTCTTTCATAGCGGCTTGCCGGGGCGTTTGGCGTTCAGGTATTCACGCAGTTGCTCGATCATTTCGCTCTGCGTGCTCAGTGGCATCAAAAGCACCCGCAGTTTTTGCGCGAGCAGCTCCCAGCGCGCGATGCGGGCCTCGGCCTGTGCGCGGTAGGCCTGGCGCAAATCATAGTTGAGGGTGTCGAGTTCGAGCTGCGCGCCGCGCTCGGCAAAACGCAACAGCCCTGCGGCGGGCAGGGCATGGTCCAACGGGTCAGACAGCGGCAACATGATCAAGTCGCAATGGCGCGACAGCAGGCTTAATTGCTGTTCGGCGGCATCGGTGAGGGCGCGCTCATCGCAGATCACAATCACCAGGCTGCCGGGGCGCAGTACTTCGCGGGCGCGGATTAGCGCCATGCCCAAAGCATCGCGGTCGGACTGCACTTCGGTGTGCAATGACTGGTTAACCCGCACCAGACGGTTAAGCAGTTGCAACAGGCTTTGTTTATTGCGCCGGGGCTTGATTTCGTAATGTTCGTGGTCGCCGAACACCAGGCCACCGACCCGGTCGTTGTGGCCCAGCGCGGCCCAGCCGATCAGGCTCGCCGCTTGGGCCGCGAGCACGGACTTGAACATCAGCCCCGAGCCAAAGAACAAGCGCCGGCTTTGCTCGGCCAGGATGAAGATCGGCCGCTCACGCTCCTCATGGAACATTTTGGTGTGCGGCTCCTGGGTCCGCGCGGTCACGCGCCAATCGATGGTGCGTACATCGTCGCCGGCCTGATAAACCCTTACTTGATCGAAGTCGACCCCACGTCCGCGCAGCTTTGAGTGGTGCAAGCCCACCAGAGGGCTGCGTTGGCCGGGGGAGGAAAAGAGTTGCACTTCGCGCACCCGATGCCGCATCTCGATCAGTTCGGCAAGGGTCACGCGAATGCCGGGTTCGGCGGGCAGGGGGTTGTTCATCGTCAGGCAACGGCTACGACATCAAGGATGCGTTGCACCACGCGGTCCTGGTCAATACCTGCGGCTTCGGCCTCAAATGACAGTATGATGCGATGGCGCAGCACGTCAAACAGCACGGCTTGAATGTCTTCGGGGCTGACGAAGTCGCGCCCGGCCAGCCAGGCGTGGGCTCGGGCGCAGCGGTCCAGCGCAATCGAGCCACGCGGGCTGGCACCGTAGGCAATCCAGTCGGCCATTTCTGTGTCGAATTTGCCAGGGGTGCGGGTCGCCATCACCAGTTGCACCAGGTATTCCTCTACAGCATCGGCCATGTACAGCCCGAGGATTTCCTTGCGTGCGGCAAAAATGGCCTGTTGGCTGACCCGGCGCTCGGGTTTTGTTTCACCGTTGAGGGCTTCGCCACGGGCTTGTTGCAGAATGCGCCGCTCGACGGCTGCGTCCGGGAAACCGATTTTGACGTGCATCAAAAAGCGATCGAGCTGGGCTTCGGGCAGCGGGTAGGTGCCTTCCTGCTCAATCGGGTTCTGGGTGGCCATCACCAAAAACAGCGGCGACAGCTCGTAGGTGCTGCGCCCGACGCTGACCTGGCGCTCGGCCATGGCTTCAAGCAGGGCTGATTGCACTTTGGCCGGCGCGCGGTTGATTTCATCGGCCAGCACCAGATTGTGAAAAATCGGCCCTTGCTGGAAGACAAAGCTCCCGGTTTCGGGGCGATAGATTTCAGTGCCGGTGATGTCGGCAGGCAGCAGGTCGGGGGTGAACTGAATGCGATGGAACTGTGCCTCGATGCCTTCGGCCAACTCTTTGATGGCTTTGGTCTTCGCCAGGCCGGGAGCGCCTTCGACCAACATATGGCCGTCAGCCAGCAACGCGATCAGCAAGCGGTCAATGAGCTTTTCTTGACCAAGAATCTGCGTTGAAAGAAAGGTTCGCAGCGCCAATAGCGCTTCACGATGTTCCATCGATGACTGTTCCTGAAAAGGACACCGGCGGCGTAAATGTTACGCCGGGGCTGGGGGCGATACTTTAATCCATTGGAGGTGGATCGGACTAATCGCCGTCAGGCTTTTTATGGAAAAACCCTAAAACCCGCAGCTTGTTGAGAATTGTGCTCATCTGTGGCGTGTTTTACAGGGGGCACGCCAGACGCTTGCAAGTCTTCAATCGCCCGCAAAACGTGTGTCTGACCTTACACGGCAGCGTGATCGCGATGAGTCGGGATCGGGTGATCAGCCGTTAGGCCAAGCGATAAAAATCCTGAGCATTTTGCCACAGGGCCTTGTCTGCGCCATCTTCGCCTATCGCATTAATAAGTAGCGCTATATAGTTGTTTTCAAAGGGACGAGGCGCGCGGGTTGAAGGCAGGTCGGTCCCGAACATCAGTGCCTGCGGGTTGGCGCTGTGGATGGCTTTCAGGGCTTGTGGCACGGCAAAGTCAACCCGGCCAAAGCCACAGGCTTTGATGCGTACGCCGTGTTCGGCAAGGCGCAACACGCTCGGCAGGCCTTCGTGGCTCAACCCCAGATGATCAATGCTCAGTGCTGGCAATCGCAGTAAACGGTCATGTAATGGCGCCAGTTCGCGCGAGTCAATGTACAACTCGGAATGCCAGCCCACGCATTCAAAGACGCGCCTGGCCAGTGATTCGAGTTGGTCAAGCTGTTCAGAGCCGCCGCGCTTGAGGTTGAAGCGCAGGGCGCGTACACCTTGCTGATTCAGAGTTTCAAGCTCGGTGTCGGTGACGCTGCAGGGCAATTGAGTCACCCCGACAAAGCCTGGGCCAAGTCGCTTTAGCGCGGCAATCAGGTAGGTTTGGTCAAAGCCTTGAAAGGAGCCCGATACTACGGCGCCACCGACGATGCCCAAGGGTTGGGAGCGTGCCAGATAGTCATCGACACTGAAAAACTCGGGCACATAGCCATTATTGGGAATCAGCGGATAAGCCGGGTCGATGATGTGGCAGTGGGCATCGAAGCGTTGGCGCATGGTGGGCCTACCTGTCGGTTTGCATATCCCCTGAGGGCTCGCTGGCGCCTACAGGGGCTAGCGGGGGTTTTAGCTCAGTTCGCTGACGTACGTGCCCGTGCCCTTTAGTATGTTTTTCAGGGTTTCTTCAACCTCGGCCAAGTCGCTGCTGTCGAGGGTATGCAAGATTTCAAGGTGGTCAGCGCCATTCAGCGCGTCGGTATCATCGGCCGCCACTTCAATCAGCACCCGAGTGGCGCTGAGCGTGACCTTGACCCCATCCAGGGTCGAGGGATCAGCATCGCCAAGGGTGATCTCCAGTACGTCTTCGTCCGGGTAACGGCTCATCAGAAACATCTCGCCCTGGTCGCTGTGGCAGCACAGCATGGCCATGTTGTCTTCTTCGTCATCGCACGGGTTGGCCATCAGAAGGGCGGTGGTCATTTGCATGAAGGTCATTCCTGGCGCTTGCTGCGCATCTAAAAAGCCGATTTTGCCAGCCTGCGCAGATTTATGCAGGGTGAATCTTGGTTTCTGAGTAATACCCAACCATGGCGTGTAAGTCATTTCTGATAACGCTGACGGAAATTAAGGCGTTTTTATGAGGTTTTATAACTTTCGAGTGCTAGGGTTGTTCTTGAGCGGGTCATAAGATTGCCGCCCCATGACCGAATATGTCGCTGCACCGCAAGCAGGCCGGGCGACACAGTCGTTAAGCTGCGTTGCAGATAGCTATCTCTAAAGGCACAGCCTGTTTATCCGGCAGTCGTTTTTGCAGATACCCATCCCGGAACATGAATGTGACCCTTAGGCCGCAATCAGCTTCACCTCCCTGTCACGCTGTGTTCCTGAAGGTTGAGCACAGTATTGGCAGCTCCCCACGCGGGAACAGCACGCGACGCGTCTCTCAATAACAAGCCCAAGCGGAGTACCACAGATGGCGTTCTTCACCGCAGCCAGCAAAGCCGACTTCCAGCATCAACTGCAAGCAGCACTGGCCCAGCACATCAGTGAACAGGCATTGCCACAAGTAACCCTGTTTGCCGAGCAGTTCTTCGGCATCATTTCTCTGGACGAACTGACTCAACGTCGCATGTCCGACCTCGCCGGCTGTACGCTGTCGGCCTGGCGCCTGCTTGAGCGTTTTGATCCGGCGCACCCTCAAGTACGGGTCTATAACCCGGATTATGAGCGTCACGGGTGGCAGTCAACCCACACTGCGGTTGAAGTGCTGCATCACGATTTGCCATTTTTGGTGGACTCGGTACGCACCGAGCTGAACCGCCGCGGTTACAGCATCCATACCCTGCAAACCACGGTGTTGAGCGTTCGTCGCGGCAGCAAGGGCGAGTTGCTGGAAATTTTGCCCAAGGGCACGACCGGCGAAGGCATTTCGCAAGAATCGCTGATGTACCTGGAGATTGACCGTTGCTCGAATGCCGCTGAATTGAATGTACTGAGCAAGGAACTGGAACAGGTTCTGGGCGAAGTGCGTATCGCGGTCGCTGACTTTGAACCGATGAAGGCCAAGGTTCAGCAATTGCTGGAAAGTGTCGACAGTTGCCCGTATGCCGTCGACGCCGATGAGAAGGCCGAGATCAAGAGTTTTCTGGAGTGGCTGGTGGGCAACCACTTCACGTTCCTGGGCTATGAAGAGTTTGTGGTGCGTGACGAGGCGGATGGCGGCCATATCGAATATGACCCGCAGTCGTTCCTTGGCCTGACCAAATTGCTGCGCGCCGGGCTGACTGCCGAAGACCTGCGCATCGAAGATTATGCCGTGAGCTACCTGCGTGAACCGACCCTGCTGTCGTTCGCCAAAGCCGCCCACCCAAGCCGTGTGCACCGCCCGGCGTATCCGGACTACGTGTCGATTCGTCAAATTGATGCCGACGGCAAGGTGGTCAAGGAATGCCGCTTTATGGGCTTGTACACCTCTTCGGTGTACGGCGAGAGCGTGCGGGTTATTCCTTATATCCGTCGCAAAGTGGCTGAAATCGAGCGTCGCTCGGGCTTCCAGGCTAAGGCTCACCTGGGCAAAGAGTTGGCGCAGGTGGTTGAAGTGCTGCCGCGTGATGACTTGTTCCAGACCCCGGTGGATGAGCTGTTCAGTACCGTGATGTCGATTGTGCAGATCCAGGAGCGCAACAAGATCCGCGTGTTCCTGCGCAAAGACCCGTACGGACGTTTCTGCTACTGCCTGGCCTATGTGCCGCGCGATGTGTACTCCACTGAAGTCCGGCAGAAAATTCAGCAGGTCCTGATGGATCGCCTGCAAGCTTCTGACTGCGAGTTCTGGACGTTCTTCTCTGAGTCGGTTCTGGCCCGGGTGCAACTGATTCTGCGGGTTGATCCAAAAAAGCGGATAGATATTGATCCGTTGCTGCTGGAAAAAGAAGTGGTTCAAGCTTGCCGCAGCTGGCAGGACGACTATGCCAGCTTAGTGGTTGAAAGCTTCGGCGAAGCCAATGGCACCAAAGTGCTGGCCGATTTCCCGAAAGGCTTCCCGGCAGGTTATCGCGAGCGCTTTGCCGCGCATTCGGCCGTGGTCGACATGCAGCACGTGATGAGCCTCAGCGAAAAAAATCCGCTGGTGATGAGCTTCTACCAACCTCTGGGGCAGAGCGCCGGTCAAGAGCTGCATTGCAAGCTTTACCACGCGGACACGCCATTAGCGCTGTCTGATGTGCTGCCGATTCTGGAAAACCTGGGGTTGCGCGTACTGGGCGAGTTTCCATACCGCTTGCGCCATGTTAATGGCCGTGAGTTCTGGATTCATGACTTCGCCTTTACGGCTGGCGAAGGCTTGAACCTGGACATTCAGCAACTCAATGACACGCTACAAGATGCGTTTGTGCACATTGTTAAGGGTGACGCTGAGAACGATGCGTTTAACCGCTTGGTGCTCACCGCGGGCTTGCCATGGCGCGATGTAGCGTTGCTGCGTGCTTATGCGCGTTATTTGAAGCAAATCCGGCTGGGCTTCGACCTGGGCTATATAGCCAGCACGCTGAACAACCACACCGACATCGCTCGCGAATTGACCCGGTTGTTCAAAACGCGTTTCTACTTGGCGCGCAAGCTGACCGCCGATGACCTGGAAGACAAGCAGCAACGTCTGGAGCAGGCGATTCTGACGGCATTGGACGATGTCCAGGTGCTTAACGAAGACCGTATCCTGCGTCGTTATCTGGACTTGATCAAAGCCACGCTGCGGACAAACTTCTACCAGCCGGATGCCCATGGCCAGAACCGTTCGTACTTCAGCTTTAAATTCAACCCGCATCTGATTCCTGATCTGCCCAAGCCGGTGCCGAAGTTTGAAATCTTCGTGTATTCGCCGCGAGTTGAAGGCGTTCACCTACGTTTCGGTAACGTTGCTCGCGGCGGTTTGCGCTGGTCGGACCGCGAAGAAGACTTCCGAACCGAAGTGTTGGGCCTGGTGAAGGCGCAACAGGTGAAGAACTCGGTCATCGTGCCAGTGGGAGCGAAAGGTGGTTTCGTGCCGCGGCGCCTGCCATTGGGCGGCGGGCGCGACGAGATTCAGGCCGAAGCGATTGCCTGCTACCGGATCTTTATTTCCGGCCTGCTGGACATCACCGACAACCTCAAGGATGGCGCGCTGGTACCGCCACTGAACGTAGTGCGTCACGATGAGGATGACCCTTACCTGGTGGTGGCTGCCGACAAAGGCACTGCGACCTTCTCTGACATTGCCAACGGCATTGCGATTGACTATGGCTTCTGGCTGGGTGACGCCTTTGCTTCCGGTGGCTCGGCCGGTTATGACCATAAAAAAATGGGCATTACCGCTAAAGGCGCCTGGGTCGGCGTACAGCGCCACTTCAGAGAGCGCGGAGTCAACGTTCAGAAAGACAGCATCAGCGTGGTCGGCGTGGGCGATATGGCCGGCGACGTGTTCGGTAACGGCTTGTTGATGTCCGACAAGCTGCAACTGGTGGCTGCCTTTAACCACCTGCACATCTTCATTGACCCCAATCCTGAACCGGCCAGCAGCTTCGCTGAACGTCAGCGTCTGTTCGATCTGCCGCGGTCGGCCTGGTCGGATTACGACACCAGCATCATGTCGGCAGGCGGCGGAATCTTCTCCCGTAGCGCTAAAAGCATCGCCATCTCACCTGAGATGCAAGCGCGGTTTGCGATCAGTGCTGACAAGCTGACCCCGACTGAACTGCTGAACGCCTTGCTCAAGGCGCCGGTGGATCTGTTGTGGAACGGCGGTATCGGTACTTACGTCAAAGCCAGCACCGAAAGCCACGCCGATGTGGGCGACAAGGCTAACGATGCGTTGCGCGTGAATGGTAACGAACTGCGCTGCAAGGTCGTGGGCGAGGGCGGTAACCTGGGCATGACCCAATTGGGACGCGTTGAATTCGGTCTCAATGGCGGCGGCTCCAACACCGACTTTATCGACAACGCCGGCGGTGTGGACTGCTCCGACCACGAAGTGAATATCAAAATCCTGCTCAATGAAGTGGTGCAGGCTGGCGATATGACCGAGAAACAGCGTAATCAATTGCTCGGCAGCATGACGGATGAAGTCGGCGCGCTGGTACTGGGCAATAACTATAAGCAGACGCAGGCCATTTCTCTGGCGGCGCGTCGTGCCTATGAGCGGATTGCTGAATACAAGCGCCTGATGAGTGATCTGGAAGCCCGTGGCAAGCTTGACCGTGCCATTGAGTTCCTGCCGTCCGAGGAGCAACTGAACGAGCGTGTGGCCGCTGGCCATGGCCTGACCCGCCCTGAACTGTCGGTATTGATCTCGTACAGCAAGATCGACCTCAAAGAAGCGCTGCTCAACTCTCAGGTGCCGGATGACGACTACCTGACCCGCGACATGGAAACAGCGTTCCCGCCGATGCTGGTCAGCAAGTTTGCGGCGGCCATGCGTCGTCACCGCCTGAAGCGCGAGATCGTCAGCACGCAGATTGCCAACGACGTGGTCAACCACATGGGCATCACCTTTGTGGAGCGCCTCAAAGAATCGACCGGCATGAGCGCAGCCAACGTGGCCGGTGCTTATGTGATCGTGCGTGACATTTTCCACCTCCCGCACTGGTTCCGTCAGATCGAAGCACTGGACTATCAAGTCCCGGCTGAAATCCAGCTGGCGCTGATGGATGAATTGATGCGTCTGGGGCGTCGCGCCACACGCTGGTTCCTGCGCAGCCGTCGCAACGAACTGGACGCAGCACGCGATGTCGCGCACTTCGGTCCGCATCTGGCAGCGCTGGGGCTCAAGCTCGACGAACTGCTGGAAGGCCCAACCCGCGAGGGCTGGCAGAACCGCTATCAGGCGTACGTGCAAGCAGGCGTTCCCGAGTTGCTGGCTCGCATGGTTGCTGGTACGACACATCTGTACACCTTGCTGCCGATTATCGAAGCCTCGGACGTCACTGGTCAGAATGCAGCCGATGTGGCCAAAGCGTACTTCGCGGTGGGCAGCGCCTTGGACCTGACCTGGTACCTGCAGCAGATCAGCAACTTGCCGGTAGAAAACAATTGGCAGGCGCTGGCCCGTGAAGCGTTCCGTGACGACATCGATTGGCAACAGCGAGCAATAACCGTCTCGGTATTGCAGATGGTCGATGCCCCGGTCGAGATCGAAGCGCGTCTGGCGTTGTGGCTTGAGCAAAACCAGTCGATGGTTGAGCGCTGGCGCTCGATGCTGGTCGACCTGCGTGCAGCGACCGGTAACGACTACGCGATGTATGCAGTGGCTAACCGTGAGCTGCTGGATCTGGCGTTGAGCGGTCAAACAGGGCTCTGACAGCCTGAGCACTAAAACAAAGCCCCGGCTCAGTTGAACTGAGTCGGGGCTTTGTTGTGACTGGCGTTTGGCGGGAAGTCAGATCCCGATATTGCCCAGCGTTTGAACGATATTGCGCAGGGCACCGGCTAAGGCTGGATGCTCAACTTCAAAACGCTCCACGGCCAGATTGACCTCGTCAGAAAGGCTGGTGTTTTGAGTGGCATTGTCTAATTTGATTTGTGCTTCGACCTTTTGTGTCAGTTCGTTCAGGTCATGACGTTCGGTGTCAGACAATGGCGCATTTTTATCCAGTTGCTCGCGCAAGGAGTCGAGTTTTTCTTGCAGTTCGCGGGCAGGCATAGCATTCATCCTTTATTGATAGGCTCTGGTGTAGACCTTCGAGGTAAGCAAAAGGTCTGCAAGCGGGCGTCTAGATTAATCCACTCACGCTCAGAGTGCATGATCTCTATCAAAATCGCCGGCCGGCACTTTTTGACGCGCCGAGGAACTTGTAAAAAGAAACTTGCCGATGGCGCAACGTCTGGCGGCTCCCCCAGTCTGCTCAGGGTGCCTGTTGGGGGCTGCCAAAAATGCAATTGCCGTTATACTCACCGCCTGACCCAGGGCGTAGCGCCCGAGTGTTAAGTATTCTCAAGGAGTTTTGCTATGCGCTGGACTAATCGTCTTGCTCAACTATGCGTCTGTGCCAGTGTGGTCATGGTTCCCTTTGCAGCCAATGCAGCCACTGAGGATGACCCGTGGGAAGGCATCAACCGCATCACGTTCAAGTTCAACGATACACTTGATACCTATGCTTTGAAGCCAATTGCGCAGGGCTACCAGTTCATCACGCCGCAATTCCTGCAAGATGGCATCCATAACATGTACCGAAACATCGGTGACGTGCGTAACCTGGCCAACGACATCCTGCAAGCCAAGCCTCACGCAGCGGGTGTAGACACCTCTCGTGTGCTGATGAACACCATTTTCGGTATCGGCGGCTTCTTTGATGTGGGCACCAAAATGGGCCTGCACCGCAACGATGAAGACTTTGGCCAGACTCTGGGTCGTTGGGGCGTGTCGAGCGGTCCTTATGTCGTGCTGCCACTGCTGGGCCCGAGCACCGTGCGGGACGCAGTGGGCATTTACCCGGACACCTTCACCGAGCCTTACCGCTACATGAACGATATTCCGGCACGTAACATGGCGATCGGTATGGACGTTATTGATGCGCGCGCCAGCTTGTTGTCGGCTGAAAAGCTGATCACGGGCGACAAATACATCTTTATTCGTAACGCCTACCTGCAAAACCGCGAGTTCAGAGTTAAAGACGGGCAAGTTGAAGACGACTTTTAAGTCGTTTACCCCTGCGTGTAAAAAAACGGCCCCTGTGGCCGTTTTTTGCATCTCTGCAAATGAGAAAAATTATCAGTTGAGGTGGGTTGTAACCTAGGTTTTAGTTGCAGCGCGCGAGGTTCTTATAACTCGGGGTAATTTAACGTAACTCACACTACAGGCCACTCTCTGGCTGAGCTTGAAACCCCTGGCGGATGGGAGTACCGTCTGCGCCTTACATGGGCAACCTTTGTAGGATCGAGCGCGACAATCGATTTGAGCGAGGATGTTCACAAGCCAATTCAGTCGTAGAGCCCGACGTGTTCGAGTTCTTACGCCAACCTAATTCTGGCGCCATTTGCCCACATGCAAAAAACCAGTGCCACGCTGCTGATCATTGATGACGACGAAGTAGTGCGTGCCAGCTTGGCAGCCTATTTGGAAGACAGCGGCTTCAGCGTCCTCCAGGCCAGTAATGGCATGCAGGGTCTTAAGGTGTTCGACCAAGAGCAACCAGACTTAGTGATCTGCGATCTGCGCATGCCGCAAATGAGTGGCCTTGAGCTGATTCGTCAGGTCGCACAGCGCGCCTCGCAAACCCCAGTGATCGTGATCTCGGGTGCTGGGGTGATGAGTGATGTGGTCGAAGCGTTGCGTTTGGGCGCCGCGGACTATCTGATCAAGCCGCTCGAAGACCTGGCTGTTCTGGAGCACTCCGTTCATCGGGCGCTGGACCGTGCTCGGCTGCTGCTCGAGAACCAGCGCTACCGTGACAAGCTGGAGGCGGCCAATCGTGAACTCGAAGCCAGCCTGCATTTGTTGCAGGAAGACCAGAACGCGGGCAGGCAGGTTCAGATGAACATGCTGCCGATAAGCCCTTGGTCGATTGCCGAGTTTGACTTTGCGCACCAGATCATTCCATCCCTGTACCTGTCCGGTGATTTTGTCGACTACTTCAGGGTTGACGAGCGCCGGGTTGCGTTCTACCTGGCCGATGTGTCCGGGCACGGCGCCTCTTCAGCGTTTGTCACGGTGCTGCTCAAGTTCATGACCACGCGCCTGCTGTTTGAGTCCAAGCGCAACGGCACCTTGCCCGAGTTCAAGCCTTCAGAGGTGCTTGGGCATATCAATCGGGGTTTGATCAACTGCAAGCTGGGCAAGCATGTGACCATGGTTGGCGGTGTGATTGACGAAGAGACCGGGCGCCTGACTTACAGCATCGGCGGGCACTTGCCACTCCCAGTGCTCTACACGCCAGACAGCGTGTCCTATCTGGAAGGGCGAGGGTTGCCGGTTGGCTTGTTTAACGAAGCAACTTATGAAGATCACATCCTGCAATTGCCTGACGCATTCAGCCTCACGCTAATGTCTGACGGAATCTTGGATCTTTTGACCGAGCAGACGCTCAAAGAGAAAGAGGCCGCTTTGCCACAACTGGTGAAAGCGGCAGGTGGCAGCCTGGATGGTCTGCGCCAGGTTTTTGGATTAGCTACGCTAGGGGAGATGCCGGATGATATCGCCCTGTTGGTGTTAAGCAGGAATCTTACATGAGTACCGGTAGAATTCAGTTCGCCGAACAGGATGGCACCTTCGTCCTGAAGTTTGTGGGTGAAGTGCGCCTGACACTGTGTTCGGCACTGGATGCGACAATCGAAAGGATCTTCACGGCGCGCAACTTTACGGCCATCGTGATAGACCTGACCGAAACCCGCAGCATCGACAGCACCACACTGGGCTTGCTGGCGAAGCTGTCGATCTTGTCGCGTCAAAAAATAGGCCTGTTGCCGACTGTCGTGACCACCCATGAAGACATCACTCGGCTCTTGCAGTCGATGGGCTTTGATCAGGTCTTTAACATCATCAACAGACCCATACCTTGCCCTGAGTGCCTGACAGACTTGCCGTCGCAAGACCAGTCCGAAGAAGTGGTGCGGGTCAAAGTGCTCGAAGCGCACAAAATCTTGATGGGGCTCAACGATTCCAATCGTGAAGCCTTTCATGACCTGGTGAATGCCCTCGAGCGCCATTGAGTCTGGCGTGGCGAGAAGAAGGGGCCGTCTGTGCAGGAGCGGCCCCTTTTGCTTGCCTGCGATTCAGCGGCCTTCCAGCAGCTCCCCGGCTTGATCCAGCAGTGCCAGCGGATCCTTGGCCTTATGGATATCAACCGACAGTAACTGGCGGAAACGCCTCGCGCCAGGAAACCCCTGACCCAAGCCTAGAATATGCCGCGTTATGTGATGCATCGCACCGCCGCAGGCAATATGCGCGGCAATATAAGGTCGCAATAGTGCCAGCGCTTGCGCCCGTGAAATAACCGGATCGGTACTGCCAAACAACTGCTGATCGACCTCGGCCAGAATATAAGGGTTGTGATACGCCTCTCGGCCCAGCATCACGCCATCAAACACCTGCAAATGCGTATGGCATTGCTCCAGTGTCTTGATGCCGCCGTTCAGAATAATCTCCAGTTCAGGGAAATCAGCCTTCAACTGAGCGGCAACCTCATAGCGAAGCGGCGGAATATCCCGATTTTCCTTGGGCGACAGCCCTTCCAGAATCGCAATTCGCGCATGCACGGTAAAACTTTCGCAGCCTGCGTCGCGCACTGTACCCACAAAATCACATAGCTCAGCGTAACTGTCGCGCCCGTTGATTCCGATCCGGTGCTTGACCGTCACTGGAATCGATACCGCATCGCGCATCGCCTTCACACATTCAGCAACCAGTGCCGGGTGCGCCATCAAACAAGCACCAATCATATTGTTCTGTACCCGATCACTCGGGCAGCCGACATTCAGATTCACCTCGTCATAGCCGGCGGCTTGTGCCATGCGCGCACAGGCAGCCAAATCAGCCGGCGTACTGCCACCCAATTGCAGCGCCAGAGGGTGCTCCGCCTCGTCGTGACGCAAAAAGCGCTCGGCATCACCGTGCAGCAACGCGCCAGTGGTGACCATCTCGGTGTACAGCAGCGCCTGCTTGGACAGCAGGCGCAGAAAGAAGCGGCAATGGCGGTCAGTCCAATCCATCATGGGTGCCACACTAAAGCGGCGGGACAGCGCAGGGCGTGATTCTGCTGGGCTAAAGCTCATTTTTTGAATCATTTTACTCAACGTGTTTTCGGCGGTTTTGGGGCGTTTTCAGGCGATTTTTAGGTCTCGGCGGTACGATGTACCACCTTTAAACCGACGCGTACCACTTTCGAAATGGCGACTATCAGGCCTAGAAAACTGGCAGATGGGGCGGTGAGCTATAGAGTTCAGATCCGCATCAAGCGCGACGGAGTGCAAGTCTACCAAGAGAGCCAGACTTTCGCCCGTAAACAGGCCGCCCAAGTGTGGGCGCGAAACGCGAGTCGCAGTTGGATGAGCCCGGTGCAATCGAACGGGCGAGCCGCCAAGGCGCCACGCTTAAAGAGATGAATGCTCGGTACCTGGTCGAAGTCGAAAAAGCCCGACCGCTTGGCAAAACCAAGTGGGCCAGTTGACTGATACGGACATGACTACCCGATGCCTGGTCAACTTTGCCCTTGGGCGTATGATAAGCCCCAAACCGCCAGCAATGCCCTAGACGCTCCATAATTCATCGACTTGCAGCAGTTCAAGACAAGGTGGGCACCACCAGTAGCCCCTATAGTTATTACCTTTTTCAAACTGCGCTTTCATCTTGTCGAAGCGCGATGGCTGGTCGATCAGGAGTTACCAGTAACCGCCGCGTTCAAGAGGAAACCGCACGGTGGCTGACCCAATATTGAGCCTGCCGTCAAAGTAGCTCTACCAATCAGCGGCAGGGGAGGACAGTGGGCAACTGGTGATTATGAATTGGGTGCCTCAAGCGCTGGGCAGGCTTTTCTGATCGGGCTGTAAACCTCTGGTCGGGACATTCAGTGGATGTCTTGATGTGGATACATTAAATCCATGCAGATTACTTATGATCCAGCTAAAGATGCACGAAACGTTGAAGAGCGTGGGCTCTCATTTGCCCAGGTTTGGGACTTTGAGTGGTCTACCGCTTTGATCGTAGAAGATGATCGATTCGACTACGGCGAGTGCCGGTATCGGGCTATGGGTTCATAGGTGATCGACTGCATGTCGTGGTGTTTACCTCTCGTGGTAATTCGGTCCATGTCATCAGTTTTCGTAAAGCCAACAAACGGGAGGTCAAAAGTTATGACCAAGAAACTGAATCCTGAGAGGGGCGATACGGCAAACCCGGAATGGTCGGACGAAGATTTCGCCAAGGCCAAGCCAGCCAGCGATGTGTTGGCGGGGTTGTTCGGCAACGCCCAGGCAAAGGAAATGCTCAAACCGAAGCGCGGACGGCCAAAGTCGGCTACCACCAAAGAGCACGTCAATGTTCGCCTTGATTCGGACGTGCTGGCTCAATTCAAGGCATCTGGTCCTGGTTGGCAAACCCTGATGAACGCCGCCTTGGCCGACTGGCTTAAAACACATACACCCGATGAGTTGAAGGCGTAAGCACAGGAAAAGGTCGTGCCAGCGCGGCTCGCGAAAAGTTATGCGGCGATGGTTTCGTTGGCCTGTGCTATGCGGTGTTTACGACATTACTTTTCGTACAGAACCTAACCTCTTTTCCGTGGGGCTGGCTTGTCAGTTACGCCGAAACCTACCCGATAGAAAGCACGAAAGAGAAAAAATGGTGGTTGTCGATAAGTTTTCCCAAGACATGCCGCGCGGGTGTCTTCACTACCTAAAGTGAGTTCAGCCAGAAGCGTTGGCGAAATAAGCGTCATTGGCCGGTGATAGTGCCTACGTACAGGGCCGCGATACCTTGATTTTGAAGAGTGCTGGGCTAACCTGATTTTCAGAAGCGCCTGGATGCACATTTATTGAGTTTGAGATGTTGATATATCAGACGAGCCTGTATCAGGATTTATGCCCATTGGCTTGAACGGGCGGTCAAAGGGAGTTGGCTTATTTATGATGTTTATCGTTTTTGCTGTGCTTGCGCTGGCACTGGTTGTGGGCTGGTATGGCAATAGAAAATTCGCCTTGTTATTGGTGTTTTTATTTTTTGTATTGGCGGTGAAAGAGTTTCTTTGGGAAATCCACAGTCCGGACTATGGGTATCAAATGCCCTGGATCCAGGTTCAGCATACCGTGGATGATTACCCGGCTCGCTCATGCGCCTGAACAACGGTGTAGAAAGTGTGCGATGGAGCGCAGATTAAAATGAAAAATCACTTCAGTAAGGCAGCAGTTTTATGGGATGAAGCTGCGTCGCCGTTACTCTATCTCTACCTGCTCGGCATGCTGGCGGTTATTGCCGGGATATTAACCACGGCCATGATCTTGCAGTATGTAGGCGGTGAGTTGCCTTGCCCGCTTTGCTTGATTCAACGGGCTGCAATGCTCGCTGTCTGTTTTGGAATAATCCAGCAGTTCAGGCATGGGTTCTCTTGCGCCAATACAGGAATCAGTCTGGTTTTTTCGGTTTTTTTACTGGTCGTTTCAGTTCGACAAACCTTGCTGGATATCTATCCTCGCCCAGGCCACGAATATATCGGGAGTGCAGTGCTGGGGCTGCATATGCCTGTATGGTCGGTGATTATTGCGGTTTGCCTGATCACCGCTTTAGCGCTGCAACTGATCGTTTGGGGCGCGAATACACCGTCCAGGTTGAAGCCTCTTACGCAGTACCGGGTGCTAAGCATGATTGCTCTGGTGCTGAGTCTTTATGTCATCGCGGTAGGGGTTATCAATTTCGTTTCCGTTGGGGTCCAGTGCAAATTTAATCAATGCCATACCTTCAGCTATCAGTTGCTGGACTGAGTGACGCCGCGAGTGGGCTCAGGCACAGCGCTCAGTTCGTTCTTGACGCTGCCATGGCTGCCCTTGTAGCTTGATGGGATTGATTCTTGAAGAGGCTGCACGGTGGAAAACGCGTTTAAACAGCCATTCTTTGTGGTGGGGACGATTTTTCTTACTGTGGGCCTTAGCACAGAAAATCCTGCATTTTGGATCCCTGGATGCGTTTTCATGATTATTGGATGGTCGCAGATCGCTAAAGGTTGAAGCACGATGCTTCATCTTGGTGGGTGTTTGAGGAGTGGGTGGATGAAGACTTTCATGGCTTTAACGTTGATCGGTGCCTCAACGACATTTATCTTTTCTGACGCTTTGGCGGATCAATATCTGTTCGATATTGCGAGTAAAGAACCCTATAAAAAAGCCTACGAGGCGATGTTTACCTTTCCTGAATGGGTTCGCAGCGGACAAGGCACTTCAAGTCCTGTGCAGAATGTGGTCCTGGGGGGGCAGACCTATACTTTAGGGCAAATGTGTAAGCCGCATGATTGTGCCGATAATCAATTTATCGTTGTTTTCAGCCCGGACAAAACAAAGGCGTGGGGGCTTTTGGCGACGCGCTCTTCAGATGATCGCGTTTTCAACACGCAAATGTTGGGCGAGCCTGATAATGCTGTTCGGGATTTACTCAATAAAACCCTGGCTGATAATAATCCCGAGGATTGATGGCAGGCATTGAAACGGCTGCTTACTTAACAGTGAATACGGTCGATTCTGTTTTAAAAAATGAAGTTTGGATGTCGTTGCTGGATCTGATCTCCAGTTCATCGCCTCACGTCTGGGAATTCACTTGGATCGAGCTTTCTGGCGTGCGTGCCTACGAGTGGGGGGTACGCATAGGGGTGTAATCTGTCGGCGGTTTCTAACCCTTGGATCACACTCCGATGCGTCCTCTCGTGAGGGATCGGGCAGTTAGCGACAGGCTGTCGTTGGCGCTGGTTGTTCATCTTGTTACTGATAAGTGAAGCTCGGCTGAGTCGATTTGCACGTTTTTTCGCTGATTTATTTCATGGCGTTACTGTGCTCTACCGCCGGCTTGCCAAGTGCGCCAGTAAACAGTGCTCGATGTCACCCACGGTTCAGATCCGCGTGAGTAAGCTAGGCTGTTGGCACGGCTGAAGCAGAAGTGGGTTAGATGAATACAAATGTGATTTATGCATTGGCAGCGGCGGCGCTGTTTGGCGCCAGTACTCCGCTGGCCAAAGTGCTGGGCACAGAGATCCCGCCTGTGTTGCTGGCCGGGCTCCTGTACCTGGGCAGTGGCGTGGGTCTGTTACTGGCGCGCTGTATTCGTGACCGTGGCTGGAAGCGCTCGGGGCTGACTGTCGGTGAATGGCCGTGGCTGGTCGGGGCGATTGTGTTTGGCGGGATTTTTGGACCGGTTGCGCTGATGTTTGGCTTGACCCGGACTAGCGGCGCCACGGCGTCGTTGATGTTGAACCTTGAACCTGTGCTGACGGCGCTCCTGGCCTGGGTGGTGTTCAAGGAAAACGCAGACCGCAGGATTGTGTTAGGCATGTTGGCGATCATTGCGGGCGGGATTGTACTGTCGTGGCCGTCAGGCCAGGCGTCAGGTGTTTCGCAATCCCTGTTTGGGCCGCTTGCGGTGGCATTTGCCTGCTTCTGTTGGGCGGTAGACAACAACCTGACGCGCAAGGTGTCGGCTTCTGATGCGTTGTACATCGCCGGGGCCAAAGGCTTGTTTGCCGGGCTGGTGAATTGCACGCTCGCGTTGATGCTGGGCGCGCAGTGGGTGCCTGTTCAGGTCTTGACCCCTACGTTGTTGATTGGCTTTTTAGGGTATGGCGTAAGCCTAGTGCTTTTCGTACTCGCATTACGAGGCTTGGGGGCTGCTCGTACCGGTGCCTACTTTTCAACGGCGCCTTTCCTGGGCGCAGCCATCTCTATTCTGGTGCTGGGCGAGTCGGTTTCGTGGCTGTTCTGGCTGGCCGCGGCGTGCATGATAACTGGCGTGTGGCTGCACTTGACCGAGTCGCATGACCATACCCATCAACATCAGCCGCTGGAGCACACCCATCGTCATATGCATGACGAGCATCATCAGCATGAGCATGTCGGCGATGAACCGGCTGGCGTTGCGCACAGTCATACGCATCAGCATGTGCCGATTCGGCATAACCACCCGCATTTTCCGGATATTCATCATCGTCACACGCATTGAGCGGGGCAGATGCCAGTGCGCGCTCTAGTGCGAGGCAGTATGCACTCGCAGGATACCGTAAGACTTTTCGACAGCAGGGAGCGACAGAGCGCACATGTTTGAACACATCGACTTCAACTACTTGCTGGCCACCTATGGCTACCTGGCCATTTTCATTGGCTGCCTGTTAGAGGGTGAAACCATCCTGATTCTGGGCGGCATGGCGGCTCACCAGCATGTCCTCAAACTGTTGCCTGTGATTGGTTACGCTAGCCTGGCCGGGATGCTGGGAGATCAGTTGCTCTTCTGGGGAGGGCGCTACTTTGGCGCGCGCCTGATGCCGCGGCTGCACAAGCATCAAGCCACTATTGACCGGGTGACGCAGTTGGTTAATCAACACCCGACGGTATCGGTTTTTTCCGTACGTTTCTTGTATGGGATGCGTCTGCTCGGGCCGATGGTGATTGGCGCGTGCAAGGTTTCACCTTTGAAATTCACCTTTATCAATCTGTTGGGGGCTGTAACGTGGGCAACCTTGTTTGCTTGCGCAGGGTACTGGGCCGGCGAGTTTCTGGAAGGCGTATTGGGTGACCTCAAACCGTACCGCCTGTCGATTGTGTTGGGTGTGATTGTGCTGATGGTGTCCCTGGCGGTGGTACGTCATTACCGGGCCAAAAAACGGGTAGGGGGCAAATCACTTTGACGGTGCGGCCGATCAATTGGATCAGCAGGTTTGCCTGTTTAAGTCTCGTCGCTCATGGCGCCTTTGCCTTTGTCCCGATTGGCCTTGACCTGTTGATAGGCTAGGTGTTCCGCGTCTGGCGGGGCAGCCGCGAGCTGGGTGCCTGGGAGTTTAGATCCATCCAATTCTTTACCATTTGTGTCACTTGATTTGGCTGGACTGGTTAGCTTTTTCTTTATATTCGCAAGTGATTTCGCCTAACCCACTCCCGTCTTCATCGTCACCTTGTGGCCCTCGTGGACGCAGATGTTTTCTGGCAGTGGGGCTGCACACAAATGCTCGGAGCTGCCACACCCAGTCCGACGGCCAGGGGCAGTAAGGTTTGGCTGAGCAAGCGTTTTGCGTTCATGCCATTTTCTCCAAAGGGTAGTCACACGCTTAACAGCAAGGGAGCGGTGACAGGTACGACCCTTGGGCGAGCGATATGGATGCAGTTGCAAAAAATAAACATGGCGGGCAAAGTCCGATGACCCGGTGGCGGGATGGAACCCTTGGCCTACTCTTTGTCCAACAGGCTCAGCGCCGAGTGTTTCAAGCGCTTGGCGGTATGTTCGCGGACCTGGTCCGATAATAAAAGGAGATCTGGATGTTTATCCGTTTATTGATCCTCGCCAGTGTACTGGTGACGAGTATGGTGCAGGCTGTTGAAGTTCCAAGCCCGCTTGAACAGGATCGCGGGAAGTTTCGCCCATTGATCATCGTTGCCCGTACCGATATTGACCCGACACTGGTTACCCTCAAGAAGGCGCTGGAAGATCCGGCCAATCGACAGGGATTTAACGAGCGCAACATGGTGCTCTACACCATTGTGGGTATTACGGGCAAACGTGATGGCAAAGACCTCGAACCGCAGTCTACGATGTCTCTGATTCGCGGGTTAAAGCCGGGGATGATCATTGATAAGGCCAAGGTGATTTTGATCGGCAAGGATGGCGAGAAAAAGCTTGAGGACGTGGGCGATGCCGACCTCAAAAAACTGTTCACCACCATTGATGCCTTGCCTGCCAGTGAAAACGAAACCCAGGCGAAGGCTGAGGTGAACGCCCCAGACAAAACGGGTGCCTCTAACAAGGCGGCCAAGCCTGCAAAACCTGCCAAGGCCGCCAAAGAGCTGGATGATTGAAACCTTGAATCGCAGACAAAAAAAGGCCTGCTAGGGGGAGCAGGCCAAATGGGATTCACTAAAGGAGTGGATCCAATCTAGGCTTGTCGATGTGAACGTCGCGTGAAAACCATGTAGTCAAAACGCAAACCAATCTCAACGTTATCTTTAATGTGTGTAGGCGAAATAACGTCCAGCTGTAGCGCAATCCGAGCCAAGTAATCCGATAGGGTAAATGAACTCTCCAAGATTGCCGGATGCCACCATGCCGTTTTCCTTCGAACTTCTGTCAGCCTTTGCGCTCTTCGCGTTTGTGTCATCCATCACCCCGGGCCCTAACAACACCATGCTGCTGGCCTCAGGGGTCAACTTCGGATTTCGTCGAACCATTCCTCATGCGTTGGGCATCAGTTTTGGCTTTATGTTTTTGGTGTTGGCCGTCGGCTTGGGGCTGGGTGGGCTGTTCAAGGCTGTGCCCATGGCCTACACGGTTTTACGCTACGTCGGTGCTGCGTACTTACTGTATCTGGCCTGGAAAGTAGCCACGTCGGGGCCGATGTCTGCGTCCGATTCATTACACGCCAAGCCTTTGGGTTTTTGGGGTGCTGCGGCTTTTCAATGGGTCAACCCCAAGGCTTGGGTCATGGCCGTTGGAGCGATCACCACCTATACCCCGTCCCAAGGGTATATCGCCAATGTGTTCATCATCTCCCTGGTTTTTGCCATCATCAATTTGCCCAGCGTCTGTGTCTGGGCAGGCTGCGGCAGCGCCTTGCGCAGCGTGTTGAGCAAGCCCAAGTGGTTACTGGTGTTTAACGTGGCGATGGCGCTATTGCTGGTGGTGTCGTTGTATCCAATCCTTTTTGACCACTAAGGCTGAGCACCGCTTTCGTTGAGCCACTCTTGGTTCAACGTAGGTGTATCGCCCAGATATTCCAGCAGCCAGCTCATGGCTGGGGAGTGATTGTTTTGAGCCCAGGCAATGCACGAAGGGCTGGCCGGGAAGGGGCGCTGCAACTGCAATGCAACCAGATGGCCGTGTTCAATCAACGGTTGCGCCAAATGCGCAGGGACCATGCCTACGCACAGGCCGTCACTCAGGCAGGCCAGCCCCGCAGACCAGTCGGGCACCATCATGCGTCGCTGGTTGTCGAGGGTCCAGGTATCGCGCTTTGGCAGGTTGCGTGACGTGTCGTCCATGCACAGTGAAGGATAGGGGCGCAGTTGTTCGTCGTTGAGTGTGCCTTCGATTGCGGTCAATGGATGTGAGGGGCTTGCTACGCACAGCCAGTGCAGAGAACCCATGTCGCGGAACGCAAAACTGCCGGCGACCGGGACTGCGCGCGTGGCGCCAATCACGATGTCGGTACGGCCGTCGACCAGCGCATCCCACACGCCGTTGTACACTTCGTACTGCACGATCAGCTCAACGTCGGGAAAGTGTCGATAGAAATCGAGCACCATTTGCCGGCAACGTGGATGTTTAACGATCGAGTCCACGCCCACCCGCAACTGACCGCTCCAGCCATTGGCCACCTGCTGGCACAAGCGGCGGGTGCCAAGCATTTTTTTCATCACGTCGCGAGCTTCTTTGACAAAAACCTGCCCGGCAGGTGTCAGCTCGACATCCCGGTGACGGCGAACAAACAAGGGCACGGCGAGCCACTCTTCGAGTTGACGCACGGTGTAACTGACGGCGGATGGCACACGATGGAGCTCCTGCGCAGCGCCACTAAAACTGCCGTGGCGAGCCACTGCATCAATCACATCCAGAGAGTATTCGGACCACATACGTTACCTTCAAAATATTTGATGCCATCAGGCAATTATTATCGCTTCACAAGCTAATGCTCAGCTGGATAATGAGCTTCAGTCAACAAATTGTTTGATGGCAGATTTTGGATGCGCATGAAGAATTCTTTTGGTTTTACCTGTTACCTCGCAGGGCTCAGCATGTTGGGCTACTTGGCGATGGACATGTACCTGCCGGCTTTCGGCACACTGCGAAGTGAGTTGGGCCTGTCAGCTGGCGCGGTGGGAGCTAGCCTGAGCATCTTTTTGGCTGGTTTTGCGTTCGGTCAGTTGTTGTGGGGGCCGCTATCGGACCGCTTGGGCCGCAAACCTGTGCTTTTGATGGGCTTGTCGATGTTCTCGCTGGGCTGCGTGGGCATGCTGTGGGTCGACAATACTGCGCTGTTGCTGGGTTTGCGGTTTATCCAGGCCATCGGTATTTGTGCGGCCGCGGTCACCTGGCAAGCGCTGGTAATCGACCGTTACCCGGCCGATCAGGCTAATCGGGTATTTGCTGGCATTATGCCCCTGATGGGTTTGTCACCAGCGTTGGCCCCGCTGTTGGGGGCTGTGGTGCTGAATCACTTGGGGTGGCAGGCCATTTTCGGCGTACTGCTGGGGTTGTCGCTGCTGCTGATCGTGCCCACACTGTTGCTTGAAGAAAAAGCCCGTAGCCTCAACGTTCCCAAGCGTGTGACGGCGCAGGTGAGTTACTGGAAGTTGCTGGGCAGCGCGACTTTTAGCGGTAATGTGATGATTTTCGCGGCGTGTTCGGCGAGTTTCTTCGCTTGGCTGACCGCTTCGCCGTTCATTTTAGGCGATATGGGCTACAGCCCGAATGACATTGGTTTGAGCTACGCACTGCCGACCCTGGCCTTTATGGTGGGTGGGTATGGTTGCCGCAGCGCCTTGCAACACATCAAGGGCCGCACGCTGTTGCCATGGCTGCTGTTGGTGTACTGCGCAAGCATGGGCGGGTTGTATTGGGTGGCCACGCAAACCGAGCCGACACTGGCGACCTTGCTGATTCCGTTTTGCCTGATGGCGCTGGTTAATGGGGCGAGCTACCCGATTGTGGTGGCCAGCGCGCTGAAGCCGTTTTCGGAAAATTCAGGCAAGGCAGCTGGATTGCAGAACACCTTGCAGCTTGGACTGTGTTTTCTAAGCAGTTTGCTGGTGTCGACCTACATCAGCCAACCGCTGCAAATCACTGTCGAAGTGATGCTGGCCACTGCACCGTTGGCCGTGTTGGGGTATGTGATTCAGCGGCGCAAGGCAAATGCCAAGGCGCTCGCAGCGCCCTGAAACCTCACCATCCACTGTAGTCGCGAGTTTTTGATCTTTAAAAGCAAAAGCTCGCTCCTACACGGGAGTGTTCAACATCAAGCGACATCCACCAGCACAATTTCGCTGTCTTCAATCGCCGTTACCCGCAGCACGGTTTCATCGACGACCGCCACGCCATCGCGGGCTTGTGCACGCAGGCCATTGACCTCAATCACGCCGGTCGCCGGAACCAGATAGGCCCTGCGGCCGCTATCAAGGCGGTACTCTGCGCTTTCTCCAGCCTTGAGATTAGCCGCGACTAAACGTGCATCAGCACGAATGGTGAGGGTTTCGTGGTCGCCTTGCTTGCCGCTGGCCAGGGTGACAAATCCTTCGCGCTGACCTTTAGGGAACGGCTTGGCGCCCCACGACGGTGCATCGCCTTCCTGATTGGGAATGATCCAGATTTGAAAGATTTTGGTCGGCGTAGACTCCATGTTGTATTCGCTGTGGGCAATCCCGGTGCCTGCGCTCATGACCTGCACGTCGCCAGCCTCGGTACGGCCTTTGTTGCCCAGGTTATCTTCATGGCTGATCGCACCTTCACGGACATAGGTGATGATCTCCATGTCGCGATGCGGGTGTTTCGCAAAACCCGTGCCCGGAGCGATCACGTCGTCATTCCATACGCGCAAGTTGCCCCAGTTCATGCGTTTTGGGTCGTAGTACTCAGCGAACGAAAAGTGATGATGGGCATCCAACCAGCCGTGGTTTGCGCCGCCCAGGGTGTTGAAGGGTCTGAGTTCAAGCATGATTCTTCTCCTGTTCAGGTCGCCCGTGCGCTGTGAACGGTTACCTGGTTGATGATGGGAGGATTCTCCCTCAAGAACATATCGATAAAAAGCGCAAAAAATGCTTAAAAACAATCAACTAAATTGATGTTTCTAACGGTGAGCCAATCGCTCTCTACCTTCAAAAAGCTGCCTAAACAACTGATGCTCAAGCAATTAGCTAGCTCTCTGCGCGTAATGCAGCGACCATAGCCTTCCGCCCGAACAGTCTCACACCCTGGAGTCAGCGTGCCGCAACACATTCCCGAACAGCCTGAACCACTTGTCCCTGATAGCCAACTGCCATGGCTTAAGCGCCTGGCAGCGCGAATGTTTGGCAGCGGTTTAAGCCGTTTGCGCGCCCAGCACGCCGCCTCCTGGTTGCAAGGGCAGGCCGACGGGTTTCGTAGCGGGCACAGCGCCGGGGTCGATTACGGCTTTAAGGAAGGCCACGCTGAAGGGTTGGAAGAAGGACGCCAAGTGCTGTTCATCAGCGACACCCGCCCGCAGGTGCTTCGTGCGCCCGGCATTGATGACAACCTGTTCGACGACTGGCGCCTGCCGTTGGGCCCCGAGCTGAAAAAACAGATTAAGGCCGATGTGGCCAGCCTGTTACCCGAGTACGCGCAGCCGAGTGCGGCGCAGTGGAAGATGATTTTCAGTGATACCCCGTCGACGTCGGTGGTTGCAGGCGCAGGGGCGGGTAAATCCACTTCGCTGGTGCTGCGAATCCTGTTGCTGACCCACTATCTGGGGTTCGAGCTCAGCTCGATGACGGTAGTGACCTTTACCCGTGAGTCGCGCAAGGATTTCATCAGCAAGCTGCAAGAGATTTTCGCCCTGTGGGGCCGCTCCTTAAGCCTTAAAGAAGCCCGTGAGGTGGTACGTACTTTTCACTCGCGTATTTTGCCGATGGTGCGCAGCTTGCCGGGCTATAGCCAACTGCAAGCGTTTGAAACCCTCAACTCGCGCAGCCTGCTGAGCGACGATGACGGCGACAGCAACCCGTTTGACCTGCGCATCAACGATGCCCAGCGCCAACAGCTCAATGCCTGCTATCACGCCCTCTATACCCGCGATGAGCGCTTTCGCCAGACGTTGGCACCGCTGTGTCGCCATGCCTTGCAGCTCAAGGAGTTGGAGCGCGATCACCCGGATGTGCAGAAACGAATGGCGGTGACTGAGTTAGCTGCCAAGCGTGACGAAGAGCTGTGCGACACCCTTGAAGACCTCTGGTTTGCTGCAGGCGCCTGGCCTATCAAAGGGATTGAGCCCAACCGAGAAACCCTGCAGATCAATGGCTCGACGTTCCATTGCCATGGCTATATCCCACAACTGGATGCCTGGGTAGTGTTGGGGTTCGACCCGCGTGAGAACCCGCAAATTTGCCGCCCGGGCGCCAAGTTAAGCGTGCGCGCTGAATGGGCTGTTAAGCGAACACTGTTTCGAGCTTTTTGTGATAAGCCATTGATTTGGCTTGAAACGTATGCCGATGCAAAGCGTGTTATCGCCTCGCTGGCCGGGGATGCCAGCGCCGGTCCCGGCTTTGACTACAAGCTCAAGGGCGAACTGAGTTCAGCGCCATTACTGGACTGTTTCGTCGC
The DNA here is from genome assembly GCF_044762555.1 of Pseudomonas sp. NPDC096917. Classification (NCBI taxonomy): domain Bacteria; kingdom Pseudomonadati; phylum Pseudomonadota; class Gammaproteobacteria; order Pseudomonadales; family Pseudomonadaceae; genus Pseudomonas; species Pseudomonas sp. NPDC096917. The sequence goes on along the minus strand of NZ_JBIWEO010000003.1, from coordinate 250,628 downwards.
GGCGGCAAGCTTTATCGAAAACCTGGGCCTGGACGTGGCCGCTGCTGTGGGTGAGATGCGGTTTGCCAAGGATGATCCGGACCGGTTCTTTTTCGAGGCTTTAAGCCTGTTCTGGCGAGCGCTCGAAGACCACCTGTTGGCGCAAACGCCACCGGTGATGACCTACAACCGGATGTTCTCGCTGTTCGGTGAAAACACCCCGCAAAACTTCAAACTGCTGAGTCACGAGCAACTGCGGCCGTTGTCGCACTTGATGATTGATGAGTTTCAGGACGTGTCACCGCAGATCGTCTCGTGGTTGCGGGCCAGCTTACGTGAGATCCGCAGCCGTGGTCCGGCGATGCACGTCGGGCGGGGGGCTCAGCGCTCCTCGTTGCTGTGCGTCGGTGATGACTGGCAATCCATCTATGGCTGGCGGGGCAGTTCGCCGAAATTCTTTATGGAGTTCAACAAAGAATTTCCGTCGCCTGCCACCACGCGGGTGATGCTCAGTGACAACTTCCGCAGCCATCAGCACATCATCGACGCTGCTGAACACATTGTGCGCGCGGCGCCCTCTATTGCCGGTAAACGGGCCAAGGCCAGTGGCGAGCCTAAGGTGCCAGTGCCAGTGAATGTCTTGAATCGGGATGATCAAGACTTGGCGGCACGCTTGACTGAGCACTACCACGCCGGTGATCGGATCTTGATGTTGTATCGAAAAAGCAGCGATAAGCTTTTGATTGAAAAGGAGATACAGTCAATAGTTAATGTGGATTCTAGGTTGGCTCCAGAGGACCGAAGACTCAAACAATTGACCTATCACAGCTCCAAAGGCTTGCAGGCCGATGCCGTATTCCTGCTGGGCGACTGTCAGCATTTGACGTCGTCACCGTACAAGAATCAGGTCTACCGCATGGCAGGTCTGGGCAAGGACGGTGATCCGGATCCGTACGACAACGCGCAGAAAGACGAAGTCCTGCGCCTGGCGTATGTCGGTATCACCCGAGCGGTGAAGCATTGCTATTGGTATCTGGAAAGCCAGGAAGCCCAAGGGCCGAACATACCCAAAGCTTCTGACCGGATTCCCAAGGGCAAGGCATTTTTTGAGGACCTGCGCAGTGCGAAAGCTGATGCCGGCTAGCTCATGCAGGAGGGCGCTTGCCTTGCGATCTTTTAAACGATCAAAAAATTGCAAGACAAGCCCGCGCCTTTACGATTTGAAGCTGCCTTAAGCCTGCCACGCCATCGGCGGCACGAAGCTTTCCAGCTCGTCTTCAACGGCCTGGATGATTCGCGCCACTTCGCGGGTACTCATGCTGGTTGCGCAAGGGATGCCAGCAATGGCAATCATGGTTTCGCCCGTGGCGCGGTCAAACAACCGGGCAACCATACTTTTTGGCGCATCCATGGTCGCCTCGAAGCCGATGGGGTGAAAGTGCCAGCGCATCAGTTGGCAGGCGTTGGGGAAGCTGAATTTATCGACGGTGCCTATGGGTTTCATGAGAGCGATTCCTTTTGCTCCGGGGGAACGACAAGGCATCAACCTTGTCCCGTGTGTTTGCGAGCTTTTCGTGTTTAAGCTAGCACCCATGAGTGATAGCGATAAGCCTTTTTTTGCACTTTGCCCGTTTGATTGCAGAGGTTTTGATGCGAATCATGTAATGAATCGCTTCACTGCAGGTATGAGCACGTCAGCTCCCTGCTTGAACCCTTCTTCAAAACTCGACACTCTGTGTTTTTGCCAGGTGAGCGTTCTATGTCACTTCTCGACGACAGCCCTGAACAAACCCAAGTGACTGGCGAAACTGTCATGCGTTATCACTTGTGCTGGAAGCATCGGGATCTGGATGGGGTCATGGCGCTTTATCATCCCGAGGTACGCTACCACGACTTCTTTCAAAACCGGGTCATGGCCCTTGATGAGCTGCGCGAGTACGTGCAACTGTCGATGCCCAGAGCCCCGGATGAAGCGCTGGAGCACAGCGACCGGATTCGTCTGGACGGCAACACGGCGTTTATTCAATACCGCATGACCTTACGTGGTAGCCAAGGGCTGGTGTCGTTCCGCGCCAGTGAGGCCATCACCGTGCGCGACGGCTTGATATGGCGGGTGAACGAATACGCCTCGCTGGTGCATGAGGCTGCTTCAAACCGCGATCAGCCACCTTCGCTGCGGCCTGCGGTCAGCCGCCTCGGGCTCTCGGCGCGGCAATTGAGTTTTATGGCGCAAGACCTGCAAAGCTACTTTGAACGCCAGCAACCCTACCTTGACCCCACTCTGGACCTGCAACAGGTCGCTAAAGCATGTGGTTACACGCGCAATCAGATGTCGTACTTGCTCAATCAGGTATTGGGACAAAGCTTTTATCGCTACGTGAATCAGGCCCGGTTGCGGCATGTACTGGCGGCGATGGATGCGGCGGGGGCACCCATCAAAGTCGATGATGTGGCTTTCTCGGCGGGGTTCAATTCAATTTCTGCGTTTTACAGCTGTTTTCGCCAGCACACCGGCCAGTCACCCAAGGCTTACGCCAAACAAATTTCTTTGCGGGTACGCACGCAAGACGTTTGCTGAGACCTGACGCTAGGATCGACCCATTCTTGAACGCAAGGTGGAGTCGGTAATGCCAGCATGGCGCGCGATCAGTTTATGGATGGACCAGCTTGAGGAGACTCTGACGCCTCGGCCCTCGCTTGAGCACGACCTGGATGTCGATGTACTGATCATAGGGGCGGGCTACACCGGGCTATGGACCGCGTACTATCTCAAACGCCATGCGCCTGAGCTGAGTGTCGCCATTGTCGAGGCGCAGACTGCAGGTTTCGGCGCATCGGGCCGCAACGGCGGCTGGCTGATGGGCAACCTGTTAGGCGAAGACCGCTTGCTCGCCGGTCTCTGTGTCGAGCAGCGTCGTGAGTCGTTCGATCTGTTGCACGGCATTCCCGATGAAGTGAAACGCGTCATCGACCGCGAAGGCATCGACTGCGACTACCGCAAAGGTGGCGCCTTGTACTGTGCCGCGCGTTACCCCGAGCAAGAGGCCACGATGCGCCGCTATCTGGCCAAGCTGCATGCCCAAGGCTTGAGTGACGCCGATTATCGCTGGCTGGGCCAGAGCGAGTTGGCGCAACAAATCCGGGTGGACAAACCTTATGGCGGCATTTTTACGCCGCATGTCGCGACCATTCACCCTGCCAGGCTGGTGCGTGGGCTGGCCCGCGCGGTTGAGCGTATGGGCGTGCAAATCTTTGAACAAAGCCCGGTCATTCAGTGGCAGTCCGGGGGGGCGCGTACCGCCAAGGCACAGGTGCGCAGCCGTTGGGTGGTCCCGGCGGTAGAGGGGTATGCCAACACCCTGGCTCGGCTGGGACGTTATCAGTTGCCGGTACAAAGCTTGATTGTGGCGACAGAACCGCTGTCTGAGACGGTCTGGGAGACGATTGGCCTTTCGCAGGGCCAGGCCTTTGGCGAAAGCAGTCGCCAGGTCACTTATGGCCAGCGAACGGCCGATAACCGTCTGGTCTTCGGCGCACGCGGTGGTTACCAGTTTGGTGGGCGCCTGCGCGAGAACTTCGACCTTACTGCGGGTGAAGTCGAGTTGCGTCGCTATCTGTTTGGCGAACTGTTCCCGCAATTGAAAAACGTCCAGATCAGTCATGCCTGGGGGGGCAATCTGGGGATGTCACGGCGTTTCCAGCCGCACATGCTCTGTGACCGCCAGCACGGTATTGCGCTGGCCGGGGGCTACGGTGGCGAGGGCGTTGGCGCCAGTCATTTGGGCGGGCGCACCTTGGCCGATCTGATTTTGCAGCGCGACACGCTGGAGATAAAACAGCCGTGGGTGCTGACCCAGGGCGGGCTTGACGCGCTTAAGGCCTGGGAACCAGAGCCCTGCCGCTGGTTGGGTTACAACGCGATTATTCGCAGCTTTGTGTACGAAGATAAAACCCTGGCCAATCCCAATAGTCCGCCATGGCGTCGGCAGTTTGCCAGTCGGCTGGCCGGTTTTATGGAAGGTTTTATGCAGTAACTCAATGTTGTCTCTATCAGGACGTTTTCCATGAGCATTACGCACTTTAAAAACACCCCCCAGGTGACTTTGCAAGGGTCGTTTCCAGTCGCCGTGCCGCTCGGTACACCGGTAGCGGTTACGTCGGTGACGTGCGTTGAACGCACCGACGGTGTTGAAACCGGCATCTGGGAATGCACGCCGGGTCGTTGGCGGCGGCAAATTGTGCAACAAGAGTTTTGCCACTTTATCAAGGGGCGCTGCACCTTCACCCCTGATGGCGGTGAAGCCCTGATCATAGAAGTAGGCGATGCACTGATGTTGCCTGCCAACAGCACCGGTATCTGGGACATCCAGGAAACCGTGCGCAAGACGTATGTATTGATCCTTTGATCGCTTAAGCCTGCCGATACCTGCCTATAAAAAAGCTGCCCAAAACATGCAAGGAATCGAATCATGATGCGTATGACGCTGTTGCCCCTAATGCTTGTCGGTACGTTGTGTCAGGCCGCCGAGACGGTGAAGGTCTATAACTGGTCGGACTACATTGCGCCCGACACAATGAAAAATTTTCAGCACGCCACCGGCATCGGATTTACCTACGACCTGTTTGACAGCAACGAGACGCTGGACGGCAAATTGATGACCGGCAACTCCGGCTATGACGTGGTGTTTCCGTCCAACCACTTCATGGCGCGCCAGATTCAAGGCGGGGCGTTGAAGAAGCTCGATAAGAGCCAGTTGCCTAACTGGAAAAACCTCAACCCTGTGCTGCTCAAGGCACTGGAAGTCAACGACCCTGGCAACGCGCACGGTTTCCCGTATTTATGGGGCAGCACCGGGATTGGCTACAACGTAGCCAAGGTCAAGGCGGTCCTGGGGGATAATGCGCCGGTCGACTCTTGGGACCTGATCTTCAAGCCGCAGAATATGGAAAAGCTCAGCCAGTGCGGCGTCGCCATTCTCGACAATGGCCCGGAAGTCTTACCCGCAGCGCTGAATTATCTTGGCCTGCCGCATCACAGCAAAAATCCGGAAGACTACAAAAAAGCGGAAGCGTTGCTGCTTAAAGTCCGACCTTACATCAGCTACTTTCACTCATCGAAATACACCAGTGACTTGGCCAACGGCAATATTTGCGTCGCGGTAGGCTTTTCGGGTGACATCCTGCAAGCCGCGACTCGGGCCAAGGAAGCCAACAACGGCATTGAGATCGGTTATTCGATCCCCAAAGAAGGCGCAGCAATCTGGTTTGACATGGTTGCCATGCCCGCCGATGCGCCTGACGAAAAAGCCGCTTATAGCTTCATGAACTACTTGCTGCGTCCAGAGGTGATGGCTGGCATCTCCAACTACGTGCATTACGCCAATGGCAACCTGCAAGCGGATGCCTTGGTCAGCCCTGAAATCAAGGCTGACACCAAGGTTTATCCAACACCCGAAATGATGGGCAAACTGTTTGCACTTCAGGCCATGCCGCTGAACATCGACAGGGTGCGCACCCGCCTGTGGACCAAAATCAAGGCGGGCGAGTGAAGAATGTTTTGCAGGCGCGAGCTCGCGATCTTTTGACCTTTTTAAAGCATGCTCCTACAAAGGGTTAATTGACCAGGTTGGCCGGGCGTTCGCCCGCCAGCGCAGCCAAAAGGTTGTCCACGGCACAGCGGGCCATGGCTTCACGGGTTTCGAAGGTGGCCGAACCGATATGCGGTGTGGCCACTACGTTATCCAGCTGCGTGAGCGGCGAGTTCACATCCAGCGGCTCGCGCTCGAACACATCGAGCCCGGCGCCGCGGATGTGTCCTTGCTGCAAGGCCTGGATCAGCGCTGCTTCGTCCACCACCTTGCCCCGTGAAATATTGATAAAAATGCTCTCGGGGCGCATCAGGGCAAATTGCTCTGCACCGATCAAACCCTCTGTTTGGGCAGTCAAGGGCAGGGTCAGGCAAATAAAGTCAGCCTCTTTGAGCAAGTCGTTCAAGCTGCGGTACTGCGCGTTGAAGCGTGCCTCGACCGCAGGCTTTGGCGAGTTGCTGTGGTAGATCACCGGCATCCCGAAGCCAAAATGCCCACGCTGGGCCAAGGCTTCACCAATACGGCCCATGCCGATAATACCCAGGGTTTTGCCATGCACGTCGGTGCCGAAATGCTCGGGGCCGATGTTTTTTTGCCATTGGCCATTACGGACCCGATTGGCTAATTCCACCACGCGTCGAGCGCTGGCCAGAATCAGCGCGAACCCGGTATCTGCGGTAGTTTCAGTAAGTACGTCAGGGGTATTGGTGAGCATGATTTTGCGTTTGCTCAGATAGTCGATGTCGTAGTTATCAACGCCCACCGATACGCTGGCCACTGCTTCCAGCTTGGGTGCCAGGTCCAGTAGCTGAGCATCCAGTTTCAGGCTCGCACCCAATAAGCCGTGAGCCTGGGGCAGGGCGGCACGCAACTGCTCAAGCCCTGGTGCGTCCAGACGCTTGATCAGCGTGACTTGCGCCTGTTCTTCAAGGCGCTGCATCAGTGGGGCAGACAATTCTTTGTACAGTACGACATGTTTTTTCAAGGTAATCACCGACGTTGAAATCAAGAATGAGCCAGGCGCTGCGGGGCGTTGGCTTTAGGGGTGACAGGGTCTTTGGCGGTGGGGGTGAGCATCAGGGTCAGCAGTACCGAGATCAGCAGAGCCCCGCTCATCAACAGGTAGGAAGCACCAGGCGAGCCGGTTTCGCTGTTCAGGTAACCCACCAGGTAAGAACCGCCAAATGAGCCCAGCGCGCCCATGCTGTTAATCAGCGCCATGGCACCACCCGCCACGTTGGCGGGGAGAATCTCTGGAATGATCGCGAAAAAAGGGCCGTAAGGGGCGTACATGCAGGCACCGGCTATGACCAATAGTGCGTAGGACCACCAGAAGTGTTCAGCGCCCAGCGCGTAGGACCCATAGAACGCGATGGAGGCGATCAACAGGGGGGGCCAGACGAAACGTTTACGCTTTTGCAATTTATCCGAGCCCCACGACACCGCGAGCATCGCAATGACCGCCGCCAGATAGGGCAGGGCCGACAGCCAGCCGGCCTCGACCATGTCCATTTGCGCACCCTGCTTGAGGATCGACGGAAGCCACAGGACAAAGCCATACACCCCAATGCTCCAGCAGAAAAACTGCATGGCCAGCAGGATGACTTTGGGCGAGCGGAAGGCTGCCGCGTAGTTTTTCACCGGCTTCATGCCGACCTGCTCAGCATCCAGCGCGCTTTGCAGATCTTGTTTCTCTTGCTGGCTGAGCCATTTGGCGTCGCTTGGACGGTCATCGGCCAGACGCCACCAGATAAACGCCCACAACACGGCAGGCAAGCCTTCGACAATAAACATCCAGCGCCAGCTGTAATGTTGAACCAGATAGCCCGAGACCACCGACATCCACAGCATGGTCACCGGGTTGCCGAGAATCAGGAAAGTGTTGGCGCGAGAACGTTCGGCACGCGTGAACCAGTGACACAGGTACACCAGCATGGCGGGCATCACGGCGGCTTCAACCACCCCGAGCATGAAGCGAATCACGATCAGGCTGTAGGCGTTGGACACCACGCCTGTGAGCGTGGCCAGGCTGCCCCAAAGAATCAGGCTGACAAAAATCAGCTTTTTAACGCTATTGCGTTGCGCGTAGACCGCACCGGGGACCTGGAAGAAGAAATACCCGAGAAAGAACAACGCGCCCAGCAATGACGACAAACCTGGGGTGATGTTGAGGTCTTTGGCCATGCCTGAGGCCGCCGCAAAACCGTAGTTGGCGCGGTCCAGGTAGGCCAGGCTGTAGGTGATAAAAACGATCGGCATGATGTACCACCACCGGCGGGTGGCGAGTTTTAGCGTGTTCATGGTGTGGCTCCTGAGCTTGTTGTTTTTGTCGCAGCAGGTAACAGGTGAAGCAAAAAATCAGGCGGCAGCGATGTGTTGGTTCAGTTCGGCGCGGGTGGGCAGGCCCTCCATATCGCCCCGGCTTTGCACGGCGCGGCTGCCAATCCAGTTGCCGCGTTGAACGGCGTGGGTAAGGTCGAGCTTTTCCAGCAGGGCGCTGATCACGCCGACAGCAAAGCCATCGCCCGCGCCGACGGTATCGACGACGTTGGCGACGGGAACGGCGGGTACGAACTGTTCTGTTTTTGCTGTACGGAAGTAGGCGCCTTTGGCCCCCAGCTTGATAACCACCGCCTCGGCGCCTTGGTCGAGATAGAACGCAGCGATGTCGGCCGGGGCCTCGTAGCCGGTCAGCAACTGGCCTTCGCCCAACCCCGGCAATACCCAGTGAGCGTGAGCGGCGAGGGCGTTGATGTCGCGGATCATCTGCTGTTCGCTGGCCCACAGTGAAGGCCGCAGATTGGGGTCGAACGACACGCTGCTGCCCGCTGCGCGCATGGCCTTCATCAGCTCGAACGACAGCTCGTTGCAACTGGCCGACAGCGCAGCCGGGATGCCCGTGGCGTGCAAATGGCGGGCACTGAGCAACTGCTCGGTGATGACAGAGCAATTCAGGTGGCTGGCAGCCGAGCCACGGCGGAAATACTCGACTTGTGGGTCGCTGCCGTCATCGACGCGTGATTTGAGCTGAAACCCGGTCGGATGCAGCGGGTCGATGTCGACGTGCCGACAGTCCAGCCCTTCGGCTTGCAACGCGTTGAGGATAAAACGCCCGAGAGAGTCAGCGCCCACGCGGCTTAACCACTTCACATTAAAGCCCAGGCGTGCCAGACCAATGGCCACGTTGCTGTCGGCACCGGCAATGCGTTTATGAAACCGGTCGACCTGCGCCAGATCGCCACTCTGCTCGGCAACCCACATGGCCATGGTTTCGCCAAACGACAATACATCCACATTAGACATGGCTCAGCTCCTGTTGTGCGTGATTGAGTCTGGCCAACACCTGCACGTGTTGCCGGGTCAGCCAGGTCAGATCGCTGCCTTGCAGCGGGTATTCAACGGCGCGGGTCAAGCCATGTGGCATGTGGGTCATGAGGTCTGCCCACGCGTGCAAGTCAGTGGCCGTTGGCGGGGTGGCAATCAACTTGCCATCGGGGCGCCGGGCGACGCCTTTGCAGTGCAGATAGCTCACATGGCGGCCCAGCAAGCGGGCAGCGGTGCTGGCGGACTGGTCTTGCCACTGCCAGTTCCCGATGTCGAACGTCATGCTGATGGGGGCTTGCTGCTGCTCGACCGCGTCGAAGAAACGCAGCATGGGTTCTATGCGCCCGCCCTGTGAGGTCTGATCGTTCTCCACCAGCAGGCGAACCGGCTGCTGGTTAAGGCAGGCGCTAAGGTGTGGCAGGTCACAGTGTTCGGTGAAATAGCCAAGCGAAACCTTTAACCATTTGGCGCCAAAAGCCTGAGCGCGCTGCAAGGTAGCAATCAGTTGTGGATTAGGCCGCGACTGACCGGCTTCCCATAGCTCCAGGGGTGAGGAGAACACGCATTCCAGGCTGTGTTGCTGCACCGCCTGACTGATACTGACCGGATCTTCGAGGCTTAGCAGTTCTTCGCGCAATTCGATACGCGTCGCCCCGGCCTTGGCCAGTAACTCAATGAAACTGCCTTGTCCGCGCTGGCGAACGAGGTCGGCGCCGTAGCTCGACAGGCTGATGGAAACGGGAAATGTGCTCATTGTTATCAATCTCTGAAACCGGTTTCATTTTGTTGTGAAATAAATGGCTAGTAACCGCAGAGCAGGTAGCCTGCCCTTAAAACGTCAGGTGGGAAGGCGCTGCGTTGAGCCGCGAATAATTAATCGGGCGCTAAAATCCAGGGCCCGGACCGGGCCGTTATCGCCCTTCAGGCGTTTGAGCAGGCAGTCAAATGCGCTGGCGCCTATTTGTTGCGTTGGCTGGGCGAGGGCGGTGATGCCGCTGCCCACCAAGGGAAACCAGTCCAGATCATCGAGGGCAATCAGGCCGAGGTCTTCAAACAGGCGGCACTTCAACTCGCGCAACACGTGGGCACAGGCCAGGGCGGACACACCGTTTGAGCAAAAAATAGCTTTGGGGCCGGGGCCGGCTGCGCGCATAAAGGCCTGAATGTCGGCGCGCAGTTGCTGGCCGGTGAACACAACAGCCCCTTTGAGTGTGGGCTGTTGCGTCACGAGCTGATTGAAACTGTGCATGCGTTCGCTGCGCGAGTGGGTGCCATCAATGGGCTCGCTAACCATCAGCAGGTCGCCATAACCTTGTTGTTGCAGATGTTCCAGTGCCATGCGTACCGCCCCGGCATTGTCGAGGCCGACCAGATCACTGTGCAGTTGCTCGACTTTGCGGTCGATGAGGACGATGGGCATTTCCTGATGCAGTTCTTGCAACGCGTCGGGATGATGGCCAAGGGTGTTAAGAATCAAGCCTTCGATGTTGTAAGAGCGCAACGCAGCGAGGTGTTGGCGCTCTTGTTCATCATTGCGGTCGGTGTTGCACACCACCAAGTTGTAGCCGTGCGCGCGGCAGGCGGTTTCGACGCCATGCATCACTGCAATCGAATAGGGGTTGCGAATGTCGGCCACCAGCATGCCGATCAGCCGTGTGCGTCCACGTTTCAGGCCACGGGCCATTTGATTGGGGCGATAACCCAGCTCGTTGATAGCCCGCTCGATGCGCTCGGCAATGGCCTCTGAGAGCAAGGCGCGGTCTTCGCCAATAAAGCGCGAGACGCTGGCCTTGGAGACGCCGGCACGTTGGGCGACATCCAGCATGGTGACGCGGGTGCGTTGGGCAGCAGAAAAACTGTTCACGGCCTGAAACCTTTTATTGGAGTTATCGCAGGCGGTTTCATTGGGGCACACTGAAACCGGTTTCAGGAAAACCCAAATCACCGGTTCTCGTCAAGTGCCATGTGAGTTTGGGCGTTTAAAAAAACAGGCTCAGCCATGCCGAAATCAAGAGCAACAGGGCCATGCACCGAAGGTTTCGATGCCTGTTTCATCGTCCTGAGCCTGATTGATCCAGTTGTCAGACAGCGTGGTGGTACTCGTACCCATGCAAGACGAGTTTTAGCATGCTCACGTCAGGTTATGCCTGGAAGGTATGTGCACGACACACAACGTGTGGCAGCGTGCCTGGCCGCGATGGTAGCGACGCGCTTCAACAAAAAAACGCATCGTCTGCATCGCGCCAGCCCGATTCCCGCAGGTCTAGACCTTGAATTGACGCAGCAAGCCATTGAGTTGAACGCTCAGATCCTTGAGATGAACGCTGGCAGCGCTTGACTGTTCGGCGGCCACGGCGGTGCTTTGTGAAAGCCCGGCGGCCTGGGTCACGTTTTGGTTGATGTCTTCCACGACATGGGCCTGCTGCAAGGTTGCACTGGCGATAGAGGCATTGAGGTCATTCAGATTGTTCAGGGCCTGGCCAATGGTGGTCAGGCTCTGTCCGGCCTGGGTGGCTTGCTCGACCGTCAGTTGCGAGGCGCGGCTGCTGCTGGCGATCACGGTGACGGCGGCTTCGGAATGCTTTTGCAGGCTCTCGATCATGGTCTGGATCTCTGCCGTAGATCGTTGCGTGCGCTGTGCCAGCAGTCGGACTTCATCGGCGACCACGGCAAAGCCACGGCCTTGCTCACCTGCGCGTGCGGCCTCTATCGCGGCGTTGAGGGCCAGCAGGTTGGTCTGTTCGGCAATTGAACGGATGACTTCAAGTACGCTGCTGATGCCGCTGCTTTGGGTCGCCAGAGTACGAATGACCTCGACCGCTTGGTCGATGGTGCCTGACAGCTGGCCGATCTGCTGCAGGCTGTTGTCGATGTTTTGCTGGCCACGTTCGGCTTGCGTCTGGGCGCCACGCATCTCGCCGGCTGCGTGTTCAGCGTTTTTGGCCACCTCATGCACCGCGTAGGTAACTTCGTTGATCGCCGTCGCCACCTGATCCATTTGCGAGGCTTGCTGTTGGCTGCGTTGCTGAGCTTCGGTGGCGTTATTCCCTAACTGTGTCGATGACTGTTCCAGTGCGGTCGCGGTGGACTGCAGGTGACTGACCACCGTACGCAGCTTGGTGGTAAAGGTGTTGAAGTGCAGCGCAAGTTCCGTGACTTCATCCCGACCGTGGGTGTCGAGGCTGCGCGTCAGGTCGCTCTCGCCGCTGGCGATATTGGCCATGGCGTGCACGGCCTCTTGTAACGGACGGGCGATGCTGCGGGCAATCAGTATGACCAGGGCGGCCATGATGAGGGCAATCGCCAGGCCGGCCCAACTGGCTTGCCAGACTTGTGACAGGAACTCGGCTTGCATGTCATCGATGTAAACCCCGGAACCGATGACCCAGCCCCACGGTTCGAACAACTGGACGTAGGAGGTTTTTTGCACCGGGGCGTCGGCGCCCGGTTTTGGCCAGCGGTAATTCATCATGCCCGCGCCTTTGCTTTTCGCCAGTGCGGCCATTTCGTTAAAAATCGCAAAACCGTCGGGGTCTTTGATTGCAGAAAGGTCTTTGCCGTCGAGGGCGGGATTGGTCGGGTGCATAACCATGTAGGGGCGCAGGTCATTGATCCAAAAGTAATCGCCCTGGTTATAACGCAAGTTGCTGATCACCTTCAGCGCTTGCTCCTGCGCGGCTTCTCGGCTTAACGCCCCGGCTGTTTCCAGGCGGTGGTAATAACCGAGTATGCCGCTCGCAGTTTGCACCACGTGCTGGGTTTTCTGTGCCTTTGCATCATACAAATCGTCATGTATCTGTTTTAGCATCAACAAACCCAACGCCAGCAGCATGGCTATGGCCACAATCAGGATCAGCCATAGGCGTTGGCTGATGGACAACCTGCGTAAGGTATTCATACAACGGTCACTCCTTTATTTTTCTTGTTGTCATCGCTGAGTACGGCTACAGGACATAGTCATAGCAGCGAAAGTGGAACGTGTCTGATAGGATCTCGGCCGGAATTCAGAAAGCTGAATCTTTATTGATTTCCGACAGTTATTTCACATCACATGAGTGAGCATGACGCCGCTGCGATCTATTGCGCGGCAGCGGTTGCACACACTCAAAATTGACAAATCAGTGCTGTAAGATGCGGCGCTTTTATGGGGGAATGATGGATCTTTGGACTGCCGCACAGGCGTTGATACTCGGCGTAGTTGAGGGCCTTACGGAATTCTTGCCGGTTTCAAGCACTGGCCATCAGATCATTGTGGCGGACTTGCTGAATTTTGGCGGCGAGCGCGCCATGGCGTTCAACATCATTATCCAGTTGGGTGCCATTTTGGCTGTTGTCTGGGAATTTCGCCGCAAGATCATCGACGTTGTTGTCGGCTTGCCTACGCAACCCAGCGCTCGACGCTTTACGGTCAACCTGATCATCGCGGTGATGCCCGCCGTGGTATTGGGGGTGATTTTTGCCGACATGATCCACGAATACCTGTTCAACCCGATTACCGTGGCCTCCGCGCTGGTCGTCGGCGGTGTGATCATGTTGTGGGCTGAGCGTCGTCAGCATGTGATTCGTGCTGAAACCGTGGATGACATGACTTGGAAAGATGCCGTTAAAATCGGTTTTGCTCAGTGCCTGGCAATGATCCCGGGCACTTCGCGTTCGGGTTCGACCATTATTGGTGGTCTGTTGTTTGGCTTGTCGCGCAAGGCGGCTACCGAATTTTCATTCTTCCTGGCGATGCCAACCATGGTGGGCGCAGCGGTGTACTCAGGTTACAAATACCGTCACCTGTTCCAGCCTGACGATCTGCCGGTGTTCGCGATTGGTTTCGTGACGGCGTTCATCTTCGCCATGATTGCTGTGCGCGCATTGCTGAAGTTCATCTCCAACCATAGCTATGCGGCGTTTGCGTGGTATCGCATTGCGTTCGGTCTGTTGATTCTGGCGACCTGGAAGTTTGGCTGGATTGACTGGTCGGCTGCGGCGTGAAGAACACGGCAAAAGATCGGCGCGAGTCTGTCGGGCTGCCAGGTCACGGTGCGCCGATCCGTGGCTTGAAATTCAAATTGCTCGTGTTGGCGCTGCTGTGTGCAATGCCGCTGGGCGGCTCACTGAGTGTGTTGTTTACCGGCATTACGCGGGTGCCCTTGCTGCTTTATGGGCTGGCCAGCGTCGTTGCGTTCGGCCTGTACTGGTACGACAAGCAGCAGGCCCAAAACGGCCAGTGGCGCACCCCGGAGAAGGTTTTGCACGGGGTGGAGTTGCTGGGCGGCTGGCCGGGTGCGCTGGTGGCACAACAAGTGTTTCGCCACAAAACGCGCAAGGTGTCCTATCAAGTGTGGTTCTGGTTGATCGTTGCCGTGCATCAAGCGGTCTGGGCTGACGTGCTGTTCTTGAAACTGACGGTTCTGAACCTGTAAGCGGGCTGCCGATTACGTCAGATCAACAAACCGATCTGACGTTTTTTCGGCAGTTTGCCGACCACCAGTTGGTGGGAGCGGCGCAACAAGTCTTGCAGTTCCTCAGCGCCCATCGGGTAGGGCGCCTGCATATTGATCCAGTAGGCACGTGCCAGATAAGGCGATGGGCGTATGCCGGGACGATCGATGTAACCCAAAAAAAGTTCTTTCTCGACCTTGAACGAAAGCCCGTTGCTGTTGAGGTTGAACAGGGCAAACATTTTGCTCTGATCGACAAAAAACACCTCGACCCCGCCCCATTTCACATCCTCTTTCACGCCAGGCAGGCGGCGACAGAATTCGGCGACATCGGCTTTGGTCATGGTTTTTCGGGGGGGCGAAGTGCGGGTCATAGGGTTTTGTCTCCACAGCGCTCGAAAGCTTCTGCCAAGTGATCGATCCAGGCTCGCACGGCTGGCATGACACCGCGACGGTGCGGGTACACAGCGTGCAACCAGCCTCCGGGCAGTGACCAGTGGGGCAGTAATTGCACCAACTGACCACTTTGCAGTTCTTGTTCGCAATACAGCATGGGCAGAACGGTAAAGCCAAGGCCGGACAGGGTGCAGGCTTTGCGCACCACGAAATCATCAATGCCCAGTCGAGCTTCGAGCACCATATCGCAGGCTTTACCCTGCTGGTCGAGCATCCGCAGGTGCACCATGCGATCCGCCTCAACGGCCCCCAGTACCGGAACCTTTTTAAGGTCGTCGGGGGTATTGATCGTCCATTGTCGAGCAAACTCGGGGCTGGCCACCATCACGGTGACGGCTTGGCGCAAGCGCCGGGTAACCAGTAGCGGGTCTTCATCTCCCAGTTCGCGCACGCGCATGGCCACATCAATGCCCTCGGTGATCAGGTCGACGCGTCGGTTAAGCAGGCTGACTTCCAGCTGAACATGCGGGTAGGCGCGCAGAAAAGAACTGATGACCTCGGGCATAAACTCATGGGCCAAGCCCACAGGGCAGGACACCCGCAGGCGGCCTCGCGGCTCGCTGGACATGCTGGCTACGGCCTCATCAGCCATTTCGGCCTGCAGCAACATGGCCTGGCAATGGCTCAGATAGCGCTCGCCTACGGCGGTGAGTTTCAGTTGGCGTGTTGTGCGCTGTAACAGGCGGGCACCCAGACGCTCTTCGAGCTCAGCCACGCGGCGTGACAAGCGTGACTTGGGGATGCCCAGAGCACGCCCGGCAGCGGCAAAACCACCGGCTTCGACCACCTTGGCGAAGTAGTAGAGATCGTTTAGGTCCTGCATGGGTGTTCTCACTGTCCTACTGGTGGGACGAACTATCGCATGCTGACTAACTTATCGTCGATTGCTTTGATAGGTAGCATCACCTTCACTTGATCGCCCAGTGGCGGTCTTCACTTGGAGATCAGCATGAAACTCTTGCATATCGATTCGAGCATCTTGGGCGACAACTCGGCTTCGCGTCAGTTGAGCCGTGAAGTGGTTAAGGCCTGGCAAGCGGCTGAGCCGAATGTTGAAGTGAGCTATCGAGACCTGGCCAGCGAAGGCATTGCGCACTTCTCGGCGGCCACCCTGGTAGCCGCTGGTACACCGGCTGAACTGCGTGATGCGGCGCAAGAACTGGAAGCGCAGTTGAGTGCTGACACCTTGGCGCAGTTCTTGGCTGCGGATGCAGTCGTGATCGCAGCGCCGATGTACAACTTCACTATTCCTACACAGTTGAAAGCCTGGATCGACCGTATTGCAGTCGCCGGTCAGACCTTTCGCTACACCGAAACCGGCCCTGTCGGGCTGTGCGGTAATAAGAAAGTCGTAGTGGTATCGACTTCGGGTGGGATGCATGCTGGCCAAGCGAGCGGCGTAGCACACGAAGATTACTTGAAACTGCTGCTGGGTTTCTTGGGTATCACGGACATCGAGTTCGTTCGTGCTGAAGGTCTGGGCTATGGCGAAGAAGTTCGCAGCAAAGCCCTGAGCGATGCGCATCAACAGATTAAACAGGATCTGTTCAGCGCCGCGTAAGCCTTCACGCACGCTACACCCTCTAAACTCTGTATTCTGGACAGCGAAATTGGCCAGAGTACGGAGTTTTTTGCATCTGGCCTTAAAGGCGCTGGCTTGGGTTATGCAGGGGAGGTTGCGGACCGACCTTCTGTCATTGCCTGCTGCAAGCTGCGCGCTATTAAAGGTAAGCCGCCATGATGCGTTTGTGCGCTGTTGTGTTTCTACTAATGGCCAGTTGCCCTGTATTGGTGCAGGCCGAACCTCTCAATCAGTGGAGTGTGGGCTTTCATCGCCTGAGTTTTCTCGACCCGGTGGATGGGCAGCCAATGCACGCCATTGCCTTCTATCCTTCGACGGATGATGACGCGAGCAGCAAGATTGGCATTTATGACATTGATGCGACTGAAGACGCAAAAATCGCCATAGGTCATTACCCGATGTTGGTGCTGTCCCATGGCAACGTCGGCACGCCACTGGCGTTGCACGATCTGATTATTGAGCTGGCTCGCAAAGGATTTGTCGTGGTGGCGGTACTGCACCCCGGCGATAACTTCAAAGATCACAGTCGTTCCGGGACGTTGAGTAACCTGTATGGCCGACCTATGCAAATTTCGGCGGCCATTAGTGCAGTCCTTGGCGAAAACACCTTGTCACCTTACGTGAATGCCGAGCAGGTCGGTGTGATCGGCTATTCGGCAGGGGGCGAAACTGCGCTGATTTTGGCGGGGGCAGAGCCCGATCTGGACCGTCTGCGGCGTTACTGCCAGGAGCGCCCGGATGACCGCGATGCGTGTACGACT
The DNA here is from genome assembly GCF_044762555.1 of Pseudomonas sp. NPDC096917. Classification (NCBI taxonomy): domain Bacteria; kingdom Pseudomonadati; phylum Pseudomonadota; class Gammaproteobacteria; order Pseudomonadales; family Pseudomonadaceae; genus Pseudomonas; species Pseudomonas sp. NPDC096917. The sequence goes on along the minus strand of NZ_JBIWEO010000003.1, from coordinate 233,506 downwards.
CAAGGGGAGCTGATCGCAGACCGTGATGACTTGCTGCCGGCTGCTGATCCGCGCGTACGGGCGTTGCTGCTTATGGCGCCGCTGAGCCTGATGTTTGGGCGCCAGACCTTGACGGACGTGCAGGTGCCGGTGCTGCTGTATAGCGGTGACGGGGATAAAACCGTGTTCCCGGATAAAAATGCCGAAGCCCTGGCGCGCAAATTACCCGTCGCCCCTGAGTTCACTATGATTCCCGGCGCCGGGCATTTTGTATTTATGGCGCCCTGCACTGATTCACAGTTGGCAGCCATGCCCGGACTGTGCACCGATGCGCAAGGGGTTGATCGTGAAGATATTCACCGTGATCTGATTTACGAAGCGGGGCGTTTTTTCAGCAAGGCACTGGAAGGCAATCCGCACACAGGGCTGCGCACGGTCAATCAGTAATCTATTCGCAGTGTCGCCGCGACAACCCGAGCGTCAGCAGCAAGCCCACTACGCAGAGCAGTGCGGCGCTGAAAAATATCCAGGGGTAACCCAGGTTCAAGGCGATGGCGCCCATGATGGGGCCCGCGATGGCCAGCGCCAGATCGAAAAACACCGCATAAGCACTCAATCCGGCGCCCCGGCTGGATGTTGGCACCTGCTTGACTGCTTCCACGCCCAGTGCCGGATACACCAGCGACAGGCCAAATCCGGTCAGCCCTGCGCCTATCAAGGCATAGGCTGTTGAGGGCGCAAGCCACAGCAGTGTCAGGCCAACGGTTTCCATGGCCATGCACATCATGGCCACGCTGTAGCCGCCCAAACGGTTAATGCTGTTGGTGAATACCAGGCGGGCAAGAATAAAGCAGACGCCAAACACGGACAGGCAATAGGCAGCGCCCGTCCATCCGCGGTCAATGTAGAACAACGTGATAAAGGTGGTCAGGGTGCCATAGCCAATGGAGGCTAGCGTCAGGCTGATGCCGTAGGGCGCGATAAGACCGAACACTGACCAAAAAGACAGGCGAACGCCAGTGATAACCGCAATAGATGCTTTTTTGCGGATGATTAGCAGCGCAAGCCCTGCCAGCACCAATAGCGCATAACCCAGGCTGATAAACCCCAGTGTGTTGATCATCAGAACACCCAGGGGAGCGCCAATGGCGATGGCGCCATAAGAGGCGATACCGTTCCAACCAATGGCGCGGGCCGTATGATGTGAGCCGACTTGCGCGATCCCCCAACTGATCGTACCGACCCCGATCAGCCCTTGGGCAATCCCCAGAAAAATGCGCCCGATGATCAAAATCCCCAGGCTCAATAACGGCGCGCTTTGCAGCATGACGGCCAGTGACGTGAGCGCGCCGCTGATGGCTATCCCGATCAAGCCATACACCACGGCAGGCTTGGTGCCGTGCTTATCGACGATGCGTCCGGCAGAAGGGCGGCTGAGCAGGGTGGCGAGGTATTGCGAAGCGATCGTCAGCCCCGCAACGACAGCGCTGAAGCCCAGTTGGTCATGGACATAGCCGGGCAAAACCGCGATAGGCAAACCAATGCAGATAAACGCAATAAAGGTATAAAACACGATCGACAGAATTTGCAGGGTGACCGAGACAGAGCGCTCGTCAGGAGGGTGTTGCGCAGGCATGAGCAGCGGTTCCGGCTGGAGGTCGATGCCCTGCATGATGGCGCGGGTCAAGGATAAAAGAAAGCAGGCTAACGGTATTCTTGGCACGGCAAAAACAACAAACCCCGTCAACAGCTTTGCGAGCTGGACGGGGTTTGTGGTTAAGACGACTTACTTAGCGATGCGCAGGGTCTGAAATCAGAACACCACGCCTTGGCTGCGCAGGTAGTCGTCGTAAGTGCCGCTAAAGTCGATTACACCGCTTGGGCTCAACTCGATAATACGAGTGGCCAGCGACGATACGAACTCGCGGTCATGGCTGACGAAGACCAGGGTACCGGGGTAGTTCTCGAGCGCCAGGTTCAGCGCTTCGATGGACTCCATGTCCAAGTGGTTGGTCGGTTCGTCCATGATCAGCACGTTTGGCTTTTGCAGGATCAGCTTGCCGAACAGCATGCGGCCTTGCTCACCACCGGAAATCACTTTGACCGACTTGAGGATCTCGTCGTTCGAGAACAGCATGCGGCCCAAGGTGCCGCGAATCATTTGCTCGCCTTGAGTCCATTGCCCCATCCAGTCAAACAGGGTCATGTCATCTTCAAAGTCATGGGCGTGATCCTGAGCGTAATAACCCAGCTCAGCAGACTCGGTCCACTTGATGGTGCCGGCATCCGGTGTCAGTTCATTGACCATGGTGCGCAGCAGGGTGGTTTTGCCGATACCGTTCGGACCAATGATCGCAACGCGCTCACCGGCTTCGATGGTAAAGCTGAAGTCTTTAAACAGCGTCTTGCCATCAAAGCCTTTAGCCATGTGTTCAACAATGACGGCCTGGCGGTGCAGCTTTTTCGTTTGTTCGAAACGGATGAACGGGCTGACACGGCTCGAAGGTTTGACCTCGGCCAGCGTGATCTTGTCGATCGCCTTGGCGCGGGAACTGGCCTGCTTGGATTTCGAGGCGTTGGCCGAGAAGCGGCTGACGAACGCTTGCAGTTCGTTGATCTGGGCTTTCTTCTTGGCGTTTTCTGACAGCAGTTGTTCGCGTGATTGGGTCGCGACGGTCATGTACTCGTCATAGTTACCCGGGAACAGGCGCAGTTCGCCGTAGTCAAGGTCGGCCATGTGTGTGCAGACGCTGTTCAGGAAGTGTCTATCGTGAGAGATGATGATCATCAGGCTGTTGCGCTGAGTCAGAACGTTTTCCAGCCAGCGGATAGTGTTGATATCCAAGTGGTTGGTCGGTTCGTCGAGCAACAGCACTTCAGGATCGGAAAACAAAGCTTGAGCCAGCAGAACACGCAATTTCCAGCCGGGCGATACTTCGCTCATCGGGCCGTTGTGTTGTTCAATGCCGATACCCAGCCCCAGAAGCAGCTCGCCTGCACGGGATTCAGCGGTGTAACCGTCCATTTCAGCGAACTCGGTTTCGAGTTCGGCAACGGCCATGCCGTCTTCTTCGGTCATTTCTGGCAGCGAATAGATGCGATCGCGCTCAGCTTTGACCTTCCACAACTCTTCGTGGCCCATGATCACGGTATCGATCACGGTGAATTCTTCGTAAGCGAACTGATCCTGGCGCAACTTACCCAGACGCACGTTCGGCTCCAGCATGACCTGACCGCCGGACGGTTCAAGGTCGCTGCCGAGGATTTTCATGAAAGTAGACTTGCCGCAGCCGTTGGCACCGATCAAACCATAACGGTTACCTGCGCCAAATTTTACTGAAACGTTCTCGAATAGCGGCTTTGCGCCGAACTGCATCGTGATGTTAGCTGTAGAGATCAATTACTTTACCTATCAATAGCTTAGAAAGCGCGTATTTGGGCTGGGACCATTTTGATACCCATTTGGAGCTTTTCAAGCTCGCTCCAATCTGAGCTTGAGTTGATCCATCGCGCATACGTCGACAGCAACATTTGGACGCTGTGGCCAAGCTGCTGAGAAATAAATGCGGGGTTCATGCCAGACATGGTGCGCATTGTCGCATAGGTGTGACGACAGTTGTATGGCGGTCGATGCTGGATATTCAGCCGCTAAAGGATCGCTCACCCCCTGTTTGGCAAGGTCGGGCATCTAGCTTAAGGACTCTGCGCTCTTTGCCGGGTGGAAAACGGGGAGACTGTGCGGTTTCTTTCCTGTGCCATTTTTCCGACGCTCTGCATGCATTTATGCACATTCAAGCGTCTGCGATGCTCACCTATCGAACAAATAGCCAGCGGCTCTGACCCTGGCATGAGTCTTCGACGACTGGCCCACGATAGATGTGGCAAGTTCTATGTCCCCGTCTTGACACTGCTTGATTACAGGCCGCGATTAAGGGGGGGATCGGCAATCATTGCAATGAAGGTATTTATTTTATGGGTGATGGCTAAATGGTATCGTCGGCGTTTCTCCCCCCCTCATTCAACGGTTCAGACGATGAGCTTAATGATCAGCTTTGAGCAAATGGCTTTAATCCTTGAGGCTTTGCCTGATCCAGCATTTATTCTGTCCCGCAGCGGAAGATACGTTGCGGTGCTGGGGGGGCGTGATGCGCGCTATTACCACGAGGGTACCGGCCTGGTCGGCTTATATATTTCAGACCTGATCAAGCCTGAGAAGGCTAACTGGTTTCTTGAACAGATCGCTAAGGCGCTGGGTTCGAAAGAGTTACTGGTGGAGGAGTACGAGCTGAGTAATCTGGACGTAAAAGGCCTGCCAGATGAAGGTCCCAAGGAGCCGATCTGGTTTGAAGGGCGCATTCAGGCCTTGAGTTTTCGGGTGAACGAAGAAGAGGTGGTGCTCTGGGTTGCGAGTAATATTTCAGCCCGACACAACCTGGAAGTCAGGCTGAGGGAGCTAAGTGATACCGATCAGCTAACCGGCCTTTATAACCGAAGAAAACTCGAGCATGACCTGGCGCTTCACTACGAATCGTTTGCGCGGTTTAGCATACCGACTTCTATCTGCATGTTTGATCTGGATAACCTCAAGCTCATCAACGACACAAAGGGGCATCACGTCGGGGATGAGATGATTCAGGCGGTCGCCAATATTTGTCGTTCGACGCTGCGCAAAAGTGATACGGCATGCCGCTTTGGGGGGGATGAATTTGTGGTTGCGCTGCCCAACACAGGGCAAGATCAGGCTCTGCAGTTCGCCAGGCGCATGCATGATCGCTTCAATCAAGAGCTATGCCGGTTTTCACTGGACACGACAGTCGTCACCGCGAGCATGGGTGTTACAACGATGATGGCGCAAGACCGATCATATAAGGACGCACTCAAGCGGGCCGATCTTGCTCTCTACAAGGCTAAAAATTTGGGCAAAAACAGGATTGTTTCGACCTGAAATATGTTGCTGTCGTCTTGAATGCCATGAGTGGCAGCCAATAGATGAGATCTCAGCGGGTTAGGCGTGAGTCACCTGAGTGTGTAGATGCCGTCAAAATCGTTTAACCAGGCCAGCGCATTTTCAGGTGTTCGGTCAGATAGTTGATGAAAGCGTTCACTTTTGGGGTCATGGCGGCGCGGTCTTGCACGCAGAGATAGATGTCGAGCGGCTCAACCCCGGATTCTGTGGGCGCATGGCTGTGCAGCAGAGGAATCAGCTGGCCCGACTCAATGTAGGGCGCTGCAATGTATTCAGCCACCCGCGCAATGCCCGCCCCGTGTACGGCCATCTGCGCGAGGGCATCAATATCGTCGCTGATAGCCGTTATGTTGACTGCCGCATAATAGTGTTGCCCATTGTTGATAAACCCCCAGCGCAGAAATCGCCCGTCCAGCGGATAGCGGAACCCAAGGCAGGCATGTTGTTGCAGGTCTTCGGGGGCGTTGGGCCAGCCGGCGCGTTCGAGGTAGGCGGGAGAGGCGCAGACAATGAACGGGACTGATGCGATTTTGCGCGCAATGATTCCGTCTTCCAGTTGTGGCTTGATGCGCAGGCTCAGGTCTATGCCGTCCTGGATGTGGTTGATCTTATTGTCGGTAGTGCTGAGTTCGAGTGTCAGGCGCGGGTAGCGTGTCGCGAAGCCTGCAATCAGAGGCGCCAGTACGTGCCGCCCAAACGCGCAGGTCGATGCGATGCAAAGTCGCCCTTGAAACTCGGCATCAGTGGGGCTGATGGCCCTGTGTGCAGACTCCAGGTCCGACGTGATGTGCAGCACTTTTGCGTAATACACCGCACCGTTTTCGGTGAGCGCCATGCTACGGGTGGTACGTTGGAGCAAACGCGTTCCCAAGTGCGCTTCCAGGCGATTGAGGGTCTGGCTGACGGCGGCGGGACTGATGCCCAGGTTTTTCGCTGCGCCTGCGATAGAACCCGCTTCAACCACTTTGATAAAGCTGGTTATTGCCGCGAACAGATCCATAGGTTGATCCCGAAAGGTATGTATTCGTAAGATCTGCTTTATAAACAAACTAGAAACGGCCGTCTAGTTCAGTGTTTTTGAACTTGTTATCGTGAGCCATCTACGAAAAACAAAGACCTGGAAGGGCTTCAAATGGACTCTAAAAATACTTCAAACACCCTGTTATCTGGGCGACCACGGCTTTCGGCTCGCACATCTGCGTATGTCTTTGCGTTTTACATGTCCGCCATCATGGCCTTTTTGATGTCGCTGGTCATTACTGCCGCAAACACCGGGATTGATGCCGATTACCTAAGTAATACGTTGCATGCCTATCGACTGGGCATGCCGGTCGCCTTCCTGTGCATCCTGGTGGTGCGCCCGATTGTCGTCAGGCTCGTCGCCCTGACGGTTCATCCCCATCGTTAAACGGTGTTGCTCTTAAAGCCAATAGTTGGGATAGCTGCCTTTGCTGCGTGCGTTGTTCAGGCACAGCTCGATGGCAACTATCACGATTGACCCTGCCAATACCGGTGTGATCAAAAAGCTCCACGGCGCACCGGCAGTGATAACGATTCATGGGTTGGCGCCAGCCGGTGCATGCACCGTGCATGTTTGCTGCATGGCAACCAAAGCCATACCTACGGCCAGTGCGCATGCCGCAGCCCCTCACCGGTTGGCCAGTGAGTACAAAAAAGACGTGCAGGCTTATTTGCAGGGTATGTGTTCGCAAGCGGGTTTAAATCACTTGTCTCAGGTTGCCTTGCAACTCTTTATCATTGGCGAGGGTCTGATTGTTGCGACCCAAGTGAGTGGTATCTCGCCAGAATCGCTGTCGGGCGCGAGAGAAATGGCAGCGTTGCTGTGCAGCAGGGCATCGGCTCAGTCATCGTTCTGATTCGAAGCATAGGCATTTATCGGTAACACCCCGGCTTACCGCCGTTTCAAGGAGTGAATATGCTGTTCAAGGCAACGCAACACGTTGGGCTGTTTAGTCTGGTTATAGCCGCTGCTGTTTTAGCAGGCTGCGCGCACAATCCGCAATTCAGTGGCCAGTCAGTGACGGATCCCTTGCTGCGCAAGGATGTTTACGCCACGGTAGAGCAGCTGTTTTCGACCATGACTCAATGCCATTCAATCAGTAAGGTAAACGCCAGTATTGCAAACATTGATCAATCACCCGCCAGCGCGGTACAGCAAGCCGTTGAGATGTGGCAGGTCTCCGGTTGCGGGACCACCCAGGCTTACAAGGTGGTGATGAAGGCCGATGCCCAGGGAGAGACCGATTTCTCTGTTTCGCCACAAAGCTAAATGCCTCAGCCTTCCTTGGCTCAACAACACCCTGTTGCCTGTCGGTTACAGGGTGTTTTTTGATCTGTAACAAGCACGCTTCAGTAAAAGGCTGCTTAACTGCTTCAAGTAATTTATGGGCTGCTGGTCACGGAGTACTGATTGGCAGCCGCTGCTGATTCTTGAACTGCTAAAGGAAGGCTGTCATGAAAGCGCTCACCTATCAGGGCCCCGGCAAAAAAGACTGGGCCGAGATCCCTCAACCTGTCATCGATAAACCCACTGACGCCATTATCCGCATTCTGCACACCACGATCTGCGGCACTGATTTGCATATTCTCAAGGGCGATGTGCCTGAGGTCACGGCGGGCAGGGTTTTAGGGCATGAAGGGGTAGGGGTCATAGAGGAAGTGGGCTCTGCGGTTCGCAACTTTAAACCGGGCGACCATGTGCTGATTTCTTGCATCACCTCGTGCGGCAGTTGTGCCAATTGTCGTCGCCAAATGTACTCGCACTGCGCCGACGGTGGCTGGATCTTGGGGCATTTGATCGACGGCACCCAAGCCCAATACGTGCGTATTCCCCACGCGGATAACAGCCTGTATCCGGTGCCTGCGGGGGCCGATGAAGAAGCGCTAGTCATGTTGAGCGATATTTTGCCAACCGGGTTTGAAATTGGCGTTCTCGCTGGCAAGGTCAAGCCGGGCGACAGTGTGGTGATTGTGGGGGCTGGGCCGGTCGGCATGGCGGCTTTGCTGACGGCACAGTTTTACTCGCCTGCGATCTTGATCGTGGTGGACGCAGACGCCAACCGGCTTGAAGTTGCCAAGCGGTTTGGGGCCACGCATGTCATCGACATCAATACAGAGAATGCCGTTGAGCGGATTTTCGAGTTGACTGACGGGGTGGGTGTCGATGTGGCTATTGAGGCGGTAGGCATTCCCGCTTCCTTTGACACGTGCCAGTCGGTGATTGCTCCGGGTGGCAATATTGCCAACGTCGGCGTGCATGGCAAAAGCGTTGAACTGCACCTGGAAAAGCTGTGGATCCAGAACGTCAATATCTCGACTGGCCTGGTCAATACCAACACCACGCCCATGCTGTTGAAAACATTGCAGTCGGGCAAGATTGATGCGGCGCAGCTCATCACGCATCGCTTTAAGCTGAACGACATTCTTAAGGCATACGACGTGTTTGGTAATGCGGCCAAGGAAAAAGCGATGAAGGTGATTCTGACTCAATAAGCCTTCAGGTTCACACCTTCAATAGTGTTTGGTTTTTATATTGAAGGTGTGATTTGGCCTGGATTGATAGGCCGTTTACTTATTTAAGCGGGTAATGAATCAGTTGCCGGTTTAACGGTGCATGGCAACTATTAAGTGGATTGGAGTATCGACATTCCAGTGTTTATTTTTAGTTGAGTTTCAAGTGGTGTTGATGACCTTCGGTTTGACAGAACCCGTATCGGAATCTATGGTTTTCGGCAGCAGAACACACGTAAGTTTGATCTTTGAAAATAGGGAAATGTTCATATGAAAAAGCACATTCTGATGATTGGCGCAGTAGGTTTGGTGGCCATGTCGACGCTGGCTCAGGCCGACACCAAGCAACCCGTTTCGCAATGGACTTGCGCAGATTTCCTTGCTGTCGATGAAAGCTTTCGACCTACCGCTGTCGGTCTGGGTGAAGCTGTCAACAAAAGCGGCAAGGTAGAAGATGCCGTGCTGGACGTTGATGGCGTTGCAAAAATCACCCCTATAGTGGTCACTGCTTGCGAAAAAGATAAGAGCACTGGCTTCGTACAAAAGCTTAAAGAAGAGTGGAGCAAGGTCAAAAAAGACGTCTGACACCCTCTCAGCCTGTACTTTCCCCGAGTACAGGCTCCTCCCTCCGCTGGCCCGAGCGCTGGTGCGAACAAAAACATCGGCACCTTTCTTGAATTTCCTGCGCTGCTCGCCCTCTACATAAAAACCTGTCCGCATTGTGCGGCTGGATGGCGTAGTAGACTGCCTTCGTTTTATCTCTCTTTTTTCGGGGAATCTTATGTTAATCAGGTCATTAGCCGAGCTTGATCGCATTCGTGACGAATGTAAGTCCATGGTTACCAAACGTTCAGCCGTCTCGGCTGGGGCTGCGGCGATCCCGTTGCCGGGCCTTGACCTGGGCACCGACGTGGCGCTGTTGGTGGAGATGCTGCCTGCGATTAACAGCAAGTTCGGTCTGACCCCGCACCAAATCGAGCAGATGGACTCGCGTTCAAAGCGCTTGATTGTGGTGGCGGTCAGCAGCATTGGCAGTGAAGTGATCGGCAAGTTCATCAGCCGTACCCTCGTCATGTCCTTGGTGAAAAAAATGGGCACCAGGGTGGCGACCAAATCGGTGGTCCGATTCGTCCCGTTTGTGGGGCAGGCCGTGGCCGCGACCATCAGCTTTGGGGTGATGAGAATGGTCGGCAACGGGCATATCGAGGACTGTTATCAGGTATGCCGCCAGGCCTTGCTGGAAGAGGCCAGGCAGTCCACCGTGATCGTCATCGGGCCTGAAACCGACGCTTGATGGTCGTTGAACGTATGCCAATTGTGGGCTAATGATTGCCCAGTAGATGCCGAGCCTTACAGGTTTTCCGGAAATGGAGCACGTTATGACCCGCTCGCGATTCAGTGTTTTAGGGCTATTAATGCTGTCAGGCTTGGCCGTTCACGCCGCGGCTCAAGCGCAATCCGATGCTTTAGCAGGTGCGCATGACCGTTTGCCAGCCACAGTATTGCTCGCGCAGAACTCGCTAACGCCCAGTGTGATCCCAAACGACACTGCAGTTCGGCGCATAAATCCCAACAGTCGTCAGGGTACGGGCCCCGATCCAGCCACTGTGCCGGGGCTGCCTACCGTGCCACGTGCGGCCAGGCCTTCTATCGAAAATGGGCAAATCGGCAATGGTTATCCGCGAAATCCTCCTGTACCCAAAACTCTTCAGCCTACTGCGCCCTCGCTCCAGCCCAGAGATCAGCGTTAATCGAAAAAGGACAATCGAATGTTGAAAAAGACCGTTCTGGCTACGTTATTGGCTTGTTCATTCTTGACGCTCACGGCTCACGCCCAAACAGGGGCTGAGCAGTCATTCGAATCGGACCTCGGAACCGTTACCGCCACCACGGTGGCTCAAGGGCTTGATCATCCTTGGTCGTTGGCTTTTTTGCCCGGCAGCCAGGGCATATTGGTCACTGAACGCCCTGGTAACCTGCGTTGGGTAAGCCCGCAAGGCAAAGTGTCGGCGCCCTTGTCCGGGGTTCCTCAGGTCTGGGCAAAAGGTCAGGGCGGTTTGCTGGATGTGGTCTTGTCCCCGGACTTTGCTCAAGACCGGATGGTGTATTTGTCGTACGCCGAAGGCGATAAAGAGGGTAAGGCCGCCACGGCCGTTGGCCGAGGGCGTTTGTCTGCTGACTTGAGCAAACTGAGCGACTTTGAAGTGATCTTCCGTCAGGAACCCAAACTCTCGACCGGCAACCATTTCGGTTCCCGTTTGGTATTTGATCGCCAGGGTTACCTGTTTATCGTTCTGGGGGAAAATAACCAGCGACCGACAGCCCAAGATCTCGACAAGCTGCAAGGCAAAGTGGTGCGGATTTACCCGGACGGGCGTATTCCGGATGACAACCCTTTCGTCGGTCAGGCGAATGTGAGGCCTGAGATTTGGTCGTATGGTCATCGCAATCAGCAAGGGGCGGCCCTGAATCCCTGGACCGGCACGCTCTGGACGCATGAGCATGGCCCCAAGGGCGGCGATGAAATCAACCTGATCGAGCGCGGCAAAAACTACGGCTGGCCGCTTGCTACCCATGGCATTGATTATTCCTCTGCGCCTATCCCGGAAGTCAAAGGCAAAGTGGTTGAAGGCACCCTCGGCCCCCATCATGTCTGGGAGAAATCGCCCGGCATCAGCGGGATGACTTTCTACGATGCAGAGCGTTTCAAACCCTGGCAGCACAACCTGTTTATCGGGGCCTTGGCTGACAAGGATCTTATTCGGCTTCAACTGGACGCTGACAAGGTGGTGCATGAAGAGCGCTTGCTGGGCGGCTTGAACGCGCGTATTCGCGATGTTCGCCAAGGTCCGGACGGATATTTGTATGTGTTGACCGACGAGGACAATGGCGCGCTGTATCGTATTGGCTTGCAATAGCCGGTGCTTGAAGCGGCCAGACTGCTGTCTGGCCGCCGTGGATTTACACCGGTTACTCGCGTGCAGCCTGTTTGACCTGCTTGGAAGCCGACCAGATCCTGTAGCGCACTTCAATGTCCTTGGGAACATAGAGCACAATCGGTAACTTGCTGTTGTAACGCAGCATAAATCCATCACCGACCACCGGTACAAAATCCGGGTGTGGCTTGCCATCCGGGCACGCCATCAGGGTGCTCAAAGGCCCGCTAACCTTATTCAGGCGGTACATCGGGTAGCCCCAGCCTTTGAGGGTTTTTTCTTCCAGCTTGCCGCTTAGGCGCTGCTGATTGCAGTCCACCTGGAGTGTTTTGCCTGCGATGATCTGAACCTTGTAGTCGTCTTCATTCTTTTGTGAAGGCAGGTGAATCACCTGGCGGCTGAAGCCCGCCTCGGCTTTAGGGTAGGGCGCCACATCTTCCAGTTTGGCGGCGTTGGCCACGCTGCAAAGCGTACTCAACGAGAGTGTCAGGGCCGCGCTGATAACGAGTGGTTTCATGCTGCTTCCTTTTTCCAGAGCTTAAAAATACGCATCCTGTGAATCATTGCAGACGCACTAAATTGACGCATTTTTGCCATGAGCGGGAACAGGATGCAAATTCCGCCGTCAGAACCATTAGAAGAGTCTGACAAGAATCAATTAATACGCAGTGTCAGGACAATTGCTTCGCGCCAATCTCGAAGTGCCAGTAAACTGCGTTTTTCCTCCGAATCATTTTTTTCCCGAGGTTTTGCATGACACTCAGTCCTCTTGCGGGCAAACCGGCTCCAGCCCAACTGCTGGTAGACATTCCGCGACTGGTGACCGCTTATTACACCGGTCAACCCGATGCAGCGATCACCACTCAACGTGTTGCCTTTGGTACCTCCGGTCATCGTGGCACTTCGTTTGAGCTGAGTTTCAATGAGTGGCATGTGCTGGCCATTAGTCAGGCCATTTGCCTGTACCGTCAGTCCAAGGGGATCAATGGACCGCTGTTTGTCGGCATCGACACCCATGCATTGTCGACACCGGCAGCCGCGAGCGCGCTGGAAGTGTTTGCCGGTAATGGCGTCGAAACCATGATTGCCGCAAACGACGAATACACCCCGACTCCTGCTGTTTCTCACGCGATCATCTGCTACAACCGTGGCCGCACGTCAGGGCTGGCCGATGGCGTGGTCATTACCCCGTCGCACAACCCGCCGGAAAGCGGTGGCTTCAAATACAACCCGCCCAATGGTGGCCCGGCGGATACCGATGTCACCAAATGGATCGAAGCCAAGGCCAACGAACTGCTGGCGGCCAAACTCGCCGGGGTTAAACGCATCAGCTATGAGCAGGCTTTGAAAGCCAGCACCACCCATCGCCACGACTACCTGAACACCTATGTCGCGGACCTGAAGAACGTGATCGACATGGACACCCTGCGCGGTGCCAACTTGCGCCTGGGTGTTGACCCGCTGGGCGGTGCCGGTGTGCGTTACTGGTCTGCCATTGGCGAGCAATACGGCCTGAACCTGGAAGTGGTGAACACCTCGGTTGATCCGACGTTCCGGTTCATGTGCATGGATTGGGATGGACGCATCCGCATGGACCCGTCCTCCAGCTATGCGATGCAAGGCCTTATTGGTCTCAAGGATCGTTTCGACGTGGCTTTTGCCTGCGACCCCGATCACGATCGCCATGGCATCGTGACCCCGTCGGGTGGCCTGTTGGCGCCCAACAACTACCTGGCTGTGTCGATTGACTACCTGTTCCAAAACCGAGCACATTGGCGCGCTGATGCGGCCGTGGGCAAAACCGTGGTCAGCAGTGGGTTGATTGACCGCGTCGCTGCGCGTTTGGGGCGCCGCTTGTATGAAGTGCCGGTGGGTTTCAAATGGTTTGCCGATGGCCTGTTCGACGGTTCGCTGGGTTTTGGTGGCGAAGAAAGCGCCGGGGCCTCGTTCCTGCGCCTGGACGGCAGTGTCTGGTCGACCGATAAAGATGGTTTGATCCCGTCGCTGTTGGCCGCAGAAATGACTGCACGCACCGGCCGCGATCCTTCGCAGCTGTATCAAAAAATGACCGAAGAGCTGGGCTTGCCGTTCTCGACCCGCGTTGATGCCAAGGCCACAGCGCAGCAGAAAGCCTTGCTCGGCAAGTTGTCGCCAGAGCAAGTCAAGTCGACGACGCTGGCGGGGGAAGCGATTACTCAGATCCTCAGCCATGCGCCGGGCAATAATCAGCCGATTGGCGGGCTTAAGGTCATGACTGAAAACGGTTGGTTTGCTGCTCGTCCTTCGGGCACCGAAGACATTTACAAAATCTACGCCGAGAGCTTTATTGGCGACGAGCACCTCGGCCGCCTGGTTGAAGAAGCCCAAGTGTTGGTCGATAAAGCCATCAGCTAAGGCAGCCCCTTAAAGGACTGGCCCGCGATCGGGTCAGTCCTGCTTTATCCCGTTCAGGCTCGCGCTATACCGCGCACGGCGCTTCGATTTCCTGACAGACATCCACCCACTGTGCATTAACCAACTCCGCCATGCGCGTCGGACTAATCCGCACAGCCGTGTGAGTGTCGCCGGCTGCAGGCATCACTTGTGTAAAGGCTTGCAGAGAGATATCGCAATACACCGGCAGGTCGGTGGCCAAACCAAATGGGCAGACACCCCCCACTGGGTGGCTGGTCAGTGCGACGACGGTGTCGGCATCGAGCATCTTGGCTTTGCTGCCTAGCGCGTGTTTGATCTTCTTGTTATCAATGCGCGCATCTCCGCGTGCCACCAGCAGCACATTGCGTTCACCGACACGAAAAGCCAGGGTCTTGGCAATCTGGCCGGGCTCAACCCCATGCGCTTCAGCCGCCAAGGCAACAGTCGCCGTGCTGGTAGTCAATTCGATGATGTGCAAATCAGGGGCGTTGGCGCTGAAGAACGCGCGTACCGATTCAAGGCTCATGAAGCTCCGCTCGCTTGGCAAAAGCTTGAATCTAGTCAAGCGGATGGCGCACTGTCAATGCGCCATCGCGTGGGGACAGGTTTAGATATCCAGTACAATCTTGCCGAAATGCTGGTTGGTTTCCTGGTATTGGAAAGCCGCAACAATGTCGCTCAGCGGGAAGTGACGATCAATGACCGGGCGCATGCCAGTGGCATTGATAGCACGCACCATGTCTTGTTGCTGGCGTCGGCTGCCGACCAATACACCTTGTAGACGTACTTGCTTGATCAATGCGGGGACAAAGTTCATCTGGCCCGCCACACCGCTCAAAATGCCAATGATCGAGATATGCCCGGCTACGCGCACGGCAATCATCGACTGCTCAAGCGTTGAAGGGCCGCCGACTTCAATCACGTGATCCACGCCGCGGCCGCCCGTCAATGCGCGGGCAGTCTCACCCCAGTTCGTGTCTTTGCGGTAGTTGATGACGTGATCAGCCCCCAGTGCTTTAAGACGCTCGAGTTTTTCGTCGCTGGAGGAGGTAGCGATTACCGTTGCGCCTGCCATTTTGGCGAACTGCAACGCGAAAATCGAAACGCCGCCAGTACCCTGCACCAGAACGGTGTCTCCCGGCTTGAGCGAATCATCGGACATCAGTGCGCGCCAGGCGGTCAGGCCGGCCGTGGTCAGTGTGGCGGCTTCGGCGTGGCTGTAACCGGTTGGCGACAAGGTGAAAGACGTGGCCTTGGCAGTCACTTGTTCGCGGGCGTAGCCGTCAATGCCGTCACCCGGCACGGTGCCAAAACCTTCCACCAGCGGTGTGCCATCAATCCACTCTGGGAAGAAGGTGCTGACCACCGAATCACCGACCTTGAATTCGCTGACTTCTGCGCCCACCGCAATCACTTCGCCGGCGCCGTCAGCCATGGGAATGCGCTGCTCAGTGGGGCCCCACATGCCGCTTACGACCGCGTAGTCATGGTAGTTCAGCGAGTTGGCGTGCAGGCGCACAGTGATTTCGTCACCTGCCGGGGTCCGTACTTCGCTGTTGCCGATGACGACATTGTCATAGCCGCCGCCAGGTTGGACGAAGATGGTTTTAGTGTTCATGGGGTTTCCTCATGTTTTTACATTGCGCGAAATAACGAAATGATTGATTAAAAATTACAACTCGATTTTCAGCCTAGCGGCAAAATCAGCTATCGCCTGTTCATTACGTCGGTAGTAAGTCCACTTGCCGATGCGTGTCGTCAGCACGAAGCCGGCGCGCTGCAAAATGGCCAGGTGTGTCGACGCGGTAGAAGGGGATAGCCCGGCTTTGTGCTGCAAATGGGTCACGCACACGCCAATGGTCGGATCACCGTGATCCTGAGGGGGGAAATGACTGAGGGGGTCTTTGAGCCACTCCATCATTTGCATGCGAGTGTCATTACCCAGTGCTTTGAGCTGTTCGAGAATCATCGTGGGATATTACGCTTTTTTACGAAATGATCAACCGACGATGTTGCCAGGCTCTTTGGCGCCGCGCCCGCACGCCGAGAGACGTGCCGAAGGATCTTCTTTGCGCACCCCAGCACAGCCTTCGGTCGCGGCTACTCTTGCCCGCGACAACCCGCCGCATGTGGGCCGCAAGTTTTGCAATTGTAGGATCAATCCTGTATTTGTGGCGCCATTGAGCCTGGGTCAAGGCTCGTCTGCTTATGCCGTTCGTTTTATGAACCTGCCCATCAGGAACCATGATGCCTAACCAGTTCCCCTCCGTTCGTCCTCGCCGTCTGCGCCGTACGCAAACCTTGCGCGACATGTTCCAGGAAACCGAATTCAGCCTGAACGACCTGGTGTTGCCGATTTTTGTTGAAGAAGAAATCGACGACTTCGTGCCGATTACCAGCATGCCGGGCGTGATGCGTATTCCTGAGTCCAAGCTGGCTGGCGAGATTGAGCGTTATGCCCGCGCGGGTATCAAGTCGGTCATGGCGTTCGGTGTGTCGCATCATTTGGACGCGACCGGTAGCGACTCATGGCGTGAAGACGGCCTGGTGTCGCGCATGGCGCGCATTTGCAAAGATACCGCCCCGGAAATGATCGTGATGAGCGACACCTGTTTCTGTGAGTACACCTCTCACGGTCATTGCGGCGTGTTGCACGACCACGGCGTGGACAACGACGCGACTTTGATCAATCTGGGCAAGCAAGCAGTGGCGGCAGCAGCAGCCGGCGCGGATTTTATTTCGCCATCGGCGGCCATGGACGGTCAGGTGCAAGCGATCCGCAGCGCCCTGGACGCAGCCGGGTTTATTGACACCTCGATCATGGCGTACTCCACCAAGTTTGCTTCGGCGCTCTATGGCCCATTCCGCGAAGCGGGCGGCAGTGCACTCAAAGGTGATCGCAAGTCATACCAGATGAACCCGATGAATCGCCGCGAAGCCATCCGCGAATCGTTGCTCGACGAGCAGGAAGGCGCTGACGTGCTGATGGTCAAGCCTGCTGGCGCGTATCTGGACATCATTCGTGATGTGCGCGAAGCCTCGCGTTTGCCATTGGCGGCGTATCAGGTGAGCGGTGAGTACGCGATGATCAAGTTCGGCGCATTGGCCGGTGCCATCGACGAGGGCCGTGTTGTGCGTGAAAGCCTGGGATCGATCAAGCGCGCTGGCGCTGACATGATTCTCACGTACTTTGCGATGGACCTTGCCCTGCAAGGGATTTGACATCTGCAACACGCGTCTAACCGTTTAGCAGTACCCACGGCGCTGCGGTGTGAGTCGCTGCGCCATCCCTAAACAAGGAGATTAGGTATGCAGGGCGCTCGACTCGAACGTATTTTGATCACCAATGATGATGGCATTGATGCGCCAGGCCTTGAAGCGCTTGAGGCAGTGGCTCGCGAACTGGCAGACGAAGTCTGGGTGGTTGCGCCCGATCACGACCAGAGCGGGATTTCCACGGCCATCAGCATTCATCACCCGCTGCGGGTGACGGCGCGCGGCGAGCGGCGCTTTTCAGTCTCAGGGACACCTGCCGACTGTGTCGCAGTCGCCTTGCGCCAACTGATGGATACACCACCCCAGTTATTGCTGTCGGGCATCAACAAAGGCGCCAATCTGGGGGTTGAGACACTGTTCTCCGGGACTGTGGGCGCCGCGATGACCGGCTTGTTAATGGGGGTTCCTTCAATAGCCTTGAGCCAGTTTTTTACCCGCCGCGACTCCGTACGCTGGGACACGGCGAGTACGCTGGCACCGCGCGTTATTCGTCAGTTGCTAGGCAAGGGCTGGGAGCAATCGGCATGCCTGAACATCAATTTTCCAGACGTGCCGGCTGCCCAAGCCGGGCCGTTGCAGATTACCCGCCAGGGTATTGGCCGCATGGATGGAGTGAATGTGCATGAGCGCGAGGACTATCGCGAAGCCTACTACTATTGGCTCAGCATCACTCGCCATGGCCACCCTGAAGCCCTGGACACTGAAACCCAAGTGGTCACCCAAGGCGGTATTTCAGTGACCCCCCTGGAGTTCGACCGCACCGCCTTGAGCGTGCGCGAGCAGTTGCAGCTGGCCATTCAACCTGACTAAGCCCAATGCGCCGGGTCATCTGCGATGGCCTGGTGCTCTTCCAGCATTCGCGGGATTTCGATTTTTAAAAATTCGACCCAGGTTTTGACCTTGGCATCCAGAAAGCGGCGCGAAGGGTAGAGCGCATAGATACTTTTCTCATGCAGGCGGTGATGCGGCAACAGACGGACAAGCGCGCCGCTCAGATAAGACCCCATGGCCACATAATCGGGCATCAGGCACACGCCAAGCCCGGACTCTGCTGCTTTGGCCATGGCCTCGGCAACATTGACGCGAAACACCTCGCCCGGCCGAATCGATTGCTCGCTGTGTTCATTGCGAAATGTCCAGCTGTCCGTGAATAACGGATCAATCAGATGCAGGCAGCGGTGCTCGCTTAGCTCTTCTGGTGTCTGCGGTATGCCGTGCTTTTGCAGGTACGAAGGGGCTGCACTGATCACACTGTAAATACTGCCCAGTTGCTGGCCGACCAAATCAGAGTCGGGGAGTTGGGCTGAGAGGGTAATCACCACATCATGACCTTCTTCCAGTAAGTCGGGCTGGCGCTGAGACAGGGTCAAGTCGACGTTGACCTGAGGGTACAGGTCCGTGTACTTGGCTATCAGGGGAGCCAACAACTGGATACCGATACCGGTGGTGGACTGCACGCGTAAATGACCGCGTGGAATCAGATGTGCGCCACCGGCTTCGGCATTCGCGTCATCGACTTCTCCCAGGATCAGGCGGCAACGCTCCAGATAACGCATGCCCACTTCGGTCAGAGCCAAACGACGTGTGCTGCGTTGCAAGAGCCGCGCTTGCAGTGAAGATTCCAGTTCAGACAGTAAGCGCGAGGTTTGTGCGGTGGAATAGCCCAGCGCCTGGGCTGCTGCGGTAAAACTGCCCGTTTCGACCACGCGCACGAAAACCCGCATTGCCTGGAAAATGTCCATGCTTATTCTTACTCCACACGTAATCGTATTGTTTTGTGCTGGCGATCATTACATAGCCCCCTACAAACCCTAAGAATATTGCTTTGCTTTTTTTGTTTATTTTCATGGAAAACAATAGATTAGGTGAGTTTTTGAGGGGCGGAAGATTGGCACGCTTTTTTAGAAACTCTTGATTTTGGCATCGTATGTGCTTGATTCTTAGGTATCGGGATCTTTTCCTACATGGTTGTGTCAGAAATTTACCCTAAGATGGTCAGTGTTTAACCTCGTATACTGTCAGAGGCTACTGGCCAGATGTTCAACTCATAAGGTGTCTATTTTTTGAAAAACAGTGAACATCCGCAGTACGGTACCTCCAGCTCTGAAATTGATCTGTTAGATCTGTTCCACTCACTGTGGCAGCAAAAAAAGCTAATTGCAGGAACATCGGCGGTTGCAGGCGCCGTTGCCTTGGGTTACGTACTGATTACGCAACCGATCTACCAAGCCAGCACGGTACTGCGTCCAGCGGAAATTAACGAGCTGGATGCACTGAACCGCTCTGAGGTTTACAAGCTGCCACCGGCAGAAGCTTTGCTCAAAGTGGGCGCTGCGCTCGACTCCTATGGCCTTCGACTCGATTTTTTTCGTAGCCATCAGGAGTTGTTTAAGCCGCTGGTAAAAAGTGGCATGTCACCTGAGCAAACTTTTGAGATATTTAACCGCGATGCGATCAACTTGACTCAAGTCGATCTCAAAAAACCGGATGCTTTAAGCCCTTCTCTAAAGTTGGAACTGACCTATCCTAGCTCAGTCAACGGTGTCGAAATTATCAACGGTTTTGTTGATTATGTGATCAATAACCAGCGCGAACAGATCAGCTCTGACCTCAAGATCATCATTAATAATCGTCAGAAAGAGCTCAAAGAAAAAATCAATGCTGCGCGGTTGGGTTATCAGTCAGACAAAGAGGCCAAGATTGCAACGTTGGTGGAGGCCGACGCTTTGCAGCGCGTCAATTTGACGGATGAGTTACAGGCGCTGCGCCTGCAGCTCAAAGCCACTCGACAAGCGCGTATTGATGAGCTTAATGAAGCCATCACCATTGCCAGTGCATTGGGCATCACCCGCCCGACAACACCCTCTGCAATGGGGGATGATCGAACCGGGCCTAATCGTGTCATTCGCACTGAAATAACCTCGCAAGATGCGCCATTGTACTTTTTGGGTACTCAGGCTCTGCAAGCCGAACGTGCGGTGCTGCTCGCGCGGACTTCTGACGACTTTACCGATAAGAGCATTGCGCAGATCAACAAGCAGCTCAAACTGCTTGAGGTCAATCGGCAGGTCGAAATGCTTGGCAAGCGCTCTAACGAAGACGTTTATCTCAAGAACATCGAGCCTTTGCGTGCAGAAATAGTACGCCTGGACAATCTGAACACCGACATGAGCCAGTTGGGGCTGGTCAGCATCGATCGCAAGGCTCAGACCCCAATCAGTCCAATCAAGCCCAAAAAGACCCTGACGGTTGTGTTGGGCTTATTCCTGGGTGGGTTGCTGGGGCTGGGCATTGCCACCGTGCGTTACTTTAACAGTCGACGCCGTGAAGTCGTTCAGGCCCGGCGCTCAAGCTAAAACAGCGACTGATTTGATCTGCAACCAAATGGTTTGTCCGGGTCGCAGGTCTAGTTGGTCACGTGAAAAACGGGTGATTCGGGCCAATAAGGCGGTACCGGCGACGTCCAGGCGAACTAGGACGTGGGCTTGATTATCTGCCGCTGTCTCACCCGTCACAGTGGCCTGCAGGCTGTTGAGAATGCTGCTGTGTCCGCTGGGGTCAAGACTCAGGCTAATGTCGCGGGCTTGTACTTTCACACGCAAGGTTTTGCCGATGGCTAACGGAGCATGGGCAACCCTTATGCGTTGAGCGCTGCGCGGCAGTTGCAGGGTCAGCAACTGGTAATGCGCATTGTAATCACAGACTTCACCCTCTATCACGACACCCGCGTCGTCACCTTGCGACAGCGGCAAATCCAGCCTGGCCAGGGTCTCGCCGATGGGGCCGCTTGCCAGCACCTTCCCCTCGCGGAGCAGCACAATATGGTCTGCCAGGCGCGCCACTTCATCGTGTGAATGGCTGACATACAGCACTGGAATATCCAGCTCAGCGTGCAGACGCTCCAGATACGGCAAGATTTCAGCCTTGCGCTGGCTGTCCAGCGCGGCCAATGGTTCATCCATCAGCAATAACTTCGGGCTGGTCAGCAAGGCGCGGGCGATGCCGACCCGCTGGCGCTCACCGCCTGACAAATGATTAGGCGCGCGCTCCAGCAGATGAGTAATGCCCAGCAAGTCAGCGGCGTGCGCGAGCTCAACACGTCGTTGTTGACGCGGGATACGCCGTAGCCCGAACTCAAGATTGGCGTGCACCGAGAGATGAGGGAACAGGCTCGCCTCTTGAAAGATGTAGCCCAATGAACGCTTGTGAACCGGGACAAACAGATTGCTTTGACTGTCTTGCCAGACGTCGTCATTGATCTGCACGAATGCCTGACTGGCGCGCTCCAGACCGGCAATGCAACGCAAACAGGTGGTTTTGCCCGAGCCTGAATGGCCAAACAGCGCGGTCACGCCTTTGCCCGGCAACTGCACGTCCAGGTCCAGGGAAAATCCGGAGTAACTGAGTTGCAGCCGAACATTGATCTGCCCACTCATCTTCAACGCCATGTGCTGTGTGATTGACGGCTTGAGTACAGGGCCAACAGCACCAGAAATGAGAACACCACCATTGCGCCTGCCAGCCAGTGTGCCTGTGCGTATTCCAGTGCTTCTACGTGGTCGTAGATTTGCACCGATACCACGCGTGTTTTTTCCGGGATATTGCCGCCTATCATCAGCACGACACCAAACTCACCGACGGTGTGGGCAAAGCCCAGAATCGCTGCAGTGATGAAGCCTGGGCGCGCCAGTGGCAGAACCACGCTAAAAAAACAGTCCCAAGGGTTCGCCCGCAAAGTCGCCGCGACTTCAAGCGGCCTGGGGCCTATGGCGGTGAATGCGTTTTGCAAAGGCTGTACGACAAAGGGCATGGAATAAATCACCGAACCGATCACCAGCCCGGCAAAACTGAAAGTCAGCGTACCCAAGCCCATGGCTTGAGTCAGTTGGCCGACATAACCATGCGGGCCCATGGCCAGTAGCAGATAAAAACCAATCACCGTCGGGGGCAGCACCAGCGGTAGCGCCACAATGGCCCCGATGGGGCCGCGCAACCGAGACCGTGTATGCGCGAGCCACAGGGCTATCGGAGTGCCGATCACAAGCAAAATGGCCGTGGTCAAGGAGGCTAACTTGAAGGTCAGCCAGATGGCGGCAAAGTCAGCACTCGAGAGCGGCATTTACAGCTGATAACCGTAGGATTTGATGATGGCAGCCGCCTTTGGGCCTTTGAGGTATTCAACCAGAGCCTTGGCGGCAGGGTTGTTCTCGCCTTTCTTGAGAATCAACGCATCTTGCTTGATAGGATCGTGCAGTGAATCCGGGATGATCCAGGCGGAACCACTGGTGAGCGTGCCGTCTTTGTAAATTTGCGACAGGGCAACAAAGCCCAGTTCGGCGTTACCTGTAGAGACAAATTGATAGGCCTGAGTGATGTTCTGGCCTTCAACGATCTTGTCTTTGACCTTTTCGCTCAATCCCAGTTTTTCCAGCACTTGGGTGGCAGCCAGGCCATACGGTGCAGCTTTGGGGTTGGCGATGGACAGGTGCTTGAACTGGTTATCCTTCAGAACCTTGTCAGTGTCATTGATGTAGCCGTCTTTAGCCGACCACAACGCCAGTGTGCCGATAGCGTAGGTGAAGCGAGTACCAGGGACACTGTCGCCTTCTTTTTCGAGCTTTTCGGGGGTGGTGTCATCGGCAGCCAACAACACTTCAAACGGGGCGCCGTTTTTAATCTGGGTATAAAACTGGCCAGTGGCGCCATAGGCGGCGATCAACGTGTGCCCAGTGTCTTTTTCAAAGCCGCTGGCGATCGCCTGAATCGGCGCAGTGAAGTTGGCGGCGACGGCCACCTGCACGTCAGCAGCCTGAGCGGCAGCAAAAGCAAAGCATCCGATCAGCGCTGCGAGCGCGGTAGGGGCAACGTGTCGAGCGCGAAGATTCATGGCGTAACTCCATTTCCATTGGAAGCGAGGGCTCCCCGTCTTTATTGCTGGGAAGATAGTCGGTATATATAAAAATATATAGCCCTTGCCTCAGCCGGCTTTGCGCAAGGTGATATTAATGCGTTGCTCACCCAGCACGGGATGTTGCCCGGGTTTTATCGGGAGCACGCCATGGAAGCGCAAGCGATCAACGCCGCCCCAGACCACGACATCGCCATGAAACAGAGAGATACGCTGTGTCGGGTCACTGCGCTCAAAGCCGCCAAATTGGAAAGTGGCGGGTAGCCCCAGCGAAATCGAGACGATAGGGGCATCGTAATCGCGTTCGTTTTTATCCTGGTGCAACGACATTTTTGCGCCGGGAGCATAGGTATTAATCAATCCTGCATCCGGTACGAAGCCCCTGAAGCCGGCAGCGCTGGCGGCCGCTTCGGCTAATGCCAGAAAAGCGGCCGGCATGCGTGGCCAAGGCGCAGCGTTCAATGGGTCAAGGGGGCTGTAACGGTAGCCGTTGCTGTCAGAGGTCCAACCCAAATCACCGCAACTGCTTAAGCGCGCCGACATGGTGAAGCCGCCGGGCGTCTGCATCTGCCGAAAGGGTGACTGGATCAAAATGGCGTCCAGGGCGTTTAACAGCTCCCCGGCCCACGGCAGGGCAAACCCGCGAAGTACAAACGTCTGGGGGCAGATGCGTTCGGCCCGAGCGGGTTGTTGCAGGTCTTCTTCGCCAAACAGATCGAGCGTCATGGAGGCTTAGAGCGCTTTGCTGACCTTGATGTCGGTGATGACGTCATTTTTATCATGAAGCTTTTCCAGCGCCGCGCGAGCTTCTTCTACGGAGTTGGTCTGCAGGTGGGCAAACTCAAAACGCCGCTCGCCGTCGAGCTTGTAATTGATGACGTATTTAGTGGTATTGCGTGTAGTGTCCACAATAATTCCTGTCTGTGAGAGGTCGCAGGCGTCAGGTTTAGCGTAGTTTTGAGCTTGAACGACGCACGATCTTGATGGTCGGCTTGAACGATGGCTTGCGGGTCACGCTGATGGCGCGCGTGGTCACGGTATCGATGGTTATATTCCAGAAGCCGGTGCTTGGCGCAGTGATGCGCGCCGGGAAATCTTTGAATGCGCCACCGTGGTAGGAGTGACGGCCGCCATTTTTGAAGCTGCGAAAGTGTGCATCGCTCATCAGGCGGATGTTGCAGGGCTGGGAGCATTCGATAACGACGATGTCGTCTTCGTTAAGGTGCTCGCGCTGGTGGATAAACTTCATGGGTGCTCCAAAAGGGGGCTTTTGCTAAAAAAACAGCAAGATAGCATGTGCTTGGCCGGTTATTATGCCGTCATGCAGGTGAGTCTGACGTATAAGGCAGATAATTGGCCACCATTGAATATTTATTCCCTCTGACCGGGGAGAAATCTTGGAGATCTACTGTCGTAGGATCTTTGACGGAGGAATTGTATGAAGTGGGGCGTTTTGGCGGCAATGCTGGTTTTGGGCGGTTGTGCTTCCGTGACAGATATTGAAAAGACCTTGCCCACCTTGAGTGTCATCTCGGGCAAGAAGCCGGATGCCTACGCGCAATGCCTGGTGGAACAGTTGTCCAAGACGCGGAAGGCGCCACAGATCGAGCCGCATAAAGAGGGCTTGAGGATTATCGTCCCGCAAAAATTGACCTCCAATCCAACGGCGGTCATTGATATTGAAGAGCGCTCCGGTGGTAGCAGCATCAAGGTTTATGAAAGCATGTCCAATGTGCCTGTTCGTCCGGGAGACATTCGCAAGGCCGCAACCCACTGTATTTCGGGTGAATAGCGCGACGACCTGATCGTCCCGCGCCACCTTGGAACCTGACAGCTGCTCGATGCAGCGTCAGGTTTTTTTGTGCCTTGAATGTTGTGCATCACTCAACACTCGGTTGTTACCTCCAGGAGGTTCTTCTACATGGGCCGAGTGGGGGCGGTGTGGGAAGCGCGCTTGCACCGCTGGCGGGTCAACCCGCGATGTACCTGGTCGCGCAACGAAAAACCTGCGGCCGGCCTGCGCGCTATTGCCACCTGGATCCAAGCCCGCTCCTGCAATTGTCAGGGCACAGAATTACTTGCAGACCACGATTATGGTTCTGCTGTTGAAATTGCCAACATCCACGCCCAGTGTTTTGTCTCGCTCCATCACCGCAGGTGAGCCATCGGATCCTACGATGGAGTACCCCGTGCCGGCACAAGAGGCCTCGGCCTTCTCGTAGCATTTACCCCATGACATGGCCTCGCCAGAACAGTCTATGCTCAGTCCCTGCTGGCCATCGGCCAAATAGGTATTGGACGCTGTGGCGCAGCCACCAAGTGCCAGAAGTGCAAGCAAAGCCAGGTATTTGTTCATGTGGTCATTCTTCGCGAGGTTGAAAATCAGGATTTACGGTTACGGCGGCGTGCGGCTGGTTCAGGCTGGTCCTGGAAAACAGAAGCGACCTCAATTGCAGCTTGTTCTGAGGTGAATGGGCCTGCCACCTTTTCTTCTGAAGGGGCGACAATCCACCATTCGTTTGGGCTGACATTTTTTATCAGGTAACCGTTGATACTGTTTGTGGCTGACATCGAAAGTGAAACCTTAATAATTGAAAAAACGGCAGCGATAATAACGCCAATCAAGGTCTTAAGGTTCGAGATATGGCAGATTGCCTTAATCCGTGCAGAAGACCGGCAGGCGCACTGATAGGTTCATTTCAGTCGTCAGATATTTGAAAAATACGTAATTAATGAACTTGTTGGCTAAAAATTTATCTAGGTTGGCATCAGTTTGCTATCCGGGGGCATTGTAAGCTCGATGCCGCCTGATTAGACTGCGCCAAAATTCGAACGTACAGCCCTTTTAAGGACTCATATGATCAAGAAATGCTTGTTCCCAGCAGCCGGTTACGGCACTCGCTTTTTGCCAGCGACCAAGGCCATGCCAAAAGAAATGCTGCCGGTGGTGAACAAGCCACTGATCCAGTACGGCGTTGAAGAAGCACTGGATGCTGGCTTGACCGAAATCTCCATCGTTACCGGCCGCGGCAAGCGCGCTCTGGAAGATCACTTCGACATCAGCTATGAGCTGGAAAACCAGATCAAGGGCACTGACAAGGAAAAATACCTGGTCGGTATTCGTCGCCTGCTGAGCGAGTGCTCGTTCTCGTACACCCGTCAAACCGAAATGAAAGGCCTGGGCCACGCCATCCTGACTGGCCGCCCACTGATCGGCGACGAGCCGTTTGCTGTGGTCCTGGCTGACGACCTGTGCGTCAACCTGGAAGGCGACGGCGTGCTGACGCAGATGGTCAAACTGTACAACCAGTACCGTTGCACCATCATCGCGATCCAGGAAGTAGACCCACAAGAAACCAACAAGTACGGCGTCATCGCTGGCGACCTGATTGGTGACGACCTGTACCGCGTGCGCAACATGGTTGAGAAGCCAGCACCGGAAGACGCGCCTTCGAACCTGGCCATCATTGGTCGCTACATTCTGACCCCGGACATTTTCGACCTGATCAAACAGACCGAGCCGGGCAAAGGTGGCGAAATCCAGATCACTGATGCGCTGATGAAGCAAGCTCAGAATGGCTGCGTGATTGCCTACAAATTCAAAGGCCAGCGCTTTGACTGCGGCGGCGCTGAAGGCTATATCGAAGCCACCAACTTCTGCTTCGAAAACTTCTACAAAACTGGCAAGGCTTACTAATAGAGCCGGCCTGTAGAACGTTTTAAGAGAAAGCCACCTTCGGGTGGCTTTTTCGTTTTTTTGCCTTCAGCAAACGCTCAGCGCTGGTCAATCGCGCTGGAGCGATTATGCTGTTGGCCTGCCTAGGAGAGAGAAATGGCCTACGAATTTGATTTGTTTGTGATTGGTGCGGGTTCGGGTGGCGTGCGCGCTGCACGCTTTGCGGCGGGCTTTGGTGCCAAAGTCGCAGTGGCTGAAAGCCGTTACTTGGGCGGTACCTGTGTCAACGTGGGCTGTGTGCCAAAAAAGCTGTTGGTGTATGGCGCGCACTTCGCCGAAGACTTTGAACAAGCGTCTGGTTTTGGCTGGAGCCTGGGTGAAGCAAGCTTTGACTGGGCGACCCTGATCGCCAACAAGGACCGCGAGATTCATCGGCTCAACGGCATCTACCGCAACCTTCTGGTCAATAGCGGCGTGACGCTGATCGAAGGTCACGCCAGGCTGACCGGTCCCAACGAAGTTGAAATCAATGGCCAGCGCCACACGGCCAAACACATCTTGATCGCCACGGGCGGCTGGCCGCAGATTCCTGAGATCCCGGGCCATGAGCACGCGATCAGTTCCAACGAAGCGTTCTTCCTCAAGGAACTGCCAAAACGCGTACTGGTTGTCGGTGGTGGCTATATCGCAGTTGAATTTGCCGGGATTTTCCACGGCCTGGGCGCCGAAACCTGCCTGCTGTATCGCGGTGATATGTTCTTGCGTGGCTTCGATGGTGCGGTGCGCAAGCATCTGCATGAGGAGCTGATCAAGCGCGGTATGGATGTGCAGTTCAATGCCGACATTGCGCGCATCGACAAACAGGCAGATGGCAGCTTGAAGGCCACCCTCAAGGACGGTCGCGAACTGATTGCCGACTGCGTGTTCTACGCCACAGGTCGTCGACCGATGCTCGACAACCTTGGGCTGGAAAACACCGAGGTCAAACTCGACAAGCGTGGTTTTGTTGAAGTAGATGATTTGTACCAGAGTGCCGAGCCCTCGATTCTGGCGATTGGCGATGTGATAGGTCGTGTGCAATTGACTCCGGTCGCCCTGGCTGAAGGCATGGCGGTTGCGCGTCGCCTGTTCAAGCCCGAGCAATATCGTCCGGTCGACTATCGCATGATCCCGACGGCCGTATTCAGCTTGCCGAACATTGGTACGGTCGGATTAAGCGAAGAGCAGGCGATTGAAGAAGGCCACACGGTGCAGATTTTTGAAAGCAGCTTCCGTGCGATGAAGCTCACCCTCACGGAGTGTCAGGAGCGCACGCTGATGAAGTTGGTGGTCGATGCCGATACTGACAAAGTGCTGGGTTGCCACATGGTCGGTCCGGAGGCGGGAGAAATCGTGCAGGGGCTGGCAATTGCCTTGAAAGCAGGCGCAACCAAACAGCATTTTGACGAAACCATTGGCGTTCACCCAACGGCTGCAGAGGAATTCGTCACCATGCGCACCCCGGTAAAACGCTAAGTAATCCTTGTCGCCGCTGCCGCAGGCTACGATAGGCGGCGCAGCGGCCCTGCTTTTGAATAAAAAGCGAAGGTGCTGCGCCCTTTATCGCAGCCTGTAGCAGCAGCTACAGGCTATGGGTGCGTCACTCAGTTGTCGTAACCCAGGTTGGGCGCCAGCCAGCGCTCTGTCACGCTCAGCGCCTGGCCTTTGCGCGCGGTATAACTGTCGATCTGGTCCTTGTCGACCTTGCCGACGGCAAAGTACTGCGCTTGGGGATGTGCGAAATACCAGCCACTCACAGCGGCTGCCGGGAACATGGCATAGCTCTCGGTCAGGAACACACCGCTTTTGCCTGCCCGCATTTCTTCGGCTTCAGGGTCGAGCAACTTGAACAGGGTTGCCTTCTCGGTATGGTCCGGGCAGGCCGGGTAGCCTGGAGCAGGGCGGATACCGCTGTACTGCTCTTTGATGAGGTCATCGTTGCTCAGGTGTTCGTCCTTGGCATACCCCCAGTAGTTCGTTCGCACTTGTTGGTGCAGCCACTCGGCACAGGCCTCTGCCAGGCGGTCAGCCAGGGCCTTGACCATGATCGAGTTATAGTCGTCGCCGGCATCCTGATAAGCCTTGGCCACTTCTTCAGCGCCGATCCCTGCGGTGGTGATAAATCCCCCCACGTAGTCGGTTACGCCGCTGTCTTTTGGCGCGACAAAGTCGGCCAGTGAGAAGTTGGGCTTGCCGTCGGTCTTGATGATTTGCTGGCGCAAGTGATGCAGTCTGGTCAACGGTTGGCCGTCGTCACCGTACAGTTCCAGGTCGTCATCGTTCACTTGGTTGGTGGGCCAGAAGCCGAAGACGGCCCGCGCACTGATCAGTTTTTCGTCGATCAGCTTTTTGAGCATTTCCTGTGCGTCGGCATACAGCGCGGTTGCTGCTTCGCCGACCACTTCGTCGGTCAAAATACGCGGAAACTTGCCGGCCAAATCCCACGAGATAAAGAACGGTGTCCAGTCGATGTACTCGGCCAGAACGTTGAGGTCGATGTTGTCCAGCACCTTGGTCCCGGTAAACGTCGGTTTGACCGGCTGGTAGCTGGCCCAGTCGAACTGCGGTTTTTTGGCAATCGCGGCTGCGTAGCTCAAGCGCTCGGTACGAGCACTGCGGTTCGCGGTACGGTCGCGAACCTCGATGTATTCCAGGCGTGTTTTCTCGACAAACCCGGCTTTCAGTTCCTTGGACAGCAATTGCGTAGCCACACCCACAGCGCGAGAAGCATCGGTGACGTAGATCACGGCATCATTCTGATACTTGGGCTCGATCTTGACCGCCGTGTGCGCCTTGGACGTTGTGGCGCCGCCGATCATCAGTGGCAGGTGGAAGTCCTGACGCTGCATTTCACGAGCCACGTGGACCATTTCATCCAGCGAGGGGGTGATCAGGCCGGAGAGGCCGATAATGTCGCACTTCTGCTCTTTGGCCACTTGCAGAATCTTCTCTGCAGGCACCATCACGCCCAGGTCGACGATGTCATAACCGTTACAGCCCAGTACTACGCCCACAATGTTCTTGCCGATGTCGTGCACGTCGCCTTTGACGGTGGCCATCAGGATCTTGCCCTTGGCCTCTGGTTTGTCGCCTTTTTCCAGCTCGATAAACGGAATCAGATGCGCCACGGCCTGTTTCATCACGCGGGCGGACTTCACCACTTGTGGCAAGAACATTTTGCCCGCGCCAAACAAGTCGCCAACGATGTTCATGCCCGACATCAGCGGGCCTTCGATCACTTCGATCGGGCGGCTAAACGAGAGACGAGACTCTTCGGTGTCCTCGACGATGTGAGTCGTGATGCCTTTGACCAGGGCGTGTTCGAGGCGTTTGTTCACTTCCCAGCCACGCCATTCTTCGGTCTCGGCTTCCTTGACGCTGCCATCACCCTTGTACTTGTCGGCAATCGCCAGCAGGTTGTCGGTGGCGTCAGGGGTACGGTTGAGCACCACATCTTCCACGGCATCACGCAGTTCGGTCGGGATCTGGTCGTAGATCTCCAACTGTCCGGCGTTAACGATACCCATGGTCAGGCCGTTCCGGATGGCATGCAGCAGGAACACGGAGTGAATGGCTTCACGCACCGGGTTGTTGCCACGGAACGAGAACGACACGTTGGACACGCCGCCAGAGGTCAGGGCATACGGCAGCTCATCGCGGATGTAGGCGCAGGCGTTGATGAAGTCCACAGCGTAGTTGTTGTGTTCTTCAATACCGGTGGCCACGGCGAAGATGTTTGGGTCGAAGATGATGTCTTGCGGCGGGAAGCCGACTTCATTGACCAAAATGTCGTAGGAGCGTTTGCAGATTTCTTTTTTACGCGCTTCGGTGTCGGCCTGGCCGGCTTCGTCGAAGGCCATCACCACAACAGCCGCGCCATAACGCTTGCACAGCTTGGCGTGATGAATGAACTGCTCGACGCCTTCTTTCATGCTGATCGAGTTAACGATGCCCTTGCCCTGGATGCACTTGAGGCCGGCTTCGATGACGTCCCACTTTGAGGAGTCGATCATGATCGGCACGCGCGAGATATCGGGTTCCCCGGCAATCAGGTTGAGGAAGGTGACCATCGCCTTCTTCGAGTCCAGCATGCCTTCGTCCATGTTGATGTCGATGATTTGCGCACCGGCTTCAACTTGTTGCAAGGCCACTTCAAGGGCTTCGGTGTAGTTGTCTTCGCGGATCAGGCGGGCGAAGCGGGCGGAACCTGTGATGTTGGTTCGTTCGCCGACGTTCACAAACAACGAGCTGCGGTCGATGGTAAACGGCTCAAGGCCCGACAAACGGCAAGCCTTTGGAATGTCCGGGATCTGACGCGGCGCATACGGCGCAACGGCCTGGGCAATCGCGTAGATGTGATCCGGGGTGGTACCGCAGCAGCCGCCGACAATGTTGAGGAAGCCGCTTTGAGCGAACTCTTCAATCACCTTGGCGGTTTCGCCAGGCAGTTCGTCGTACTCACCGAATTCGTTGGGTAAACCGGCGTTAGGGTGAGCAGAAACAAATGTGTCGGCCTTGTTCGACAGTTCTTCGAGGTACGGGCGCAACTCACTGGCACCGAGTGCGCAGTTGAGGCCGACCGAAATCGGTTTGGCGTGGCTGACGGAGTTCCAGAATGCTTCGGTGGTCTGGCCCGACAGGGTACGGCCGGAGGCGTCGGTGATAGTGCCGGAAATCATGATCGGTAACTCAACGCCCAGCTCTTCAAAAACGCCTTGCACGGCGAAAATAGCGGCCTTGGCATTCAAGGTGTCGAAAATGGTCTCGATCAGGATCAGGTCAGCACCGCCTTCGATCAGGCCTTTGGTGGCCTCGGTGTAGTTCTCAACCAGCTCATCGAAAGTGACGTTACGGTAGCCGGGATTGTTCACATCCGGCGACAGCGAGCAGGTGCGACTGGTAGGGCCAAGCACGCCCGCGACAAAACGAGGTTTTTCAGGCGTTTCGAGGGTCTTGGCGTCGGCCACCTTGCGGGCCAGGCGAGCGCCTTCTACGTTTAGTTCGTAGGCCAGGGCCTGCATCCCGTAGTCGGCCTGTGACACTTGGGTGGCGTTGAAGGTGTTGGTTTCAAGAATATCGGCGCCAGCATCCAGGTAGGCTTTTTCAATAGCGCCAATCACGTCCGGACGGGTGAGGATCAGAAGGTCGTTGTTGCCTTTGACGTCGCTCGGCCAGTCAGCAAAGCGTGTGCCACGATAGTCGTGTTCCTCCAGACGGTAGCTTTGGATCATAGTACCCATGCCGCCATCGAGAATCAGAATGCGCTCTTTGAGGGCTTGCTGAAGTGCTTGGATACGAGCGCTGCGGTCAGACATAGGACTACCTATTAAAGCCATGCAAAAGATGTCAGATCATAACAAACCTGCGCCGGATTTGAGCGCCGGAAGATTTGCATGAATTTCGCTCATGTTTGAAGGCGTGTAGCGCAGGTAGAATCTCGACATTGTTTAATATCAGGATAATGGCACATGTTTTTTCGCCTACTCACCGGCGCCGTGACGCTGGTGATGTGCAGTACAGCGCTGGGACAAGCCCCGCTCGCCAGTCCGGCTATTGCTCCCACTGTTTCTTATGTGCGAGACATACAGCCGATCCTCACCGAAAAATGCGTTGCCTGCCATGCATGCAACGACGCTGCTTGCCAGCTCAACCTGGGGAGCGCGGAAGGTGCGACCCGCGGCGCCAGCAAAGTGCCGGTTTACAAGGGGGATAGAACCACTGCCGTGCAGCCGACACGGATTTTCTATGACGCCAGCGGCCCGCAAGAGTGGCGCAATAAAGGCTTTTACTCGGTGCTGGACGCACAAGCGGCGCAAGCTGGATTGATGGCGCGGATGCTTGAGTTGGGCCATCGCACGCCGCTCACGCCCAATGCCAAGTTGCCGGAAGACATCGTGCTGGGTCTGAACAGGGAAAATGCCTGCCCGGCGCCGGGTGAGTTCGATGCCTATGCGCAAAACCACCCTAAAGAGGGCATGCCGCTCGCCGTTACCGGGCTGACTGATCAGCAATACCACACGGTACAAACCTGGCTCGCCCAAGGCGCACCGGTTGATCAGAACGCCATCAAACCCACTGCCGCAGAAGCGGCGCAGATAGCGCAATGGGAAGAGTTGCTTAACCGTGCGGGTTCGACCGAAGCGCTGGTGGGGCGCTGGCTGTACGAGCACTTATTCTTGGCTCACGCTTATTTTGACAATGGCGTGCCAGGGCATTTCTTTCAGTGGGTGCGCTCGCGTACGCCAAGTGGGCAGCCGGTTGACCTGATCGCGACACGTCGACCGAACGATGATCCAGGCACCACGTTCTATTACCGGTTGATGCCGGTGCAGGGTGTGATCGTGCATAAAACCCACATCACCTACCCGATGGGCCAGCGCAAGCTAGCGCGGGTCAAGCAGCTTTTTTACAGCGGTGATTGGCATGCGACTCAACTGCCAGGGTATGGGCCACGTGGCCGGGCCAATCCATTTGAAACGTTCGAAGCGATTCCGGCCGTGGCGCGTTACCAATTCATGCTGGATAACGCCGAATACTTTGTGCGTACCTTTATTCGGGGTCCGGTTTGTCGAGGTCAAATTGCCACTGATGTGATTCGCGACAACTTCTGGGCTTTGTTCCAGGAGCCTGCGCATGATCGTTATGTCACTGACGCCGCCTATCGAGGCAAAGCTACGCCGTTACTGGCGATGCCGGGTCAGATTGACGATGTGGGCAGCATTATTTCGCTGTGGCACAACTACCGTGACAAGCGCAATGACTATGAAAAATTGCGTCAGAAAGCCTACGCAGACATGACACCTCCCAGCTGGTCGACCTTGTGGGCAGGCAATGACAACGCGTTGCTGACCATCTTCCGACACTTTGACAGTGCCAGCGTAAGCAAAGGCTTAGTCGGCGACATACCGCAAACAATGTGGTTGTTCGACTACCCGCTACTGGAACGCACGTACTATCAATTGGCCGTCAATTTTGATGTATTCGGTAACGTTTCGCACCAGGCTCAGACGCGCTTGTACTTTGACTTGATCCGCAATGGCGCCGAGGTCAATTTTTTGCGGCTGATGCCCGCGGACCAGCGATCGAGCATTCTCGACGATTGGTACCAGAACAGCGGCAGGCTGAAAATGTGGATGGACTATCAGAAAATCGATGCCAGCATCCCGACAGCCATGGTGCTCAACCCGCAGGATCCCAAACGTGACTTTGGCCTCAAGCTGATCGAACGCACCGGCACCTTGAATGCGCGGCCCGATCCGATCAATCGCTGCAAGGGCGCCTATTGCTCGCGGCCCAACATCGCCCGGGAGTTTCAGTACGCCGAGCAATCACTGAGCCGTTTGACCTCGCGTCCTGCGGCAGGCCTGGCGGTCATCAGTCAGCTGCCTGAAGCCACGATGCTGCGCATTGAGGGCGATGATGGCAAGCGCGAGATGTACAGCATGCTGCATAACCGCGCGCACACCAACGTAGCGTTCATGCTCGGCGAGGAATACCGTTTGCAGCCGGGTCTGGATACGTTGACGATTTATCCGGGAGTGCTCAGCAGTTATCCGAACTTTATGTTCAACATCCCGACTGATCAGGTGGAGGCGTTTGTCCAGGCCATGGAGCAAACCAAGGATCAGCAAGCCTTCGACGCCATTGTTGAGCGCTGGGGTATTCGGCGCAGCAACCCACAGTTTTGGCAGTACTTTCATGACATCGGCCAGTACATTAACGAAACCGATCCGGTTGAAGCGGGCGTTCTTGACATGAACCGCTACGAGAACCTGTAGTAGTCCCCGGTAATTTTGAATAAGAAAGGGCAGGTTTCCTGACAAAAATACTAGGACTTTGTCAGGCGCGCCGATTGGCGTAAACTGCCCCACATGTCTGCGAGGAGATTCCATGAGCGCCATAACCATTACCGACGCCGCCCACGATTACCTGGCTGATCTGCTATCCAAGCAGAACACCCCGGGCATCGGCATCCGCGTCTTTATCACCCAGCCCGGCACCCAGTACGCTGAAACCTGCATAGCCTACTGCAAGCCGAATGAAGTGAAACCTGAAGATACTGCCATAGGCCTTAAAAGCTTTACGGCCTGGATCGACTCGTTCAGCGAAGCGTTTCTGGAAGATGCGGTGGTGGACTACGCCACTGATCGCATGGGTGGTCAACTGACCATCAAGGCGCCCAATGCCAAAGTGCCGATGGTCAATGCTGATAGCCCTATCAACGAGCGTATCAACTACTACCTGCAAACCGAGATCAACCCCGGTTTGGCCAGCCATGGCGGTCAGGTCAGCCTGATCGAAGTGGTTGAGGACGGCATCGCCGTGCTCAAGTTCGGTGGTGGTTGCCAGGGCTGCGGCCAGGCCGACGTGACACTGCGCGAGGGTATCGAACGCACCCTGCTAGAGCGCGTTCCGGAGCTCAAGGGTGTGCGTGACGTGACCGACCACTCGCAGAAAGAAAACGCCTACTACTGAGTCATCAGTAACAGGGTGTTCACTGCTCGGTGAATGAAAAAACGGTGCCCATGAGCACCGTTTTTTTATGCCCGCCGCGCGGGTCAACGCCTGTGGGAGCGAGCTTGCTCACGGTCTTCCAGATTCCGAGCCAGGCTCGTGCCTACAGAAGACGGCCTCAAGGCCGATACAAATGCGCATGCCCGGCGCGATACAACGACGAATCCGCAAACGTGTCACTGGCCAGCACTCGGCCCACCAGAATCAGCGCCGTGCGCTTGAAGCCCTTGGTCTGGACCTTTTCCAGAATATCCTCCAGCGTGCCTTGCACCCAATCCTGATCCGGCCAACTGGCACGATGGATCACCGCAATCGGGCAATCGCTGCCGTAATGCGGGGTCAGTTCGCGAATGATGTTTTCAAGGTTTTTAACCCCCAGGTGAATCGCCATGGTGGCTTTGTGCTGCGCCAGACTGGCGAGCTCTTCACCCACAGGCATCACAGTTTTTTCCGCGTAACGGGTCAGAATCACTGTTTGCGAGATGTCCGGCAGGGTCAGTTCTGTGCCCAGAATGGCCGCGCAGGCGGCGGTGGCGGTCACACCGGGGATGATTTCAAACCCGATGCCCAACTCGCGCAAGCAGCGGATCTGTTCGCCAATCGCGCCGTAGAGGCTCGGATCTCCGGAGTGCACGCGGGCCACGTCCTGGCCTTTTGCGTCAGCGGTTTTGATCAGTTCGATGATTTGTTCAAGGTGCAATTGGGCGCTGTTAACCAACAGTTCTGCTTGATGGCCTTGCAGAACGGCAGCGGGAACCAGCGAGCCGGCATAGATAATGACTGGGCAACTGCGAATCAAGCGCTGGCCTTTGACGGTAATCAGTTCTGGATCGCCGGGCCCGGCGCCGATGAAGTAAACAGTCATGGCAGTCTCTGGAAAAGGTCGAAATAGAGCGACTCTTGAAAAATGCTCATAGTGAAGCGAGGGATTATCGCGTTATTTGCCCGCCGCAAGCCAATGCAAAGGTCGCCACTGCCGACTTTCGTCGTGTTATCAGCAATCGTGCTGGCCCATCACTCAGTTGTTCGGCCTGGGCCAGTGCCACACTTTCAGCGACACCCCAGCAACCCGAGTGTTCGAATGCAAGGGTCGAACGATGACTGAGGCGGGGCTCATAGGTCACCAGCTGATCGGCGCGAAATACCGCTAACGGTAAGCCTAAATACGTCGCCAACTGAATCAATCCCGGCTCGTTTTGCTTGATATTCAGGCAGGCCAGGGCTCGAACATCGCTTAATGCCAGCCCGGCACTCGCCAGTGAAGGGGTCATCAGTGCCAATAAGTCGCTGCAGCTAACACCTTGGCGACAGCCCAAGCCAATGACCAGGATTGGCGCTGTTCGGGCCACCGTCATGCTGAAGACTGATTGGCAGGTCTATGGCAGATAGGCACAATTTCGCCGTGCTTGGTGCAAGTGGACATAGCCTTGCCTCTGAATTGACGGCGGGCAGTTTAAACCCAAGGTCAATTTACGGCTACGGTGGATGGAAGAGCGCGAAGCAGGCTGGTCACCTTGTCGCGCAATTGATCAATAGAGAAGGGCTTGCCAATGACTTGCATGCCGTCGGCAACCTCGAGGGTTTCGGCGTAGCCGCTGGCAAACAGGATCGGCAGATGTTGATGCAGCTCGCGGGCTTTATGCGCTAATGCCCGGCCGTCCATGTCCGGTAATCCGACATCGGTCATTAGCAGGTCAATGCGCAGGCTCTTGTCTTCAAGCAGTTCCAGTGCGCGCTGACTGTCCTCAGCTTCAAGTACGTTGAACTCCAGCTCTTCCAGAACGTCAACGATAAGCATACGAACAATGGCATCGTCTTCGACCACAAGGATGGTGGAGGGTGTTGCGGACATAATCAGGCTCTCGCTAAAAATTTAAAACTGCGCCCAATAACACCTGCGCCAGCCGCTAAGGATAGCGTTGCGCTACTTTCGTGTACGCATTTTTGTAAGAAAAATCTTCAATTTATGCAAGAAAGTACAACTATTACGCCGGATTCCTTCAAACTCCACCCATTTATGACGTTCACAGGCCCGAAATATGAATTCACCTGCATCCATTGATGAGCGAAGTTTTCGCAAGTTACTGACTCGCAACGTTGGCTTGCCCTTGGCTGTCGGTGTGCTAAGTGCCGTCTTGTTTGTAGTCATGATCAGCTATTTGCTATCGGTCCTTAAATGGGTCGAGCACAGTGATCGGGTGATCAGCAACACCAACGAAGCGGTCAGGCTGACGGTCGATCTGGAAACCGGCATGCGCGGTTTTCTGATTACCGGTGACGAACATTTTCTGGACCCGTATGCAGTGGCCAAGCCGCAAATCCTAGCTCAGCTTCAGGGGTTGCAAGCGCTGGTCAGCGATAACCCGCAACAGGTTGATCGCCTCAAGCGCATTGAAGCCTTGCAAAACGAGTGGGCGACTTATGCCCAGGCGATGGTCGATATGCGCCGTCAGGCTGGTGATTACCGAGCGGCGGTACAGTCCGGGCGTGGCAAGAGCCTGACTGACCAGATTCGCCATGAATATGACAACTTCATTCAGATGGAGCAGCAACTACGGGTTGCCCGCAACAAAGAAGCCAGCACCACGACGTTTGTCTGTGTCGGTCTTTATCTGTTTTTTGTCTTGGGTTTGAGCGCCTTCTTGGCGTTTGTGGGGCGCCGGGATTTAATAACCCTTTCAAAGAGTTATCAGCATAATTTCGAGTTGCAGGCGCAAGCGGCGCAACGTCTGGAGCGCCAGGCATGGCTGCGTAACGGGCAGACAGAGCTGGCAGAGCAGGTGCTCGGCCGTCTGACCCTCAACATGCTGGGCCGCAATATCCTGCAATTTTGTGCCCAATACCTGGGCTCGGTTGTGGCTGCGGTGTATGTCCGTGAAGACCACGGAGGGCTAAGACGAATTGCCAGTTATGGGGCTTCGCGTGAACAAGAAGCCCGTAATGAGGTGATTCACGATAACGAAGGCATTGTCGGGCAGGCCGCCCAGCAAGATCAGCTGATTCGTCTGGACAATGTGCCTTCGGACTACTTCTTCAAAGTCAGCTCCGGGCTGGGCGAAGGCACCCCCAACAGCGTGCTGGTGATACCGACCAGCGACGATGATCGGGTTAACGGGGTGATTGAACTGGGCTTTCTCAGGCCGCTTGAAGCCCGTGACATCGAGTTGTTCGAGCTGATTGCCGACAGCATCGGCACCGCCATCGAGGCCGCGCGTTATCGTCAGCGTTTGCAAGAGGTGCTGGCTGAAACGCAGCAGCTCAATGAAGAGCTTCAAGTTCAGCAAGAAGAGCTCAAAACGGCTAACGAAGAGCTTGAAGAGCAATCGCGGGTTCTTAGAGAGTCGCAGACTATCCTTGAGGCGCAGCAGGCGGAGCTTGAGCAGACCAATGAAGCGCTGGAAGATCAGCGTGATGCCATGAACCGCAAGAACAGTGAGCTCAATCAGGTTCAGGTGCAGCTTGAAGAGCGGGCTGAAGAGTTGCAGCGCTCCAGCAAGTACAAGTCTGAATTCCTGGCCAACATGTCTCATGAGCTGCGCACGCCGCTGAACAGTTCATTGATTCTGGCCAAACTGCTGTCAGAAAATCCGCTACAAAATCTGACCGGCGAGCAGGTCAAGTTTGCCGAGTCGATTTACTCGGCGGGCAACGACTTGCTCAACCTGATCAACGACATTCTGGACATTTCCAAGGTTGAAGCCGGCAAGCTTGAGGTTCGCCCCGAGAACACCAGCGTGGCGCGCATGATCGATGGGTTGCGCGGTCTGTTCCAGCCACTGGCGACCGAAAAATCGCTGGATTTGCTGGTCGAGTTGCAGCCGGGCTTGCCGCCGTTGATTTATACCGACAGCCAGCGTTTGGAGCAGGTGCTTAAAAATCTGCTGTCCAACGCGATCAAGTTCACCGAAAAAGGCCAGGTAAGCCTCACGGTTTCACCTCATCCGGGGAATGCAATTGCGTTCACGGTGGTCGATTCCGGTATCGGCATTGCCCCGGAACAACAGGAGAGTATTTTCGAAGCGTTCCGCCAGGCAGATGGCACCACCAATCGCCGTTATGGCGGCACCGGGCTTGGCTTGTCGATCTCGCGGGATCTGGCGACCTTGCTTGGGGGATCCATTAGCGTCAGCAGCGAACCGGGGAAGGGCAGCATCTTTACCCTGATCATGCCGGAGCAATTTGTTGAAGACGGCGAACCGCACGCACCGCTGCCGGCCAGTGTTGCCCCACACCCTGTACCGGCCAAGCCCCTGGTAATGCTGCCCTCTGATGCAGCGCTGGATATTCCGCGCTTCGCAGATGATCGGGAAAAAGCCCCGTTCACCAAGCGTTGCATTTTGGTGATTGAGGACGAGCCCAATTTTGCGCACATCCTCTTCGATCTGGCGCATGAACTAGGCTATCACTGCTTGGTCGCCCATGGAGCGGACGAAGGTTTCAGCCTGGCTTCGCAGTTTATTCCCGATGCAATTTTGCTCGACATGCGCCTGCCCGATCATTCCGGGCTCACGGTGCTGCAGCGCTTGAAGGCGCTGGCGCCAACCCGGCATATCCCGGTGCATGTGATTTCCGTGGAAGACCGTGTTGAAGCCGCGATGCACATGGGCGCGATCGGGTATGCGGTCAAGCCGACCAGCCGTGAACAACTCAAGGAGGTCTTTGCGCGTCTGGAAGCCAAGCTCACACAGAAGGTCAAACGCGTTCTGCTGGTTGAGGACGATGACT
The DNA here is from genome assembly GCF_044762555.1 of Pseudomonas sp. NPDC096917. Lineage (NCBI taxonomy): Bacteria > Pseudomonadati > Pseudomonadota > Gammaproteobacteria > Pseudomonadales > Pseudomonadaceae > Pseudomonas > Pseudomonas sp. NPDC096917. The sequence goes on along the minus strand of NZ_JBIWEO010000003.1, from coordinate 193,541 downwards.
TGCAGCGCGACAGCATCGCCCGCCTGATCGGCGACGATGACATCGAAATCACTGCAGTTGGCTATGCCCAGGAAGCGCTGGACCTGCTGCGCAGCAATATTTACGACTGCATGATCATTGACCTCAAACTGCCAGACATGTTGGGCAACGAATTGCTCAAGCACATGTCTACCGAAGACATTTGCTCGTTCCCGCCGGTCATCGTCTACACCGGGCGTAACCTGACCCGCGATGAAGAAAATGAACTGCGCAAGTATTCGCGCTCGATCATCATCAAGGGCGCGCGCTCGCCGGAGCGTTTGCTGGACGAAGTGACATTATTTCTGCACAAAGTTGAATCTCAGTTGTCCCATGAACGCCAAACGATGCTCAAGACCGCCCGCAGCCGCGACAAAGTCTTTGAGGGCCGCAAGATCCTGCTGGTGGATGACGATGTACGCAACATCTTCGCGCTTACCAGCGCGCTGGAGCACAAAGGCGCGATTGTGGTAATCGGGCGCAACGGGCGCGAAGCGATAGAGCGCTTGAACGAAGTGCCAGACATCGATCTGGTGTTAATGGACGTGATGATGCCCGAGATGGATGGCTACGAAGCCACCGTCGAAATTCGCAAGAATCCGCGCTGGCGCAAGCTGCCGATTATTGCCGTCACGGCCAAGGCGATGAAGGACGATCAGGAACGCTGCCTGCAAGCGGGCTCGAATGATTACCTGGCGAAACCGATTGATCTGGATCGACTGTTCTCACTGATACGGGTTTGGCTACCGAAAATGGAACGACTTTAAGTGCAACGAGACACCGACATTGAGTTACGGCTACTGATCGAAGCGATCTACCTCAAGTACAGCTATGACTTTCGTGATTACTCTGGCGCCTCGATCAAGCGCCGGGTGCAGCATGCCTTGCGCCAATTCGACTGCAAGACCATTTCGGCTCTGCAAGAGCGGGTGCTGCATGACCCGCAGGCCTTTATGCAACTGCTGCAATTACTGACGATTCCAGTGAGCGAGATGTTTCGCGACCCGGAGCACTTTTTGGCCATTCGCCAGGAAGTGGTGCCGATTCTCAAGACCTATCCGTCGTTGAAAATATGGATCGCGGGGTGCAGCACCGGCGAAGAGGTGTACTCGATGGCCATTTTGCTGCGCGAAGAAGGATTGCTGGATCGCAGCATCATCTATGCCACCGACATCAACCCGCGCTCGCTGGAAAAGGCCAAGCAAGGGATTTTCTCGCTGGAAAATATTCGCGCCTACACCCACAACTACCAAAAGTCAGGTGGCCAGCGCTCGTTTGCCGATTACTACACGGCAGCTTATGACTACGCGATTTTTGACAAGAGCCTGAGCGAAAACGTCACCTTTGCCGATCACAGTCTGGCAACCGACAGCGTGTTTTCAGAAACTCATTTGATCTCGTGTCGCAACGTTTTGATTTATTTCAATAAAACCCTGCAAAACAGAGCGTTTGGGCTGTTCCGTGATTCGTTGTGCCATCGCGGTTTCCTGATGCTGGGCAGTAAGGAAACCCTGGATTTCTCGGATTACAGCAAACAGTTTTCGCCTTTGCTCCAGCAAGAACGGATCTATCGAAAACTATGACAGTCAAAGACTTTGAAATCGCCGGTTTACGGCCCGTTAACGCTATTGTCGTAGGCGCTTCGGCCGGAGGCGTTGAGGCATTGCTGGCGATTTTCGCTGATCTGAAATCAGGTTTTCGACTGCCGATTATTGTGGTTTTGCACTTGCCGGACGAGCGTCGCAGCCAGTTGGCCGCCGTGTTTGCCAGGCGTCTGTCGATACCGGTCAAGGAAGTGGACGACAAAGAGCCGATTGTGCCGGGCACCTTGTATTTTGCGCCTCCCGGCTACCATGTTTCGGTGGAGCACGATCGCAGTCTTTCGTTGAGTCGGGAGGAAAGGGTGCATTACTCGCGTCCCTCGATTGATTACCTTTTTGAATCCGCAGCCGACGTGTATCAACACGCACTGGCTGCGATCTTACTCACGGGAGCCAATCAGGATGGTGCGCAGGGGCTGGACACGGTCAGGCAGCAAGGTGGTTTGACCATCATCCAAGACCCCAAGCAAGCGTTGGTATCGACCATGCCGCAAGCGGCGCTGGATCGCTTCCAGCCGGACTTCATCCTTCCTTTGCGCGGTATAGCCTGTTTGCTCCTTGAGCTGGAAAGAATCGAATGCAACTAAGTGATATTCAAGCCAAGCTGCTGATCGTTGATGATCTGCCAGAAAATTTATTGGCCCTCGAAGCGCTGATAAAACGCGAAGATCGCGCGGTGTACAAGGCCTTGTCTGCAGACGAGGCGCTTTCGTTGTTGCTTCAGCATGAGTTCGCAATGGCCATTCTGGACGTGCAAATGCCGGGCATGAACGGCTTTGAGTTGGCCGAGCTGATGCGTGGCACAGATCGCACCAAGAATATTCCGATCGTCTTCGTCAGCGCGGCAGGCCGCGAGATGAATTACGCCTTCAAGGGCTATGAGAGCGGCGCCGTCGACTTTTTGCACAAGCCGCTCGACATTCACGCGGTCAAAAGCAAGGTCAGTGTGTTCGTTGATCTGTATCGGCAAAGCAAGGCCATGCAACAGCAGGTCGAAGCGCTGGAGCACAGCCGCCGTGAGCAGGAAGCCTTGCTCGCCCAGCTACAACAGACTCAGGTTGAACTTGAACATGCCGTGCGCATGCGTGACGACTTTATGTCGATTGTCTCGCATGAGGTGCGAACGCCGCTCAACGGCCTGATTCTGGAAACCCAGTTGCGCAAGATGCATCTGGCGCGCAATAACGCCGCGGCGTTCACCTTGGACAAGATGCACGCCATGGTTGAGCGTGATGAGCGTCAGATCCAAAGCCTGATTCGTCTGATTGAAGACATGCTAGACGTGTCACGCATACGCACTGGCAAACTGTCGATCCGGCCAAGCGAGTTTGATCTGTCACGGGCTGTGGCCAATCTGCTGGAGGTTTTTTCTCCGCAAATCAGTGCTGCGCAATCGAGCGTCAACTTCAGCGCCGATCGGCCAGTGGTCGGGCATTGGGATGAGTTCAGGATTGAACAGGTCATTTCTAACTTACTCACCAATGCCTTGCGTTATGGTGCTAAAAAGCCGATTGATGTAGCGGTGTATACCGAAGGTGATTTTGCCGTGGTGGCGGTGCGCGACCATGGCATTGGTATCAGTAAAGACAACCAGCAACGGATTTTTCAGCAGTTTGAGCGGGTTTGCGCTAGCCATGTGGTGGCGGGGCTTGGGTTGGGGCTGTTTATTTCGGAGCAGATTGTCGCTGCCCATAGTGGCAAAATTACCGTGCAGAGTGAACTGGGCGAGGGGGCTTTGTTCACCATTCACCTGCCGCTGGTACAAAAGGCATAAAATGGTCGCAACCTATGACCCAGGCCGCGGTCGTATTGGCAGCAATTGTTCGGAATAAGGTTTCCCATGAGTGAAGATGCGCAAGATGTTGTTTTGATTGTCGAAGACGATCCCTCGATCCTGATGGTCCTGAGTGCCTACCTCTCAGGTGAAGGCTACAGAGTGTTGCAGGCCGAAAATGGTGAGCAGGCGTTCGAAATTCTGGCGAGCAAGCCGCACCTGGATCTTATGGTCACCGACTTCCGTTTGCCGGGTGGCGTTTCGGGGGTTCAAATTGCCGAACCCGCGCTGAAACTGCGGCCCGATCTTAAAGTCATCTTTATCAGTGGTTATCCGGCCGAGATTCGTGATACCGGTAGCCCGATTACCCGCACCGCCCCCATTCTGGCCAAACCGTTCGACCTCGACACGTTGCAAGAGCAGATCCGCAAGTTGCTTGAGTGAGCGCAATGACTGGGCAGGCGCGAGCGTGCAGCAACGCCGAGTGTTGGCACAGCGTCGCCTTCAATTCAGGACGAGATTCGTGACACTCGCGCCGCTCCTGCAGGGGCAGGCTTTGTCATAAGCCTTGCTGCAAGGCCGGATCATCCGGGTTTTGTTGCTCCAGTTGAGCCAGCAAGACTTGCACATTTTGTAGTTGGCCGGCTTCTTTCCAGTAGCGAATCAGTAACAGACGCGCTTTGCGATTGGCCGGCTGGCGTTGCAGCAGCTCTTCAAGTTGACGCTGCGCCGGTTCCAATTGCTCAAGGTCATGCAAGGCTATTGCCAGTTTGTAGCGGTATTCGCTGTTGTCCGGCTCCAGCTCAACCGCCTTGGCCAGGCCCAGCAAGGCATATTCCGTCTGCCCGTGGTTGAGCAACCAAATCCCCAGGGCATGTTGCAAGTAAGCAGAGTCGGGATGTGCTTGCAGCTGCCTGGCCAAGAGTTCACGTGCCTGGTCAGTTTTGCCTCGCTTATCCAGCAGGTCAATTTTGGCGACGACGGCTTTGAGGTTTTCCGGATCCAGTGTCGTGACTTTTTCCAGTGCGGCCTGCGCTTCGTCCAGTTGCCCTTCATGCAGATACAAACGTGCAAGCTGGCCTTGGGCTTGGGGATCGTCGGGCTGGGTCTTGAGGTTGCGCTCGTATTCATCGACGACTTGCTGCAATGGAACGAAGTACAGGCCTTGTTCATCGGGTGATAAACCGAGCAGCGCGCTGGCGGCGGCGAAACGCACGCTTTGTTCGGGGTCTTCCAGCAGTGGGCCGAGCAACAGCGTGCGTTGAGCGTTGGGCACCAAGCCTACAATGCTTTGAATCGCCGCCTTGCGCACCAGAGGCGAAGCATTTTGCAAATCGGCATCTGCCAGCTTCAGCGCTTGCGGGCTGGGGTAGTTGGGCAACTCGGCATGCAGGCTGGCGCGCCGAATATCGGACAGATCAGTACGCGCCAGCTGTTGGTACAGCACACGCGCCGCACCGGGCATGCCGTTGTGAGCTTGCTCAAGGGCTTTTGTATAGCTGTGATTGACGGCGGGAGGTGTCACGGTCGGGGCAGGGCGCATCCAATACCAAAGGCTGACTGCGATGAGTGCAGACAAAAGGCTGACAGCGAGGTAACGGCGAGGCTGTGACATGCAATATCCAGAAACAGGCGTACGGATGAGGTGCAAGATTGGGACAGTAGGCGTCTTGAGTCAAACCGAATGAGGAAATGCCCCAAAACCTGTCGCCGCTGCCGCAGGCTGCAATAAGGGCCGCTGCGCAACCCATCGCAGGGTACGGCAGCGGTTACAGGGGGGCGGGTGTGAAGGCAAAAAAAAGCCCCGCGACCGAATGAACGCGGGGCTAAAAATTGGCTGGATGCGACCAACCAAAGGAGCTCGTTTAATCGTGCCGCTGGATCAGTGTGCGCTAGCGACTGTCTCGGCTTGCCAGCCACCACCCAATGCTTTGTAAATAGCCACTACGCCTTGATACATCTCAACCTCGGCCTGAGCCTGGCTGTCTTCGGCGGCCAGACGCTCACGCTGGGCGTCAAGCAAGACCAGAAAGTCAACGCTGCCTTCGCGGTAGCGAATCGCTGCCAGGTCCGCTGCGGCACGGCTGGACTCGCTTTGGCGAATCAGCGAGACCAAACGTTGCTGACGCTTGCCGTAGTCGCTAAAAGCGTTTTCTGATTCTTCAAGGGCCAACAGCACTTGTTGCTCGTAACTGGCCAGTGCGCCATCGGCTTCAGCGTCTGCACCGCGCAAACGTGCCCGCACGCTGCCCAGGTTAAAGGCCGGCCAAGTAATGCTGGGGCCCAGAGCCCAGGCATTGGCGGCCGCCGAACCGATTTGCGAGCCACGCCCGGCCGTAAAGCCGAGGAAACCGCTGAGGCTGACCCGAGGGAACAAGCCAGCCTTGGCCACACCAATACGGGCTGTCGCCGCTGCCAGTTTGCGTTCGGCACTCATGATGTCCGGACGGCGTTGCAGCAAGTCGCCAGGGTTGCCGATGTTCAGCGCTTTGGCGATAGCCGGCAATTTGGCCGGGCTCAGGTCAACGCTGAGTGTGTCAGGGCGCTCGCCCAGCAAGGTGGCGATACGATTGCGCTCGCGCACTTGTTCCGCTTGCAGTTGCGGCACGCTGGCCTCAACGGCCGCCAAGCGGGCGTCAGCGCGCATCACGTCAAGTTCGTCACCGACGCCGGCATCACGCAGGCTTTCAGTGATGGCTTTGGAGTCCTGCTGGTTTTTCAGGTTGTCGAGCGCGATGTGTTCGCGAAGTTGTGCACCGCGCAGTTGTCCGTAGGCGTCGACCAATTCGGCAATCATCGTGACTTGCAACTGGTACAGGTCAGCAGCAGCGACTTGTTCGTCAGCGTCGCTGGCCTCCAGTTCGCGCTGGATGCGACCAAACAGGTCGACTTCCCATGCCATGTCCAGGCCCAGATCGTAGCGTTCGCTGTTGACGCGCTTTTCAGTGGTGCCCGGCACCTGGCCTTTGCCAACATCGCTGCTGGCACGGCTGGTGATGGTAGGCATGGTCTGCGTGCTGACGTCATCACGAATTGCCCGGGCTGCGCGCAGGCGGGCAAAGGCCACGCGCAGTTCACGGTTGCCAGCCAGTGACTGAGTCACCAACTGGTTTAGGGTCGGGTCGTCAAACTGCTGCCACCAGATCCCTTCGAAATGAGCCCGGTCAAAGCCCTTGAGATTATCAGCGCTGATGTTTGCCGGTTCGGTGGCCGGGGTTTTGTAGTCCGGGCCAACGGCGCAGGCACTCAAGGCCAGCACCAGCAGGCTCGGGAGGAACACTTTCAGGCTCATTGTTGCGACTCCAACTTGAGGTGCTTGGCCGCTTTGCGTGCTTCACTGCGCGCCACGTAACGACGAATCAACACATAGAACACGGGCGTCAACAGCAGGCCGAAGAAGGTCACCCCAAGCATCCCGGAGAACACCGCAACACCCATCGCGTGGCGCATTTCGGCACCGGCACCGCTGGACAGTACCAAAGGCACCACGCCCATGATGAAGGCGAAAGACGTCATCAGGATCGGCCGCAGACGCAGGCGGCAGGCTTCAAGGACAGCAGCCAGCGGACTCATGCCTTCTTCCTGCTTATCCTTGGCAAACTCGACGATCAGAATCGCGTTCTTACAAGCCAGTCCCACCAGCACGATCAAGCCAATCTGGGTGAAGATGTTGTTGTCACCCCCTGAAACAATCACCCCGGTGATAGCCGAGAGCAAGGTCATCGGAACGATCAGGATCACCGCCAATGGCAGGCTCCAGCTTTCGTATTGAGCTGCCAGTACCAGGAAGGCCAGCAATACGCAGAGCGGGAAGACGAACAGGGCAGTGTTACCCGACAGGATCTGCTGGTAGGTCAGGTCGGTCCATTCGTAGGTCATGCCGTTTGGAAGTTCTTCCTTGAGCAGTTTCTCGATGGCTTTTTCGGCCTGGCCAGAGCTGTAGCCGGGCGCTGCGGCACCGTTGATTTCAGCCGTGATGAAGCCGTTATAGTGCATCACGCGATCCGGGCCCGAGGTATCGCTGACCTTGATGAAGGTCGCCAGCGGGATCATCTCGCCCTTGTTGTTACGCACTTTCAACTGACCGATCTGATCGGGCTCAAGACGGAATTGTTGTTCGGCCTGAACGTTGACTTGATAAGTGCGGCCGAAACGGTTGAAGTCGTTGGCATACAGCGAACCCAGATAAATCTGCAGGGTATCGAAGATGTCACTGACCGCCACGCCGTGGGTCTTGGCTTTTTCGCGGTCGATCGCCGCATCGACTTGTGGCACGTTCACGGTGTAGCTGGTGAACAACCCTGCCAGTTCAGGCACGTTGTGGCTCTTGGCAATGATGTTCATGGTTTCTTTATACAGCTCGTCGTAGCCCAGGTTGCCCCGGTCTTCGATTTGCAGGCGGAAACCACCGATGGTGCCCAGGCCTTGAACCGGCGGCGGTGGGAAGATCGCCATGTAGGCTTCTTCAATCCCGCCGAACTTGCCGTTCAATGCGCCGGCAATTGCGCCCGCCGACATGCTTGGGTCTTTGCGCTGATCAAAAGGCTTGAGCGTGACAAACACGATGCCGGAGTTCGGGCTGTTGGTGAAACCGTTGATCGACAGACCAGGGAACGCCACCGCACTTTCCACACCCGGCTGTTTAAGGGCCAGGTCAGACATGCGCTTGATCACGTCTTCGGTACGGTCCAGGCTCGCGGCGTCAGGCAGTTGAGCGAAGGCCACCAGGTATTGCTTGTCTTGCCCAGGCACAAAACCGGTCGGCGTGTTGGAGAAACCGAAGAAGGTGAGCACCATCAAGCCTGCGTACAGCAGCAAGGCGATACCACTGCTGCGGATCACTCGGCCAACAGTCGCCACATACCCATGGCTGGCGCGTTCAAAGAAACGGTTGAACGGACGGAACAACCAGCCGCCAAATATTTTGTCAAGCCCTCTGGAGAAGCGGTCTTTCGGTGCGTCGTGGCTCTTGAGCAACACCGCCGCTAGCGCTGGCGACAGGGTCAGCGAGTTGAAAGCCGAGATCACCGTCGAAATTGCAATGGTCAAGGCGAACTGTTTATAGAACTGCCCGGTCAGTCCGGAAATGAACGCTGCCGGGATAAACACCGCACACAGCACCAGCGCCGTGGCAATGATCGGGCCGGTCACTTCACGCATGGCGCGCTTGGTCGCGTCCACCGGGTTGAGTCCGAGTTCGATATTTCGCTCAACGTTCTCGACCACCACGATCGCATCGTCGACCACGATCCCGATGGCCAGTACCAGCCCGAACAGCGACAGGGCGTTGAGCGAGAAGCCAAACATGTGCATCACGGCAAACGTACCGATCAGCGAAACGGGTACCGCGACCAGCGGAATGATCGATGCACGCCAGGTTTGCAGGAACAGAATCACCACCAGCACCACGAGAATCAGTGCTTCGAACAGGGTGTGAACCACCGCTTCGATAGAACCTCGCACGAAGATCGTCGGGTCATACACGATGCTGTAGTCCATGCCCTGCGGAAAGTTCTTCTTCAACTCGTCCATCGTGGCCCGAACTTCGTTCGAGATTTGAATGGCATTGGAGCCTGGACGCTGGAAGATCGGGATCGCCACTGCCGGCTGGTTGTTCAACAAGGAGCGCAAGGCGTACTGGCTGGAGCCCAACTCAACGCGAGCGATGTCTTTCAAGCGCGTGATCTCACCGTCATCGCCTGCGCGAATGATGATGTTTTCAAACTCTTCTTCTGAAACCAGACGTCCTTGAGTGTTGACCGACAACTGGAAGCTGGTGGCATTCGGGGCAGGGGGCGCACCCAAGGCGCCGGCCGCGACCTGACGGTTCTGCTCGCGAATGGCCGTGACCACATCAGTGGCAGTCAGATTTCGCGAAGCGGTTTTGTTCGGGTCCAGCCATACGCGCAGCGAGTAGTCGCCCATGCCGAACAACTGCACGTCGCCCACGCCGCTCAGGCGTGCCAGCTCATCCTTGATGTTTAGGATCGCGTAGTTAGACAGGTACAACATGTCGTAGCGCTGGTCCGGCGACGTCAAGTGCACAACCATGGTCAGGTCGGGCGACGCCTTGTCTACCGTGATACCAATGCGCGTCACTTCCTCTGGAAGCTTGGGCTCGGTACGGGTAACGCGGTTTTGCACCTGCACTTGCGCGTTATCCAGGTCGGTGCCCAGGGCAAAAGTAATGGTCAGGGTGATTTTGCCGTCAGCGGTGGACTGCGAAGACATGTACAACATGTTTTCAACACCGGTGATGGCTTGCTCCAGTGGCGCGGCTACAGTTTCACCGATGACCTTGGGGTTGGCACCCGGGAAGTTGGCGCGCACGACCACTGTCGGTGGCACTACTTCCGGGTATTCACTGATGGGTAATTGGAACAGCGAAATGCTGCCCGCAATCAAAATCAACAGTGAAAGCACAGCGGCGAAAATCGGCCGCTGGATGAAAAACTGGGAAAAATTCATCGGAGTTTTCGTCCCTTAACCGCGAGGAGTCGCAACGCTGGCCAACTTCGCCGCAGAGTGTGCGGGCGTTGCAGGGGGCAGGTTGCTGGCTTCCAGCGCTTGACGTTGTTGTGCCAGTGCGGCGAGGGTTTTTTCAGTGGCCATCGGGATCACTTCAGGGCTCACCGGTGAGCCGGGACGCACCCGTTGCAGACCCTTGACGATGATTGTGTCGTCTTTGTTCAGGCCGCTGCGCACAATGCGCAGGCCTTCTATTTTCGGACCCAGGTCCACGCTGCGATAGGCGGTGTTGTTATTGCCATCCATCACCAGCACGAATTTCTTGCCCAGGTCGGTGCCGACTGCTTCGTCATTGATCAAGACCGCTGCGTAGGTGCCGCTGCCGACCAGCTTGAGACGTGCATACAGACCTGGCGTGAAGCTGGCGTCGGTGTTATCGAACACCGCGCGACCACGAATGGTGCCGGTTTTAGGGTTGACCTGGTTGTCAACGAAGTCCATCTGGCCCAAATGCGGGTTGCCATCTTCGTTGGTCAAACCGAGGTAAACCGGAGTGGTTTGGCCCCGTTTGCCATCGCGGGCGAGCTGGCTGTACTTGAGGAACACGCGCTCGTCAGCATCGAAGTAGGCGTACACCTTGTCCGTTGACACCACGCTAGTCAGCGGTGTCACGTCGGCCGTAACGATGTTGCCTGCGGTGATTTCAGCGCGGCTGACGCGGCCAGTGATCGGTGACGTGACGCGGGTAAAGCTCAGGTTCAGCCTGGCCAGATCAAGTTGGGCCTGAACTGCAGCAACTGCGGCGCGGGCAGCTTGGGACGCAGTGGAGCGCGAGTCAGCCAGTTCGGCGGAGATCGCGTTGCTTTGACGCAGACGCTCGCCGCGCTGGGCTTCGTTTTCGCTGCGGGTGGCGTTGGCGCGTGCTTGTTGAAGTTCGGCTTCAAGTTGACGGACTGCAGCCTGGAACGGACGCGGGTCGATCTGGAACAGCAGATCGCCTTTCTTCACCAATGCGCCGTCAGTAAAGGCGACTTGGTCAATCTGGCCTGACACACGTGGACGAATTTCAACGGTTTGTGGCGCTTCAAGGCGGCCGGTAAATTCGTCCCACTCGTTGACGGGCTGCTCAATGACTTTGGCCACACTGACCTTTGCAGCAGGCGCTGGAGCAGTCGCTTGTGGAGTTTTGCCGCATGCGCTCATCACTACGATGGCCAGGGCCGCGAGTGGAAAACGCAAATGTTTAAGTGACTGTTCCATGGGGGGAGTCCGCCAATCTGTTGAGATGGGGCGGATAATGCTGGCGCGCGTGTCGGGGCACGAATCGAACCTGACGAAGGTTAATATCATTCAGAATGATACAAAGCCCGAGCGAGCCCTCTAGCCTGCGCTTTTTGTTAGGTGACTATCAATTAAATGTGCATTTACAACAGGCCAAGTCTGTTGCCTCAAAGGTAATTGTTGTCGGCCTATCCAGGGGCTCAGGGCGTTGCCGGGAGGGGGCGTGATCAAAAGTTGATCGACGCGCTTAGACGGGCTGTCAGTGGTGCGCCCTGGAACAGATAGTTGTCCCCCATGTATTCGCCTACATCACGCCAGTAGCGTTTATCAAACAGGTTGTCTACGGTCAGCCGGAACACCGTGTCGTAGCCCTCGATACGGGTGCTGTAGCGACTGCCGATATTGAAGATTGCATAGGCGTCTGCTTGAGCGTCGCCTGCTTGGCTCGCGTATTTTTTGCCACTGTATTGCACGCCACCCAGCAGCGACAGGCCGTCGATCCAGGGCAGGGCATAGTCACCGTAGAGACTTGCGCGCAGGGTTGGGACATTGAGGGTCTGGTGGCCTTCGTAGTCCGCAGTGCCGCTGCCAGTGACCCGGGCACGAATTGCCGCCACACTGGCCGAGATCTGCAAACGCTCGCTGGCCCAGCCATTGGCGGCCAGTTCCAGGCCCGTATTTTTCTGCTCACCCTGCTGCTCATAGATAAATGAACCATCGGCTTGCGGGCGCGCGTACTGATACCCCTGACGAATCTGGAACAGGGTGGCGCTGAGGCTCATGCGGCGCCAGTCATACTTGATACCGGCCTCGATTTGGCGCGACACCGTGGGTGCGAGGATTTCAAAGGCATTGCTGGCGAACCATGGCGCTTCGCCTCCCAGCGACAAGCCCTTGCTGTAACGGGTGTACAGCGTAACGTTCTGCACCGGTTTATAGATGAGCGCAGCTTGGGGCACAAACTCATAACGCTGGGTATGGCGGGTGGTGTCGCCCAGGTCATCAAACGTGCGTTCATCCAGGCGCACTTCACGCCCGCCCAGAACGGTCTGCCACTGCTCGTCAAAGCTGATCCGGTCATTGAAAAACAGCCCGTATTGACGGCTGTCGAGGCGCCGATAGCTGTCATTGACCGGGCCGTCGTAACGCGCAAAGTCTTCGGGCTCACGGTTGATATTGCCGCTGCCGATCATCTCGTTGATCAGTTCGCTCTGGTCTACCACCCGCCGGAATGCGCTGGTGCCAACGGTTAATTCATGGCTAATGCCGCCGGTGTCGAATCGCCCACTCAGCGCGGCCTGAATTTCATCATTACGCCGGGTGTCATCCGGACTGCGGAAGTCATAGATGTCGTAATCGCCTTGCGGGCTGAAGTAGTTGGGCACGGCCGCGTTGGCGCAACTGTCCGAGCCATAACAGCCCCAGGCAAACGAGCTGTAATCGTCGATCACCACCTTGCTGCGCGAGGCGCTGAGGCTGCCTGTCCAGGTTTCGCTGAAGCGGTATTCAAAATTTCCGTTGAGGTTGAGCGAATCCAGGGTCACTGGCTTGGAGCCACTCTGGTGGGCCAGCAACTTTTTCGGTGAGGCATGGTGCGGCAGTTCAGTGCCACCGAGCAGTTGATAGCCCGGCACGGAGCGCTGTTCTTTGTTCTGGTATTCGACATCCAGTTGTAACAGCGCATTGGGGCTGATGTTCCAGTCGAACGCCAGCGACATGAAGTCGCGCTGGCCATTGGCATGTTCGACGTAGGAATGAATGTCTTCATGGGCGACGTTGGCCCGCAGCCCGAACTGCTGCTCGCTGCCAAACCAGCCACCGACATCGGCGGCCATGTAGCCACTGCCGCGATCATCGGTCGAGATCGTCACCGTGCGGACATCGGCGGCCCGTTTGGTGACGTAATTGACCAGGCCGCCCGGCTCGGACACACCACTTTGCAGACCGGACAGGCCCTTGAGCAGCTCAACCTGTTGTTTGTTTTCCAGTCCTACGTTCTGTTCGCCGGTGATGGTCCGGCCATTGATCTTGTAGCTGCTGGCCGAATTCAGCGAAAACCCGCGCACCACAAAGTTTTCGTAGTAGCCGATGGGGGCGTAGCTTTCACCCACCGAGGCGTCATTTTTCAACACGTCGCTGAGCAAGCGGGCCTGCTGGTCCTTGAGCAGGGTTTCGTTGAACACCGCAATCGCTGCGGGCGTATCGAGCAAGGGCGCGGGCTCGAAGCCGCCCACCCAAGCGGTGTCAGCCTGATAGTCAGCGTTGTTGCTGCCGGTGACGGAAATCGCGGGCAGTTCGGTTTCAGCCGCATCGGCTACCGTCATAGTGCTGGCGAGCAACAAGCCGAGGGTCAATGCATTGAGCGCGAACCGGGGGGCGGACTCTCCCTCGTTGAAAGTCCGGTAAAGCATGTTCATGCAAAGCTCCTAAACAATGGCGGACCCGTGATAGACGTAAATCCCCGGGGCTTTTTTATGCGCGCCATCATACAGGTGGGTATTAACCTTGGGTTAATCGTGCAATGTGACGCTCCAGAGTTTTTGAGGAACTGCCTATGTCATTTATTCAGCGATCGTGTGCAGGCCTGCTGGTTGCATGCGCGTTGCCGTTACTGGCCGTTGCTGCGCCCGAGCGGGCCACGCCCAGTTATGGTGAAGAGCTGCAAGGCTTTGAATATCCCTATCCATTGCATCATTACAGCTTCCAGTCCCAAGGCCAGTCGTTACAGATGGGGTACATGGACGTAGCGCCCACCGGAGCCGCCAATGGCCATACGGCAGTGTTGCTGCACGGTAAAAACTTTTGCGCAGCGACTTGGGGCGACAGCATCAAAGCCCTGAGCGCAGCGGGTTACCGAGTCGTGGCACCGGACCAGATCGGCTTTTGTACCTCAAGCAAACCGGCGAGTTACCAGTACAGTTTCCAGCAGTTGTCAGCCAACACTCACGCCTTACTGGCCAGCCTTGGCGTTGAGAAAGCTAGCGTCATCGGCCACTCCACCGGCGGGATGCTGGCCGCCCGCTATGCACTGATGTACGCGCCGCAGACCGAACAGTTGGTGCTGGTCAATCCAATCGGTCTGGAAGACTGGAAAGCCCTGGGCGTGCCATGGCGCAGCGTCGACCAATGGTACGAGCGTGAGTTGAAACTGGACGCAGCCGGCGTGCGCAACTATGAACAGAGCACCTATTACGCCGGGCACTGGAAACCTGAGTACGACCGCTGGGTCGATATGCTCGCGGGGCTCAATAAAGGGCCGGGACACAAGCGCGTGGCGTGGAACTCGGCGTTGATCTACGACATGATCTTCACCCAGCCGGTATTCTACGAGCTGCCCAATCTGAGGGTGCCAACGCTGTTACTGATAGGCGACGCGGACACCACAGCCATCGGCAGCGACATCGCGCCGCCGCACATCAAAGCCCAAATCGGTCATTACAAGGTGCTGGGCAAACAGGCCGCCGCACGCATACCAGGCGCCAAACTGGTTGAGTTCGCGGGCATGGGCCATGCGCCGCAAATGGAAGACCCGGCAGCGTTTAACCGAGTGTTGATCGAGCAATTGGATCAGCGCTAACGAATCAAAACCTGTGGGCGCTATCGAAAGCTGCGATCTATCGGCCTTGATCTGGAACCTCCATGTGCGTTATAGCTAAAAAGGCATTCAATCGTATTACAGGAAATGACAAGCCCATATGGATGGAATCACACGTATCAATCGCCAGTTTGGCTCACAGCCCGCACCCCTGATTGCGAACTGTGGGCCTCACGTCAAACGCCGCATCAGCGCATCCACAGGGTTTATTTCTCGTCTCTTTGCCCACGTTGCTTTACCCCAGTTGATCCCGTGCTTCTCGGGCAACTGCGCCAACTGGCGCCACTGTTACATCCCTCCGCCTGATTGATTCTGATAACTCGCCCCACCGGCGCGTCCACTGTGCGTTTTCAACAGTGTGTTTGGCTGCCCGGCTTTTTATCTGAACCTCGCGGCACAAGGAGTAACACCCAATGATCTATTTCCAGGGCAAGAGAATCTTTAGCGCCATCTTCGATATGGATGGCACCATGTTTGACACCGAACGCCTGCGCTTTAAAACCCTGAAACAAGCAGCCCTCGAAATTTTTGGTACCCCCCTGAGCGAAGAAACCCTGATCGGCTCCTTGGGTTTGAGTGCCAAGAAGGCCGAGGCATTGGCCAAGGCCAATCATGGTGAAGGCTTCCCTTACGCCGAAGTCCGAAAGCGTGCTGACGAACTGGAGTTGGCCTACGTGCGCGACCATGGCGTGCCGATCAAGGATGGCTTGCTCGAAGTGCTGGAGCGCTTGCGCAAGTACGGCCTGACCATCGCCGTTGCCACGTCCAGTCGGCGTGCGATTGCCGAGGAATACCTGATCAACGCCAATGTCTTGAAGTATTTCG
This sequence comes from Pseudomonas sp. NPDC096917, assembly GCF_044762555.1. Lineage (NCBI taxonomy): Bacteria > Pseudomonadati > Pseudomonadota > Gammaproteobacteria > Pseudomonadales > Pseudomonadaceae > Pseudomonas > Pseudomonas sp. NPDC096917. The sequence continues at coordinate 177,979 of NZ_JBIWEO010000003.1, read as the reverse complement.
ATGTCACCGTGTGCGGTGATGAAGTGACTCAGGGCAAACCGCATCCAGAAATTTTCCTGGCAGCGGCCAGCGCCCTTAATTGCCCGGCGCAGCAGTGCCTGATGCTTGAAGACTCTGAAAACGGTTTGCTCTCGGCCATTCGTGCCGATGGCCAACCGATCCTGATCGAAGACATCAAATCCCCGGCGCCTGAGGTCAAGGCGGGCGCCTTGAAGGCTTACCAAAGCATGCACGGGTTTCTGGGCGACTTGAACGACTGCATGCCTGACCTTGGCACGCCTGATCTGACCGAGAGTTTTCCTCAGGCCCTGAACCAGTTCAGTGTCGGTATTCATGGTTTTGGTGCCATGGGCGGCGGTTACCTGACGCAGATTTTTTCTCACTGGGATGGCTACACCCGGCCCTGTGAAATCATTGCGGCGACCCGCTCGCGGATGTTGCGTGAAACCATTCAGGCGTTCGGCCGATTCAGCGTGCGCTATGGCGCCACATCATTCGACCAGACCATCGAAAACCTCAGAATGATCGACATGGACGACGCCGAAGCGGTGATTCGCATGTACGACACGGCTGAAATCGTCGGCCTGAGCCTTCCGGAGCCTGCCATACGCAATCAGGCCCAGGTGATTGCCCAAGGACTGATTCGCCGCTTCGAGCGTCGTGGGCGCGAACTGACGATCCTGATTGTGCTGAATAAAGTTGGCGGCGCGGATTTCGTCCGACGTCAGGTGCAAGCGCAGCTGGAACAGCTGGCGTCGCCGCAGATTGCTCAGAAAATTCTCGATAACACCCATTTTGCCGAAACAGTGGTGAGTCGCATCGTCTCCAAAATCTCCAACGAAGCGCTGGTGCGGCAGTTGCGGATTAAGTCAAATATTTTCCAGAAGAGCCTGAGCGAGCAACCCGCCGCCCGCAAAACCTCGCCCAAGCTGCCTGTGCCGGAGTACGAGCGTCTGATCGCCCGTTTTCGGCCCTTTGCCCAGTCGAGCAACGCGCTTAGCCAATTGCACCTGATCTTGTTCAACAGCGAATCGGACATGCCCTTGTATGCAGAGCGTTGCAGCAACCTGCTGGAGCGCCTGCGCCAAGTGAAAACGGTAGACGACATCACACAGACGCAGGTTATCAAGAACCTGCTGTGGAACGGCCCGCACGCGATCATTGCCTGGTACGCCAGTCTGTTGGGTTATTCATGGTTGGGGCAAGGCATGGGTGATTCGCGGGTCAGCGCCTTGGCTGAACGACTGATTCACCAGGAAGTCGGCCCGGCACTGGTGGCCGAGAACCCGCAAATGGCCGACGCTGTGGCTGATTTCTCGAAAACCTTTCTGGAACGTTGCAATACGTCATTCAAGGACCCGTGCGCGCGCGTGGGGCGTGACCCGCTGCGCAAACTGCAACGCAATGAGCGGATATTGCGCAGCATCGATTTGGCCAAAAAACATGCAATAGACAGCAGCGCCCTGGAATTTGGCAGTGCTCTGGCCCTGCATTACGCACTCAAGTGCACAGACAAAAAAGACCAGGAAAGCCAATTGATCCGCACGGTGTATGAGAAGGCGGGCAACATTGAAGCGGTTCTGACCTACACCGGAAACTATAACGGGCGGCCGTATCCGGGGCTGGACCCGGTCAAGGATGCGGCGCTGGTTGCAGCGATCAGCGAGCAGTTTCAGCGGTTGCTTGAGTTGGGGCCGAAGGAGGCCGAACTTGTGTTGCCTGCAGCCTGAGCTTTGAGGATCACGCCCGCGATCATCGCGGGCGTGATAACAGCGGCAAGCTCGCACCCAGATCCACGTGTGCTCAGCGCCCTTTAGCGGACACAATACTCGCCACCAAATGCGGCTTGCAGTTCAGGTACGCCGAGGATTTCAACCAGCGCTGATCCGGATACCAGGCAAACATGAACTGTCCGTCCTTGAGCGTGTCTACCACTTTGCGTGCCACTTGCGGGCGTACGGCAGGGCAGCCCTGACTGCGACCGATACGGCCCTGGCGCTGGCTCCACAACGGGTTCACATAGCTGGCGGCATGGATGACGATGTCGCGATCACGCGCGCGGTCATTGATGCCCGGTTCCAGCCCGTCCATGCGCAAGGAATAACCGTTGGCACCTTGATAGCTTTCCTGGGTGCGAAACAAGCCCAGGCTAGACTGATAACTGCCTTCGCTATTGGAGAATTGAGTGGCGAAGTTTTCACCGGAATTTTGTCCATGGGCCACCAAGTCACGCAGCACCAGGGTCTTTTTGCGCAAGTCAAAAATCCACAGGCGTCGCGCTGTGGAAGGTTGCGAGTAATCAATCACCGCCAGGTTCCGGGCCTGGCTGGCGCCACTGTTGACTGCGCATTGCATGGCGCTGAGGGCGCTTTTGAGGGCTTGGGGGTTGAGTTCGGGGGCCGCTTGGGCAAGGCTGGTGAACAATACCGGTTGAAAAGGGCTGGCGGTGGCGGCGAACACCGGGCTTGAAAATGCGCCCAGTGCCGCGGCGGCCAAGCAAAGCCGTCGCAATAAAATCAGCATAAGTTAAAAGTTTCCACGGGTGAATTGGCTCCTGACATTCAGTCGTTCTTAAGGGCGACCCTGTTTTAGGTGCTAGCCTAAGGCATGCCGCGACACGTAATACGGTGACCCTCAACATAAAGGCCACGGACTGGAGTTAAGCAGTTGATCAAAAAACACGCATGTTACTTGACCCTTGTCTTACTCGCTGCGCCGCTGGTCGCACTGGCTGATGAGCTGCCAGTCGAGCCCCTGAGCCCGGTGCAAGTGGCATTGGCACAATTGCCACAGGCATGCCCGACATTGGCCGCCCGTATCAACGAGCATTCACAGGCCCTGCTGCAGGCTTTCTACCAGACTCAGAATAACCAGCCAATCTGGGCCGACAAGGGGCGCTTGGCTGCCTTGCAAGGTGTATTGCCAACCTTGGCTGACGATGGGCTTGACCCGCAAAACTACCCTTTGCCCAACACACAGGACGTGTGTGCCGACATCGACACCAGCCACCAGTACCTGCAAGCCTTGCAAGACCTGCACTACGGCCGTTTGCCACAAGCCCGTTTCGAGCCTGTCTGGCATTCCAATGAAGTCGTGCCCGATCGGAGCCAGATTCTGGCGATTGCTGTGCCGGGCCTGCACGATGTGGCCCAGGCGTTTGCCCAGGCCCGTCCGGGGTTTGAGCTTTACCAGAATCTGCGTAACGTCTATGCCCGTCAGCGTCAGCTACCGTTGCCTAAATGGCAGTCAATAGCGGATGGCGCTTTGGTGCGTCCCGGCATGCAAGACCCGCGAATCCCAGCGTTAGCCCAGCGTCTGTTCAATGAGGGCTATCTCGATCACATACCGGCTACGCCCAATAACGTGTACAGCAATGAGTTGGTGTCTGCGGTTAAAAGCTTTCAGCTCAACCATTCCTTGCAGGCCGATGGGGTGATCGGCGCGAGCACCGTGAAAGAGTTGAACGTCAGCCCAGCGACCCGGCTTGAACAACTGCGCATCAACCTGGAACGTTTTCGCTGGATGGCTCAGGATTTCGAGCCTTCGATCTTGCTGATCAACCTGCCGGCGGCGCAGTTGACGGTCTACCAGAATGGCTTGCCGGTATGGCAAACCCGAACTCAGGTGGGGCGTGCGGATCGTCAGACGCCGTTGCTTAAATCGCGGGTGACACGCCTGACCCTGAACCCGACCTGGACCATTCCGCCGACTATTTTCAAAGAAGACAAATTGCCGCAGATTCGCCGTGACGCGTCCTTCTTGAGTCGCCATGACTTGCAAGTAGTCGACAGCAATGGCCAGCCGCTATCGCCGCAGAGTATTGATTGGGATCGCCCCGGTAACATCCTGCTGCGCCAGGGCGCCGGGCCTCGAAACCCCTTGGGCAGAATTGTGCTGCGTTTCCCCAACCCATTCGCGGTGTACCTGCACGATACGCCGAGCCAGGCGCTGTTCAGCAAAGGCCCGCGGGCATTCAGTTCGGGGTGTGTACGGGTTGAATCGGTGTTCCAGTTGCGGGATTTACTGGTCACACCGGCAGAAAAAATCCGGACCGAAGATTTGCTGGCCACTGGCCTGACCCATGAATTCCGCTTGTCCAACCCGATGCCTATCCTGATGAGCTACTGGACGGCACAAGCCGACAAAAATGGCAAAGTGGTCTACGCCCCGGACATCTACAACCGCGACCCGGCATTGATCGCCGCCTTGGCCAATAAACGCTGACACCCGTCAGCTGACGCATAGGCCTGTGGGCATCGGTGTCGACCACTCAGAAGCGGCGCAGTCATCCTTGGTGGGAGCGGGCTTGCCCGCTCTACCAACGACGCGGTCTGATATAAGAACCGCAGCCCTGCATCGCTGGCAAGTCAGACTCCCACAGCGATCCACCCTCCGTTACTATCCATGTCCCGATTATTGATCGTAGAGAGCAACCCCATGTCCCAATGGCCTGACGCGCGCTTTATCGACTTGGTCGGCATTACCCACCCCATCATTCAGGCGCCCATGCTCGGTGCCGCAGCTGATGTAATGATCGGTGTTGCCAAAGCGGGTGGCCTGGGTTCTTTGGCGTGCGCCACGTTGAGTCTGGACGCAATTCGTGCAGAGATCGCGGCCTTTCGCGCCGAGAGCGATCAGCCGTTTAATGTGAACTTCTTCTGTCACTCACCCCCTGAATACGACGAAGCTCACGTGCAGCAGTGGAAGTTGCTGTTCAAACCTTATTACCAGGAGTTGGGCGCCGACTATGACGCACCGACCCCGGTTTCGAGCCGGGCACCTTTTGATGAGGCCACCTGTGCATTGGTCGAAGAACTGCGCCCGCCCGTGGTCAGTTTTCACTTTTCTCTACCGGCTCCTGAGCTGGTGGCGCGGGTCAAAGCCAGCGGGGCGATCATTATCAGCTCCGCAACCACTGTTGAAGAAGCGCAGTGGCTCGAACAACGCGGCTGCGACGCGATCATTGCGATGGGCTACGAAGCCGGTGGTCATCGGGCGATGTTTCTGAGCAACGACTTGACCTCGCAGATCGGTACCTTTGCCCTGGTGCCACAAATCGTTGATGCGGTCTCGGTGCCCGTGATTGCCGCAGGCGGCATTGCCGATGGGCGGGGGATTGTCGCCGCGTTTGCCTTGGGCGCCAGTGCTGTGCAAATCGGCACCGCGTACCTGTTTTGCCCGCAGGCAAAAATATCCAAGCCACATTACCGCGCATTGCGCGAAGCCAGCGCCAGTGAAACGGCGCTGACCAACCTGTTCACCGGGCGTCCAGCACGCGGGATTCTGAACCGGGTAATGCGCGAGCTCGGCCCAATCAATCCCCATGCCCCGGCATTTCCGTTGGCAGGCGGGGTGTTGCTCCCACTGAAAGCCAAGTCCGAGCCTGCGGGTTCCGGCGACTTCATCAATCTGTGGGCGGGGCAGGCGTTTCCCCTCAGCCCTGGACGAACCGCCGAGCTGTCGTCCTATGAACTGACCCGCCAACTGCTGGACGATTACGCTGCACGTTCAACCGTTAAATAACGGCTTTGAGTGACGTGGCTGCTGGTGCGAACCAGCAGCCCGATCGCCGCCAGCACCGGTATGTTTACCAGTAGCAAGGCATAACGCAGCGATTCAATCCCGAACACCGGTTGCAACGCGTCACTGAACAACCCTGCCAGCAACGGCCCGATCCCAACCCCCAGCAGGGTCGAGATGATCGTCTGCAAGGCCATGGCGGTCCCCCGGCGATTGGCAGGCACCAGTTGCGTGACCAGGTTGAAAGAGGGCGCCACCCACCACGTACAAAAAAAGCTGTAAAGCGCACACCAAAGCATCGCACTGGGAATTGGCAACCCACCCAGTTGCCGCCACACCGTATTCGGCCACAGCAGATAAGTCACCAGCGCGCTGAGCGCCAGGACATGGCCGATGACCGGAATGCCAATTTGCCAATGCGCATTACGCGGCGTCAGGTGATCGCTTAACCAGCCACTGAACAGCGCGCCGACGCCTGCGACGCCCCCGCAAATAAACCCCGCCAGCAAGCCTGCGTGTTGCAGCGACAAACCGTGTGAGCGCACCAGAAAACTGGTGTTCCACATGCCGATGGCATACGCGCTCAGTGTGGTCAGCCCGCCGGCCAGGATCAGACAGCGATAAGCGGGCAGGGCCAGGAGTTTACGCGCTTCGATGCCCAAACTTTGCAGTGGATGTGCCGCATGAGCGCTGCTCAGATCCCAGCGCCCGCGTGCCGGGTCTTTCACCACAAACCCCAGCAGTGCTGAAAACCCCAGTGCCGGAATGCCAATCAGCATAAACGCCATCCGCCAGCCATAGTGCTCGACCACCCAGGCGCCGAGGCTCAAGCCGATGATGGCCGAAAAAGTCGGCGCGGCGGTAAAGCAACTGATGGCAAAAGAGCGTCGATGCGGCGGGTACAAATCGGCAATCACCGACATGGATGCCGATGTGGTGGGTGACTCGCTCACCGCGACCGCCATGCGCGCCAGCGCCAGCATCCAGAAGCTCACTGCCAGCCCGCAAAGCATGGTCGCCAACGCCCAGAGCAGGCAGGCCATGGCCAGCAGCCGAGTACGCGACATACCATCGGCCAGTCGCCCGGCAGGCAAGGCGAGCAGGGCATAGACCCCGGAAAACGCCAAGCCCGAAACCAGGCCCATGGCCGTGTCACTGACCCCGAATTCGTGTTTGATCGGCTCGATCATCACCGCCAGAATCTGGCGCCCGACAAAGTTGTCGGCAAACACTGCGGCCAGCAACAACAGCAATCCGTGGCTGCGCCAGCCGACGTGTGGGTTGGACATATTCGATTCCCTATCCGCGAAAAATGCCAAAGGCGCTGACGCACAGAGCGCCAGCGCCTTTGCCGCCGTTAAGCGCGTTGGCGAGCCAGGGTCATGGCGGTGTCTTCGATCATGTCTTCCTGACCGCCGACCATGCCGCGACGGCCCATTTCCACGAGAATTTCCCGTGCCGGAACGCCGTACTTTTTCTCGGCGCGCTTGGCGAACAGCAAGAACGAGCCATAAACCCCGGCGTAACCCATGGTCAGGGCATCGCGGTCGCTGCGGATCGGGAAGTCCATGATCGGCACCACCAGGTCTTCGGCCACGTCTTGAATACCGAACACGCTGACCCCGGTTTCGATCCCCATGCGGTCGCACACGGCAACCAGGATTTCCATCGGCGTATTCCCTGCACCCGCGCCCAAACCTGCGGCTGCCGCATCAATGCGGGTGGCTCCGGCTTCTATGGCGGCGATGGAGTTGGACACGCCCATCGACAGGTTATGGTGGCCGTGAAAGCCGATCTCCGTGTCCGGGTGCAGCACTTCACGCAAGGCCGCGACTCGCGCCTTGATGTCGTGGGGCAGCATGTAGCCCGCCGAGTCGGTGAGGTAGATGCAGTTGGCGCCAAAGCTCTCCATCAGCTTGCCTTGCTTGACCAGCCCTTGGGGGCTGTTCATGTGCGCCATCATCAGAAAGCCCACAGTGTCCATGCCCAGTTTGCGGGCATACGAGATGTGCTGTTCCGACACATCGGCTTCAGTGCAGTGGGTGGCCACGCGAATGGTGTTGACCCCCAGCTCATAGGCCATTTGCAGATGGTCGACGGTGCCAATCCCCGGCAGCAGCAAAGCTGAAACCTTGGCCTTTTTCATCATGGGAATCACCGCCGAGAGGTACTCCTCGTCGGTGTGCGCCGGAAAGCCGTAGTTCACCGAACTGCCGCCCAGGCCATCGCCGTGGGTGACTTCAATTAGCGGTACACCCGCTGCATCCAGGCCGCAGGCGATGTCTTTCATCTGTTGCAGGCTGATCTGGTGACGCTTGGGGTGCATGCCGTCGCGCAGGCACATGTCATGCACGGTAATTTTTTTGCCGCGAAGGTCCATGGGTAGCTCCTTAAACGAGGGCAGGCTGAGGGGCCGAGGCCTTGAGTTGCAGTTCGCCCTTGAGGATTTCCTCAGCGAACATTTCGGCGGTGCGAGCGGCAGCGGCGGTCATGATGTCGAGGTTGCCGGCGTACTTGGGCAGGTAATCGCCCAGCCCTTCAACCTCCATGAAAATCGACACCCGATTGCCGTCAAACACTGGGCCATTGACCAGCTTGTAGCCCGGCACGTATTGCTGGACTTGCTCGATCATGTTGGCAATGGCCACGCTGATGGCAGCCTGATCTGGCTCGGTTTCAGTCAGGCAGTGCACGGTGTCGCGCATGATCAGCGGCGGCTCCGCCGGGTTGACGATAATGATCGCCTTGCCTTTCTTGGCGCCGCCGACCTGTTCAATCGCGCTGGCCGTGGTGCGGGTGAATTCGTCGATGTTCTTGCGAGTGCCCGGGCCCACGGATTTGGACGCTGCCGTGGCGACGATTTCGGCATAGGCCACAGGTTGCACGCTGGACACAGCGGCCACCAGAGGAATCGTCGCCTGGCCGCCGCAGGTCACCATGTTGACGTTCATGGCACCGCGCTTGAGGTTGGCCTTGAGGTTCACCGGCGGTACGCAGTACGGGCCGATGGCTGCCGGGGTCAGGTCGATCATCAGCACGCCCAGCGCATTGAGCTTGCGGCTGTTTTCGGCGTGCACGTAGGCCGACGTTGCATCAAAAGCGATTTGAATGTTGTCTTCCAGCACGTGTGGCAGCAGGCCGTCGACCCCGTCGCTGGTGGTTTTCAGGCCCATGTCGCGGGCGCGGCTCAGGCCTTCGGAGGTGGCATCGATACCGACCATCCACACCGGCTCCAGCACGTCACTGCGCAGCAGCTTGTACAGCAGGTCGGTGCCGATATTGCCCGGCCCGATCAGGGCACATTTAATCTTTTTGTTCATGGGAAGGCTCTCGAACAGGGTTTAGGGCACAAAGCGCAGGCGGGCAGAGCCCAGGCCGCTGAGGGTCAGGCTGACCTCATCACCGGGTTGTACCGGCACCAGCGGCGCCAGGGCCCCGGAAAGAATGATTTCGCCCTTGCGAAACGGAATGTCGAACTGGCCCAGCGTGTTGGCCAGCCAGGCCACCGCTGCACACGGATGGCCTTGCACCGCAGAACCGAAGCCGTGTCCGGCGGGCTGGCCGTTTTTCAGCAGGTGCAACTCGACCTTGGCCAGGTCCAGGTCACGCGGGTTGATTCGTTGTTCACCCAGGGCAAACACCCCGCAAGAGGCGTTATCGGCCACGGTGTCTTGAATACGGATTTTCCAGTCGGCGATACGCGAGTCGACTATTTCGAAGCACGGCACCACCCACTGGCTGGCGGCCATCACGTCTTCGGCTGTGATCCCGGGGCCGTGCAAGTCCTCACCGAGGATAAAAGCAATCTCGCCTTCAGCCCGTGGCTGCACCAGCTTGTGGGCGTCAAAGCTCACATCGCTGTCATCGGCAACTTGCATGCGATTGGTCAAAAAGCCAAAGTCGGGTTGATGCACATCGAGCATTTCCTGCACGGCACGGCTGGTGACGCCGATCTTTTTGCCGATCACCTGTTCGCCCAAGGCTTCGCGGCGCTGCAAAAAACGCAGGGAAATCTGATACGCCGTCTCAAGGGTCAAGTCCGGGTAACGCTGGGTCAGCGGTTGCAGGCTGCGGCGCTCGCGCAAGGCATGAAACAGCTCATCACCCAGGGCTTGAATCAACTGTATGTCCATAACCACTCACTCTCAAAGTTGCACATGACCCTGCCGGAGCGAGCTTGCTCGCGATCTTTTGATCGTTAAAAAGCGGGTAAGCAAGCTTGCCCCTGCAGAGGTAGGTAAACGCTGCGTTTAACCCGGCCAGACGCTCGACTCGGCGCCGCCATCCACTTCAATAATCTTGCCTGTGACCCAGCGTGAAGCAGGGGTGGCGAGGTACAGCGCGGCAGCGGCAATGTCTTCTACCTCGCCCAGGCTTTGCATTGGCGTGGCCTTGATCATGCCGTCGCGCATGGCCACCGGCAGCACGCGGTTCAAGGCGTCGGTAAGGATCGGGCCGGGGGCAATGGCGTTCACCCGTACCAGTGGCGCAAAATCCTGGGCCAGCAATCGGGTCATGTGGCTCAACGCCGCCTTGGCGGTGCCATAGGCGCTGAACTGGGTTTGCGCATAGCGCGCTGCACCCGATGTGATGTTGATGATGTTGCCCGCACCGGCCTTGCGCATGTGCGGCACGCAGAGCTGGCACAGGTGATAGGCCGACGACACGTTGAAGCGCAGGATCTCTTCAAAACGCTCGACGCTCAAGGTCAGCGGGTCGTTGGGGCCTGCGCCGCCTGCGTTATTGACCAAGTGGGTAATGCGCCCCATCTGTTCGCGGGCCTGCGCCACTACAGCGCTGCGCTGCTCGGCCTCATTCACGTCACAACTCAATGCCAGCGCCCGACGGCCCAGGCTGCGGACTTCTTCGGCCACCGATTCCACATCACTCAAGGTGCGGGCTGCCAGGACCACATCGGCCCCGGCTTCGGCGTAGGCCAGGGCGATGCTGCGGCCAATACCGCGGCCGCCCCCGGAAATCACCGCCACGCTGCCGGTCAGGTTGAAGCGCTGGAGAATAGTCATACATCGTCCTTTTACTGATTAGCGGGGTGCCCACAGGTCGGGCAGGCCTGGGTCGCTGGCGGCGATCAGGCGTTTGAGCAGCACCTTGAGCGCTTGCGCATCACCGGGGCCAAGCTTGGCCGATACGTTCTCTTCAACGGCCTTGGCCAGTGCCAATTGCTGCAATGAGGCTTCGCGGCCGGTGGCCGTCAGCACATAGCGTGGTTCCTGCACGGTGCCTTCTAGAGCGACCAGGTTTTGTTTTTCCAGAAAGCGCATGCTGGCGACTGTCACCACGTGCCCGGTGTAACTGGTGAATGTGTTGATCTCGTCCAAAGACAGGTTGTCGCGGATACACAGCACCGAGAGGATAAAAAAAGCATGTTCATCCAGTTGCTGATTGCTCAGCAGGCGGTGCAGGGCGTCTAGCAGTTGGTAGTGCCCACGGCCCAGCAGATAACCGAGCAAGTCTTCGGTATAACTGCATTCCGGTGGCGGCGGGGTGGTGGCCAGGCGTAACTCACTGCGCGGCTTGCGCGTTGCCAGGGCGTACTGGCCGCTCTGGAACGCCAGCGGTGCACGATCACTGTGGTCAAAGGCGAGGACTTCACCGACAAAAATCACGTGGTCGCCGCCTTCATATTGAAAGGCCGTGCGGCACTGAAAGCGTGCGGTGCAATCCTGTAGCAGCGGTGCTTCGCTGATGCCGTTGTCGAGTTTGATTTCGGCAAACTTGTCTTCGCCCTGCATGGCAAAGCGTCCGGACAGCGGTTCCTGTTCGGTCGACAGCACGTGCACATTCCAGTGCTTGCCGGAGCTGAACACCGGCAGGCTGCGGGCGGATTTGGCCAGGCTCCACAACACCAGTGGCGGGTTGAGCGAGACCGAGTTGAAGCTGTTGGCGGTGATCCCGATGGGCGAGCCGTCTTCCGCCTGGGTGGTGATGATCGTCACCCCGGTGGTGAAGGTGCCCAGCGCAGTGCGGAACGCCTGCGGATCAAAACTGCTTTGCACTGCCATGACGAACCCCATGGATTGAATTTTCGTGCTTGCAGTATTCTGCGCCAGGCCACGTGCTGCATCGTCTTAACGGACTAACGAATTCAGGGGATCATGGTCCGATTGGACGAGGCGCCAGCCCCCGGGATTGGCTAGCTTCGGCGCATCCTTCAGCCCCTTTTGCCTTAGAGAGGACGCGCCATGATCACCCCCAGCACAGCCCCCCACCTATCCGCCCAAACTGAGCCTGAGCAGCTAACGAACCTGCTGGCAGCCCAAAAGAAAGCTTTTATTGACGCAGGCCCGGTCAGTGCCGATCAGCGCCGCGAGCGTTTACAGCGGGTGATCGATCTGTTGGTGCGTTATCAGCAACCCTTGATTGAAGCCATCGACCTGGACTTCGGCGGCAGGCCGCAGGGCTTTTCGTTGATGAATGACGTGCTGGGTTCGCTGGCCTCGCTTAAATATGCCCGCGACCACCTTGAGCACTGGATGGCGGACGAGCCCCGCGAGGTGTTTGCACCCTATGACCAACTGGGCGCCAAAGCCTGGGTCATGCATCAACCCAAAGGCACGATCGGCATCATCGGCACGTGGAACGCGCCGCTGTTTACGGTGCTCAGCCCCCTGGCCTGCGCGCTGGCGGCGGGTAACCGGGCCATCCTCAAACCGTCAGAAGTGGTCCCGCTGACTGCCAGCGTGCTGGCACAAGCCTTTGCCGAGCTGTTTGACCCGTTGGAAGTCGCCGTGGTCACCGGCGATGCGCAGTTGGCACAGGTTTTTACCTCGCAACCGTTCGACCACCTGGTGTTCACCGGCAGCACCGCAGTGGCGCGCTCGGTGATGCGTAATGCAGCCGAAAACCTGGTACCGCTGACCCTGGAACTGGGCGGCAAGTCGCCGGTCATCATTTCCCGCACGGCGGATCTGGCCAAGGCCGCATTCAGCATTGCCGTGGCCAAGGCCAATAACGGCGGGCAGATTTGCATCACCCCGGACGTGGTGTATGTACCCAGTGAACAATTGGAAGACTTTATTGGCGCGCTGGACATCGCCTACAGCGACCTGATCCCCCGTGTTGAGGGCAACCCGGATGTGATCGCCGTGGTCAATGCTCGGCATTTGCAGCGTGTCGAAGGTTACGTGCAGGACGCCCGTGAGCGGGGCGCGCGGATTGTCAGCTTCCCCCATGCACTTGAGGCGGATCCACAGTCACGCCGTCGCCCCTTGCAGGTGGTGATTGACCCGCCGCGTGATAGCCAGATCCTGCGCGAAGAGATCTTTGGTCCGGCGCTGGTGGTGTTGCCCTATCAGAAACTCAATCAAGTCCTGGCCGACATTCACTCCCGCGAACGACCCTTGGCGCTGTACTACTTTGGCCAAAGTGAAGAAGAGCAGCGGCACGTTTTGGGGCATACGCTCTCGGGCGGGGTGACGATCAATGACGTATTGATGCATGCCGCCTTGCACGATGCGCCGTTCGGCGGGATCGGTGCTTCAGGCATGGGCCACTATCACGGCCGAGAAGGCTTCCTGGAGTTCAGCCATATGCGCACCGTGTTCAAGGCCCCGGCCCATGACCCGCGCCGCGAATGGGGCTTGCTGCCGCCGTACGGCGAGCACTTCCTGCCGACCATGCAATCGATGGTTACCCCTGATTAACCCCTGATCCAAAACCCTGTAGGAGCGAGCAATGCAGTTCGTACTGCGCTGCGCTCCACTTAAGAGCAACGCAACTCAAGTGTGGGGGCGGGCAGAAATCGCTTAAGTGAACACCATTGCGTTCTACAGGGTGTGCTAGCTCATAAAAACAAGATCTTGCCCGGAGAATTATTTTGCAAAAGACTGTCGCGACTCCTGAAACCCAAGACGGCTGGCAGCGTCGCCATGTGCTCAAGGCCGGTGCCTTGGCCGTGGGCGCCGGTTTGCTTGGACGTTATGCCACCGCCGCCACTGGCAGCGGCGTATCGCCAGCCGAGTACCAGTCCATGGATGCCTGGGACATGGCTGACGCCGTGAAAAAAGGCGAAATCAGTCCGGAAAACCTGCTGGCTGCCGCCATCGCCCGCTGTGATGCCGTCAACCCTAAAGTCAACGCCGTCAACATGCGCCATGACGAGTACGCCCACGCGTTGCTCAAGGCCCGCCGAGCGGGCGGCGAAGCCACCAGCGGCGCATTGGCCGGGGTGCCAATCCTGCTCAAAGACCTTAATACCTACCTTGAAGGCACACGCACCACCAATGGTAGCCGCCTGTACAAGGACGCGCCGGCTGCCGAGCAGACCAGCACCCTGATCGCCCGTTACCAGGCGGCCGGTGCGGTGCCTTTCGGGAAAACCGCCTGCCCGGAATTTGGCCTGACCACCACCACTGAATCCCTGTTGTGGGGGCAAACCCGTAATCCGTGGAACCTCGCCCGAAGCGCTGGCGGTTCATCGGGAGGTGCGGCATCAGCGGTGGCCGCAGGCATTGTGCCAGTGGCGCATGCCACCGATGGCGGCGGCTCGATTCGCATTCCTGCGTCTTATTGCGGCGTTGTCGGGCTCAAGCCCGGCCGTTACCGCACCCCAAGCGGGCCAGGTAAATACGAAGGCTGGTTTGGTGCCAGCGTAGGCAACGTGGTCTCACGCAATGTGCGCGACATGGCATTGTTCCTGGATGTGGGCCAAGGCCATGAAAAGGGCAGCCCGTACTGGGCAAAACCACTGGTGCGTCCGTACATTGAAGAAATACGCACCGCCCCGGGTCGCCTGCGCATTGGTCTGGTACGGACCTCATTGACCGGCTCGCCACTGGACCCGGCAGTGGCCAAGGTGTTGGACGACACCGCCAAGCGCTTGGCGGGCATGGGCCACAACGTTGAAGAGCTGCGCCTCAACGTCGACCCCCGGCAGTTATTCGGGGCCCATGGCTCAGTCGTCGGCGACGCCTTGCTGACCATGATTCACGACCGTGAGCAAGTGCTGGGACGGGCGGCGACCCCACAGGATTTTGAGCGCATTACCGAGGTGGTGCTGAACAATGCGCAAAAAGTCACCGGCGAAGGGCTGTACCGGGCGCGACAATCGTTTGAAAGCATCGGTGGCTACATGGAGCAACAATTCGACACCTATGACGTGATCCTGTCGCCGGTCACGGCCAACGTCACCCCGGAGCTGGGGTTGCTCAGCCTCGACCAGTCCTGGGACACCTACGCCCACAACGCCATGGGCAGCGCGGCGTTTACCGTGCTGGCCAACGTCAGCGGCCAACCGGCGATCTCACTGCCGGTGGGCATGAGTGACAACGGCTTGCCGATCGGCATGATGTTCACCGCGCCCATGGGCGGTGAAGACGTATTGCTGCGCTTGAGTGCGCAAATCGAGCAAGACCGGCCGTGGGCGAAATTGCCGACTCTGTAGCGCTTTATGTTTACGCAGGCTGCGCACTGTTGGCCTTGAAAATCAACAGAGCGCAGCCTGCGGCAGCTCCCACGCCATGCTGACGGGTGTGTGATCTGTGATCGCTGGGCCATGGATGGCCCGTCACGGCGTGCTTTGGTGGCGGGTTGACAAACGTGAGCCGCCGTACGCATTGAACGGGTATCGGCTCAATCCCGACACAGGCGTTTAATTGAACTATCCCTTTCGCCCTTACGTCAGCCATGGATATTCACCCCCTAGTCCGCTTTGACGATGATCGCCTTCGCGCCAAGTCCGAATATTGTTCTCACACCGCCCGCGCATTCGCGCAGCGAGAGACTGACGGAGAACAGACGGATGGATCAGATACGAGAGAAAAGTCCGATAGAGCTTGAGCTGCTCGAACGCGCGCGCAACCTGATACCTGCGCTTAAAAGCCGTTCGGCCCAAGCGGACAAAGACTGCAAGCTACCTGACGAAACAGTTCGCGATATGCAAGAAGCCGGGCTTTTTCGCGCGTTGCAGCCTAAAATCTGGGGCGGTCACGAAGTCGATCTGCGCACCTTTTTTGAAATCCAGATGACCCTGGCCGAGGGGTGCATGTCGACCGCCTGGGTGTATGGGGTAGTGGGCGTTCACCCATGGCAATTGGCGCGCTATCCGGTCGAAGCCCAGCGCGATGTGTGGGGCGAGGACAGCTCGGTGCTGGTAGCGTCGACCTATATGCCGGTGGCCAAAGTCACGCCGGTCAAGGGCGGTTATCAGATCAGCGGACGCTGGAGCTTCTCCAGCGGCAGCCAGCATTCGAAATGGTGCCTGCTCGGCGGCATCGTGCCGCAAGACGAAACCGGTCCGACCGAACACGGCACGTTCCTGATCCCGGCCAGCGATTATCGCATTGAACAGAATTGGGACGTGCTGGGCCTGCGCGGCAGTGGCAGCCATGACATCGTGGTCGAGGACGCCTTTGTTCCGGCGCACCGGGTTCAACGCACCAATAACTACAGCGTCGAAGCCACTCCAGGGCGGCTGACCAACACCAACCCCATGTATGCCATCCCGTTTGCCCAGGTGTTTGCCCGTGCGGTCTCCACCTCTGCCATTGGCGGGCTGCAAGGCGCAATCAACGAGTTCCGCGACAACGCGGCCAAACACATCGGCAAGCACGGCGCCAAAACCGCCGAAGACCCGGCTGCACAAGCCGCTGTGGCCGAAGCTACCATCACCGTCGATGCGCTCAAGCTGGTGCTGATGCGCAACTACGGTCACCTGATGGCCTTGGCAGCTGCAGGCGAATATCCGGATGTGGAAACCCGCTTGCTGTATCGCTACCAGTCGTCCCACGTGACCAATGTGTGTGCCGACCGGGTCAGTGATCTGTTGCGCTGCATGGCGGCTTCGGGGGCTTACAACACCAACCCGGTGGCGCGTTTCTTCCGCGACCTGCACCAGGCTCGCGGGCATATCGCCAACAACGAGGCCGCCTACCGACGCAGTTATGGCCTGGTGCAGTTGGGCCTGCCGAACGCAGACCCATTTGTTTGATCGAGCAGCCACGGCGTTGATCGAATGAGCCCTCGGTGCTCGCGCATGACAGTGTGCGAGCACCGAGGGCCGTTCCGTCAGCATGAATTTCTGACCTCAGCGGATGACATAACAATAATGACGGCTCAAGTTCAGTCTCAGTCCACCTATGACGTAATCGTGGTCGGTTCCGGTGCCGGGGCCATGACCTCGGCGCTGTTTGCTGCCGATCAGGGTCTTTCAGTGCTGATCGTCGAAAAAAGCGACAAGTACGGCGGGACCTCGGCCATTTCCGGCGGCGGTATCTGGATCCCGAACAACCATTACTTTGCGGCCATGGGCGGGCAGGACAGCCCTGAGTTGTCGATGCAATACCTCAAGGCCGCGACCGGCGAACAGGGCGATCCGCTGCGCTTGCAGGCGTATCTGGACAACGCCGCGCCGATGATCAAAAAACTCACCGCCACCAGCCGTGTGCGTTATGCAGTGGCAGCCAAATACCCGGATTATTATCCGCATCTGCCAGGCGCGCTGGCGGGTGGCCGCACCCTGGATCCGGAACTGTTTGACACCAGCCTGCTGGCCGAAGAACTCCCCAACCTGCGTAAGCCTTCGCCCTCGACCCTGCTCATGGGGCGCATCGCCTGGACCGCGCGTGACGCGCACAAAGCCATGGCCCGCAGTTTCGGTTGGCAATGGCTGATATTCAAATTGATGGCGCGCTACAAGCTGGACTTCAAGTGGCGCCGCAAAAGCAAATACGACCGCCGCGCAGCGTTGGGCAGTTCGCTGGTGGCGTCTTTGCGCCGCTCGTTGATGGATCGCAACGTCCCGCTGTGGCTCAACACCAATTTTCAGGACGTGATACTCGACGGTGATCGGGTCTGCGGGATCAAGGTCGTCACGGGCGGCAAAGTGCTGGAGCTGAAGGCTCGGCGCGGGGTGATTTTTGGCTCTGGCGGCTTTGAGCAGAATCAGACGCTGCGCGAGAAGTTCCTCCCGCAACCCACCCGCGCAAGCTGGAGCGCCACGCCGCCGGGCAACAACACCGGGGCTGCGCTGGAAGCAGGGATGAACATCGGCGCGGCTACCGCGCTCATGGATTGGGCATGGTGGGCACCGACCATCGCCGTGCCGAACGAAGAAAAACCGCGTGGCGTGTTTGCCGAGCGAGCGTTTCCGGGCGCCATCGTGGTCAACAGCCTGGGCCACCGGTTTGTCAACGAAGCAGCGCCGTACCTGGAGTTTGTCGATGCCATGTACCAGGACAACCTCAAAACCGGTGGCCGTTCGGTGCCGTCATGGGTGATCTTCGACGGCCATTTCCGTTTCCATTACGCCATGGGGCCCTTAATGCCCGCCCAAGTGGTGCCCGACAGCCGGCTGCGCAAAGAGTGGCTTAACAGCGTGTACTGGAAGGCCGATAGCCTGGACGCGTTGGCCCTGCAAATCGGGGTGGATGCCGCCGGGTTGAACAGCACCGTACAGAAGATCAACGGCTACGCGCAGACCGGTATCGACCTGGACTTTGCTCGGGGTGGCAACGTGTTCGACCGTTACTACGGCGACAGCAACATCAAGCCCAACCCTTGCCTGGCACCGCTGCGCAAAGGCCCGTACTACGCCATGCGTCTGGATGCGGGCGACATTGGCACCAAAGGCGGCCTGCTGACCAACCAGCATGCGCAAGTGGTGCGTGAAGACGGTCAGCCGATTGCCGGGCTGTATGCAATTGGTAACTGCTCGGCTTCGGTGATGGGCACCAGTTACCCTGGCGCGGGGGGCACCCTGGGGCCGGCCATGACCTTCGGTTATATCGCAGCCAACCATATCGCCCGCTCTGTCACGGCCGTGAGCAAAGCCAAGGCTGAGGCACTGTCATGAGCCGCGGCACCGGCAGCAACACCCGGATCCTGCGGCCTTTGCAGCAGAGTGAGCTGGGCAACCGCACATGGCATTCAAGTTGCGACGTGCTGGTGATCGGTTGGGGAGCGGCGGGTGCCTGTGCCGCCCTGGAGGCGCGCACTCAGGACGTCGATGTGATAGTCGCCGATCGTTTTACCGGCGGCGGTGCCAGTGCCAAAAGCGGCGGCGTGGTCTACGCCGGTGGCGGCACCCGCCAGCAGCAGGCCGCCGGATTTAACGACAGTCCGCAAGCCATGTTTGATTACCTCAAACACGAAACTCAGGGCGTGATCAGCGACGCAACCCTGCGCAAGTTCTGCGACGAGAGCATCAGCAATCTGAGCTGGCTCGAAGGGCATGGCGCACAGTACAGCCACAGCGTGCCACCGGGCGGTAAAACCTCGTACCCGTCCGATGGCTACTTTTTGTATTACTCGGGCAACGAACTGGTGCCGTCACACGCAGGCACCCAACCCCCGGCTCCCCGCGGTCATCGCACCGTGGGCAAGGGGCAGTGCGGGGCGGTGCTATACGGACATTTGAAAGAGGCTTGCCTGCGGGCTGGCGTCAGGCCTTTGCTGCAATCGGCCGCCCAGCGTCTGGTGGTAGATGACCACGGGCGAGTGATTGGCGCCGAGTTCTGCCACCTGCCAGAGGGCTCGCGTGAAGCCAAGCTGCACGCACGCCTCGCGGCGCGGGCCGAGCGCCTGCAAAATTTTGCTCCTGGTTATTGCGACCGTCTGCGCCAGAAGGTCAGTGACCTGGAGCAGGCTCACGGCCAACTGATTCTGGTACGGGCGCGGCGTGGTGTGATTCTTAGCACGGGGGGCTTTATCTTCAATCGCACCTTGATCCGCGACCACGCGCCAAAGTTTCGACGTAATTTCAAAGTCGGCGCCACCGGCTGCGATGGCAGTGGATTGCTGTTGGGGCAATCGGTTGGAGCACAGGCCGAACGCTTGAGCCGGGTTTCCGCCTGGCGCTTTATCAACCCGCCGTTTTGCTGGCCCAAAGGCATTGTGGTCAACACCGAGGGCCAGCGCTTTTGTAACGAAGAAGTCTACGGCGCCACCCTTGGCCAGCCGTTGTGTGAGGAGCAGGACGGCAAAGCCTGGCTGGTACTGGATGCGCGGCTGCGCAAACAGGCGATTCGTCAGGCGTTGTTTGGCGGTTATTGGTGGTTCCAGAGCTTGCCGGCACTGGCACTGATGCTGTTGCGAGTGCGCAAGGGGCAAAACCCCGATCAACTGGCTAAAGTCTGCGGCATGCAGGCCGCAGCGCTGAATTCAGCGTTGCGGGCTTACAACGCGGGGGCCCGAGGCACAGCCCAGGATGCGTTTGGCAAGTCTGAAGGCAGCCGGCAGGTACTCGATCAAGGGCCCTTTTATGCCTGTGACATCAGTGTCACTAATCCGATCTTCCCGCTGGGGGCGCTGACCCTGGGCGGCCTCAAGGTGGATGAAAGCAATGGCGCGGTGCTGGATCAAGACGGTCAGCCGATTGCCGGGCTGTTCAGTGCCGGGCGCACGGCTATAGGTGTGGCATCGCACTTGTACATCAGCGGTTTGTCATTGGCCGATTGCGTATTTTCCGGGCGGCGTGCCGGGAAAGCGGTGAGCACAGAGGTTCAATCGTCCTCTCAGTACCTGGCCCTTGAGCCGCTTTAAAAGGACAACACCATGAGTGCTCGAGTCGAAGGGAAGGTTGCATTGATCACCGGCGGCGCCAGTGGTGTCGGCAGGGCCACGGCGCTGTTGTTGGCCCGTGAAGGAGCCCACGTGGTGATCAGCGATATTGATGTTGCGGGTGGACTGGCCCTGGCTGAAGAGATCGGCCCCAAGGCGCTGTTTGTTGAACACGATGCCAGCAGCGAGGCGGATTGGGAGCGGGTAATCCAGACCCTGCGCAAGCACCACGGGCGGCTGGACATCGCGTTCAATAATGCCGGCATCCTGCTCAAGGGCGACATTGAAAACACCGCTTTTGCCGACTGGCAGCGTGTGCAGCACATCAACGCCGACAGCGTGTTTCTGGGCTGTCGCGCAGCGATCAGCCTGATGAAAGAGGGCGCGGGCGGTTCGATCATCAATATGTCCTCAATTGCCGGCATCGCCGGGCGCGATGACTACGCCGCCTATAGCGCCTCCAAAGGCGCCGTGGCGGCTCTGACCCGCACCGTGGCGGTGTTGTGCCGCCGCCGCAAGTACCGAATCCGCTGCAACTCGTTGCACCCGGACGGCATTCTTACCCCCATGACCACCAAGAGCCTGCCGCCCGGCCTCGACCCGTGGAGCCTGACCATCGACGCCGACCCCATGGGGCGCATGTGCCAGCCCGAAGATGTCGCCGCCAGCGTGCTGTTTTTGGCCAGTGACGAGTCGCGGGCCATCAGTGGCATCGAGTTGCGGATCGACAGTGGTCAGTTTGTGATGAGTATTTGATATGAACCTACCGGCCTATATCTCCCTGCGTGTGACTCGCGTTGTCAGCGAAACGGCGGATGCCAAATCGCTGGTGTTTGACATACCTGCCGCACTGCGCGAGCAGTTTGCCTACAAGCCGGGGCAGTTTCTGACCCTGCGCATCCCCTTTGAAGGCGGCTGGCTGCCGCGTTGCTATTCGCTATCGAGCACGCCGCTGGTCGATGAGCCCTTACGGGTCACGATCAAGCAGGTGCGTGATGGCCGAGCCTCTAACTGGTTGTGCCAGCACCTGCGTGAAGGCGACGAGCTGCAAGTGCTGCCCCCGGCCGGGGTGTTCGTGCCCCGGCATTTCGACGATGACCTGGTGTTGTTGGGTGGCGGCAGTGGCGTGACCCCTGTGTTGTCGATCCTGCGTTCGGCGCTGATCGCTGGCAGCGGGCGGATTTTGCTGATTTATGCCAACCGCGACGAAGCTTCGGTGATCTTTGCCAATGAGCTAAAAGCCTTGGCCAGCGCACACCCGCAACGCCTGCAAGTGATTCACTGGCTGGACTCGGTGCAAGGGATTCCGGCTGTCGAGCAACTGGCGCAACTGGCCAAGCCGTTTACCCATGGCCAAGCCTTTATCTGCGGCCCCGGCCCCTTTATGGACGCGGCCGTCAGCGCCTTACACTCGCTGGGCATGGAGCACGCACGCATACACGTTGAGCGCTTTGTCTCGTTGCCCGAGGAGGGCAGTGTGGCCGCCCCGGCTGCGGTTAACACCGACGTGGTCGGCAGCCAGCTCTCGGTGCGCCTTGACGGCGAAGAGTTCGAAGTACCGTGTGCCGAAGGCGAAACGTTGCTTAACGCTATGCAACGGGCCGGGTTGAAACCACCCAGTTCGTGCCTGGTGGGCTCTTGCGCCACCTGCATGTGCACCGTAGAGCGCGGTAGTGTCGAGATGTTGCGCAACGATGCGCTGGACCAGCAAGAACTGAATGACGGATGGGTGCTGGCCTGCCAATCAGTGCCCAGCAGTGAACAGTTGCGCGTGTGCTTTCCTGAATAACCAGCCAGACGAGTGAGCAATGACTTCTAGCCTGAACACCATTCCACAGGTGCTGCGCCATGCCGCGAAGCACCATGCCGGGCGCACCGCCATCGAAGAAAACGGCGTGTGCACCGACTACCGTGACCTGCCACACCTGGCGTTGGCTGTGACCCGCAGCCTGATGGCACTGGGCATCAACAAAGGTGATCGGGTGGCGATCTGGGCACCCAATGGCCGGGACTGGATCATTGCCGCGCTGGGCATCCATTGCGCGGGCGCAGTAATGGTGCCGATCAACACCCGCATGAAAGGCGGCGAAGCGGCGGACATCCTGCAACGCAGCGGCGCGCGTGTATTGTTTGTACAGCCTTCGTTTTTGGGGGTGGATTACCCGGCCTTACTGGCGCCACACCGCCCGGCCAGTCTTGAGCATCAAGTGTTGCTGGGGCAAAACTGGGAGACCTTTCTGGCCTTGGGTGCAGCCGTCAGCGAAGCCAGCGCCCAAGAGCGGTCGGCAGACCTTCAAGCCAACGACCTCAGCGACTTGCTGTTTACCTCTGGCACCACCGGCAAGCCCAAAGGCGTGATGAGCGCCCACGGGCAAAACATCCGCGCGTTTAGCGAATACGTCAAGGTGATCGGCTTGCAGGCGGGTGACCGGTATTTGGTGATCAACCCGTTTTTCCATGCATTCGGTTACAAGGCAGGCTGGCTGACATGCTTGTTGGCCGGGGCGACGATCTTGCCGCATCCGGTATTCGACGCCGAAGCCGTGTTTCAGCGCATCGCCGCAGAGCGGATCAACGTGTTGCCGGGGCCTCCGACCTTGTACTTGTCGATGCTGGCGCACCCCAAATTGGCTGAAACTGACCTGTCGAGCTTGCGCATTGCCGTGACGGGAGCGGCAACCATTCCGCCGATACTTATCGAACGTATGCGCCGCGAACTGGGCTTTTCAGTGGTCACCACCGCTTATGGCCTGACCGAATGTGGTGGCCTGGCCACCATCTGTGATCCGCAGGATGCTGCGCACACCATCGCGGGCACCAGCGGTCGAGCGATTCCGGGTACCGAAGTCAGTATCCGCGACCCGCAGAATCTTGAGTTAGCGCCAGGCATTGCAGGTGAGATATGCCTGCGTGGTTTTCACGTCATGCAGGGCTATTTTGAAGACCCGAAAGCCACAGCCGAAACCATCGACAGTGAGGGATGGCTGCACACCGGCGACATTGGTGTACTGGATACAGACGGCAACTTGCGCATCACCGATCGGCTCAAAGACATGTTTATCGTCGGTGGTTTTAACTGCTACCCCGCAGAGATCGAGGCCGGCCTGATCGAACATCCGGCCATCGCGCAAGTGGCAGTCATTGGTGTGCCGGATGAGCGCATGGGCGAGGTAGGCTGTGCGTGCGTGGTGTTGCGCCACGAGCAGAGTCTGGATGAAGCCGGGCTGATTCGGTGGGCACGTGAGCACATGGCTAACTACAAAGTGCCGCGTATGGTGCGGTTTTATGATGCGCTGCCAGTGAATGCGTCCAACAAAGTGGCGAAGAATGAACTGCGAGCGGGATTTGTATGATTGCAGGTCAGAAATAGCGTCAGGGGAACTGGCGAAGGTTGCATCTTTTGACCTTAACAATCAAAGGATCGCAGCCTTCGCCAGCGCCCACGGCTTTTGACTTCAGTAGCCTTCAAACTTCGCCGGGCGTTTTTCAATAAATGCCTGCATGCCTTCTTTCTGGTCACGAGAAGCAAACAGCAAGGCATTGGCTTTGCGTTCCAGCGCCAGGCCGGTTTCCAGCGGTGCATCGACCCCGGCCAATATCACTTCCTTGATCTGTTCGGCGGCCAGCGGCGGCATGGCCGCAATTAATTTGGCCATTTGCAGGGCATGTTCCTGTACCAGTCCGTCGTCTACCACGTCACTGACCAGCCCCGAAATCCAGGCTTCTTCAGCGCTGATCGGTTGCCCGGTCAGGGCCATGCGCATGGCTTTGGCTTTGCCCACAGCACGCACCAGACGCTGGGTGCCGCCGATGCCGGGCATGATCCCGATGCGAATTTCAGGCTGGCAAAATCTGGCGCTGCGCCCGGCCACAATAATGTCGGCCAGCATCGCCAGTTCGCAACCGCCGCCATAGGCATAGCCGCACACGGCAGCAATGACCGGCTTGGGGCAATGCTGGATTGGCGCCCAGACCCGTTCGGTATGGCGTTGATAAATATCAATCGGGCCGACCCCGGCCATGCTGTTGATGTCTCCGCCGGCCGCGAACACTTTTTCGCCGCCGGTCAGCAGGATGCAGCGCACCTCGGGGTTTTCAGCCAGTTCAGTGAAGTAGCGCGACAGCAACGCTTGCAGTTCCAGGCTCAAGGCATTGGTCGCCAGGGGCCGATTCAGGCGCAGCAGGGCCACGCCTACGGCTGGGAATTCAAGCAATACCGGCGCGACAGATGGGTCTGACATGGGGTTCCTCATTAACGGGGGCTGTGACCACAGCGTGCGCTGGATTGTTGCTTTCGGTCGGTGAGGCTTCATCGTCCGTTCAGACGACGAATGCCCCCCGCATTGCCCCTAGAGTGGCTCCATCAGAAGAAAAGGAGCGCGTCATGGGCCAACTTTCAGGGCTGGACTACAGCGGCAAGGTGGTACTGGTCACCGGCGGAACCAAAGGCATTGGCGCAGGCATTGCGTGCAGTTTTCTGCAAGCCGGGGCGCAGGTGATTGTGTGCGGTAGAACGCTGCCAGAGACCTTGCCCAAGGTCGATGGGGCGCAGGCGGTGTTCATGGCGTGCGACGTGCGTGACATGGATTCACTCAAGGCCCTGTTTGACGGGATTCGCGCCGATTTCGGCCGTCTCGATGTGGTCATCAATAACGCCGGGGGCAGCCCGGCCGCCGAGGCGGCCAGCGCATCGCCACGTTTTCACGAAGGCATTATCCGGCTCAACCTCATCGCGCCCTTGAATGTCGCGCAACAGGCCAACGCGCTGATGCAGCAACAGGCCGAGGGCGGCTGCATTGTGTTTATCGGCAGCATCAGTGCGCTGCGCGCCTCACCTGGCACGGCGGCTTATGGCGCGGCCAAGGCCGGCGTGTTGGCGCTGGTGCAATCGTTAGCGGTGGAGTGGGCACCCAAAGTGCGGGTGGTCACCGTCAGCCCAGGGCTGGTGCGCACCGAGCAAGCTCATCTGCATTACGGCGACGAGCAGGGCATCGCGGCAGTCAGTGCCGGGATCCCGGCCGGGCGCATGGCAGTGCCCGAAGACATCGGTAACGCGTGTCTGTTTATCGCATCACCCATGGCCGGCTATGCCAGCGGCTGCAACTTGTTGCTGCACGGCGGCGGCGAACGTCCGGCCTTTTTAAGCGCAGCGAACTGACGACCTTCAGCGGCCACCACTGGGTTGCCGCTCTCAACACGCAGGAGACGAACTTGGCTGATTCTCAATTGCTAACCGACGTGCGCGCCCTGGTGGGGCGTGAATATGGTCGCGTCTACGCCTGGGACGAAGTCAACGCCCCGATGATCCGCCAATGGTGCGAGATCATGGGCGTGGACAATCCGCTCTACACCGACGCTGCCTTTGCCGCGAACAGTTCGCAGGACGGGTTGGTAGCACCGGCTGCGATGCTGCAGGTGTGGTGCATGGAAGGCTTCCATACCAATAACTATCCGCCGGGCTCGACCGCCGAAAACCCTTACGAGGTACTCAAGCTCATTGAGTCGTATGGTTACCCTTCAGTGGTCGCTGTCAACTCCGAGCTGACCTTTAATCGCAATGTGCGTCCGGGGGAAAAGCTGTACTACACCACCCGTCTTGACTCGGTTGGTGACGAGAAAACCACAGGCCTGGGGACCGGTTTCTTTGTCACCCTGGTGATGAGCTACTTCGTGGAACACAAAAGTGGCGACGAGGCGGTTGGAGAACTGTTGTTCCGCGTGTTCAAGTTCCGCCCCGCGCACAACCACAGCGCCGAAGCCGCACCGGCCAAGGTCGAGGACAAACCTGCGATCAAGCGCCCCAAACCGGGCATGAGCGACGACACACGGTTTTTCTGGGAAGGCTGCGATGCTGGCAAATTACTGATCCAGCGCTGCACCCAGTGCCAAACCTTGCGTCATCCACCGGCGCCGGTGTGCATCGAGTGCCACTCGTTCGACTGGGACAGCGTTGAGGCCAGTGGCCGCGCCAGCCTGTACTCGTTCGTGATCATGCATTACCCAGAAGTCGCCCCCTTTGATCATCCCAACCCGATTGGCCTGATCGAACTGGAGGAGGGGGTGCGTCTGGTGGCCGGACTGGTCGGCGCCCAGCGTGACGAACTGCGCATCGGCCAGGCCTTGCAACTTGAATTCCAGACCTTCGACGGCGAACTGACGCTGCCGTTGTTCAGGCCAGCTGCGCAATAAGGGGGCTGCATGGATTTCGAATTTACCGAAGATCAAAAAGCAATCGCCGAAATGGCGGGCAATGTGTTTGCCGACTATTGCACCGATGACCGCTTGCGCCAGTTTGATACCAGCGACCACGCCTTTATGGAACCGCTGTGGCAGTTGTGCGTGGAAACCGGCTTGCAGTCCTTGGCCATTCCGCAGGCTCAAGGTGGCAGCGGCCTGGGCATGACCGAGTTGCTGTTGGTGCTTGAGGCCCAAGGCCGGGCGCTGGGGCAGGTGCCGTTGTGGCGTCATCAACTGGCCGCTGCGGCCTTGGCACAGTGTGCTGAGCCGTCATTGCAGGCATGGGCCGTTGAGGCCGCTGCTGGCCGGGCCTTACTGACCCTGGAACTGAACGGCTTGACCAGCGCCCACGGCATTGCCTTGCATGCCACACCGGCCGCAGGCGGCTGGCTGCTCAATGGCCGTGTAGCGGCTTTGGCGCTTGCCGAGCAGTCACACGCGGCGCTGTTACTGGTTGAGGCCGAAGGTCAGCCACGTTTGGCACTGGTCGAGCTGTCGGCCCCGGCGATCAGGCAGGTGCCTGGCCGCATGACCCACGGCGAAGCTATTGCCGACTTGCACATCGACGAACTGCTGATTGACGTTGAGCAGTTGCTCCCGGCCAGTGCCTTGAGCTGGCTGGAGCCGCGCAGCATCGCGGCGTTGGCTGCCTTGCAACTGGGCGTGAGTGATGAGCAGATTCGCCGCACCGTGGTGTACGTCAGCGAGCGTCGCCAGTTCGATCGCACCATCGGCAGTTTTCAGGCCGTGCAAATGAGCATGGCCAATACCCACATCGCCCTTGAAGCGTTGCGCAGCTGCCTGTGGCAATTGTGCTACCGCCTCGACGCCGGGCTGCCTGCGCCTTGCGAAGCGCTGGCCACCGCCTGGCAGGCTTGTGAAGCGGGGCATCTGATCGGGCACACCGCTCAACACGTACACGGCGGCATTGGCGTCGACCTGACGTACCCGATGCATCGCTTTCTCTACTGGAGCCGCGCTTTGGGCAGTGCCCTGGGCGGTTCGGCGGCAAGCCTGGAACGCCTTGGCGACTGGTTGAGCCATAACGACAAGCTGGGATGGAAATATGACCTCGAAGAACACCAAGCGCTTTGACGACGTGCGCCCCGGCGAAACCCTGCCGGAACTGGCGATCCCGATCACCGTGGGCCTGGTCGCAGGCGGCGCCATTGCGACCCGCGATTACTTCCCGGGCCACCACGACCTGCATGCTGCGCAGACCCTGGGTTCGCCGCACATCTTCATGAACATCCTCACCACCAACGGGCTGGTGCAGCGTTACATCGAAGACTGGGCCGGCCCCGAAGCGCGTTTTGCGTCGCTGAAAATCAAGCTCGGCGCGCCGAACTATCCCGGCGACTGCATGACCTTCAACGGCGCTGTCACGGGCCAGGACGCTGCCACCCGCACGGTGGAAATAACCCTCAGTGGTAAAAATTCGATGGGCAACCACGTGACCGGTACGGTCGCGCTGGTTCTGCCCTGACAGCGGGAGACAAGACACATGACGCAATCGTCACTTTCCGGCAGCGCCGCCATTGTTGGGCTGGGCGCGACCGAGTTTTCCAAGAACTCCGGGCGTACCGAACTGCGCCTGGCGATGGAAGCCACGCTGGCCGCACTCAAAGACGCGGGCATCGACCCCTCTGAAGTCGAAGGTTTTAGCTCGTATTCGGTCGACAAAGTGCCCGAGTATGAAATCGCCCGCCTGCTGGGCTGCAAGGACGTGAAGTTCTTCTCCCAGGTGCCTCACGGTGGGGGTGCGGCCTGCGGGCCGATCATGCACGCTGCCATGGCTGTGGCCACTGGTGTGGCAAAAGTCGTGGTGGTGTACCGCGCCATGAACGAACGTTCGTGGTATCGCTTCGGCAGCGGCAGTTATGGCTTTGCCTCGACGCCGATTTTCGAGAATGTCAACTACGGCTGGTACATGCCTCACGGCCTGCACACCCCGGCTTCGTGGGTGGGCATGTTTGCCCAGCGCTACATGCACACCTACGGCGCGACCTCCGAAGACTTCGGTCGGGTGGCGGTGGCGGTCCGAGATTTTGCCGCGACCAACCCGAACGCCTTCTTCTACGGCAAGCCGATCACACTGGAAGAGCACCAGGCTTCGCGCTGGATCTGCGAACCGCTGCATTTGCTCGACTGCTGCCAGGAGTCTGATGGCGCGGTGGCCATGGTCATCACCTCGGCTGAGCGGGCCAAGGACTTGCGCCAAAAGCCAGTGATCATCAAAGCCGGTTCGCAGGGCATTACCTCGGGCCAGCAAATCATGACTTCGTTCTACCGCGACGACATTACCGGGCTGCCGGAAATGGGCGTGGTTGCCAAAGAGCTCTATCGCCAGGCCGGACTTGGGCCTGACGCGCTGCAAACCGCGGTCATTTATGACCACTTCACCCCATTTGTGCTGCCGCAACTGGAAGAGTTCGGCCTGTGTGAGCGAGGCGAAGCCAAGGAATTCATCCGTGCCGGGCATCATGCGCGTGGCGGCAAGTTCCCGATCAATACCCATGGCGGCCAGTTGGGCGAGGCTTATATCCACGGTATGAACGGCGTGGCGGAAGCAGTACGCCAGGTACGAGGCAGCTCGGTCAACCAGGTCGACAACGTCGAAAACGTGTTGGTCACCGCCGGTACGGGTGTACCTACCAGCGGCCTGATTCTTGGCACAGCCTAAGGAGCTTCCATGTTCGTTGACCTCACTCCTGAACAAAATGCCCTGCGCCTCAAGGTGCGGGATTACTTCCAGAACCTGATGACCCCACAACTGCGTGAGCAATTGCGCGGCAAAGAGGGTGGCGACCTGTACCGCGACACCATCCGCAAGATGGGCCGCGATGGCTGGCTGGCCGTCGGCTGGCCCGTGGAGCACGGCGGGCAGGGTTACGGCCCTACCGAGCAATTTATCTTCTTTGAAGAAGCCAATATTGCAGGTGCGCCGCTGCCCTTTGTGACCATCAGTACTGTGGGCCCGGCGCTGATGGCCTCCGGCACGGAAGAACAAAAGGCCAAGTTTTTACCCGGTATCGCCGCGGGCGAAATCATTTTCGCCATCGGTTATTCCGAGCCGGGGGCAGGCAGCGACCTGGCCGCCCTGAAAACCAGTGCCCGGCTTGAAGGCGATCACTTCGTGGTCAACGGCAACAAGCTCTGGACCTCGGGCGCCGAGTCAGCCGATTACATCTGGCTGGCGGCCCGCACCGACCCTGATCTGCCGCGCCACAAAGGGGTGTCGATCCTGATTCTCGACACACAGTCCGAAGGCTTTTCGACCACGGTCATCCCGACCACCAGCAACCCGACATCGGCCACCTATTACGACAGCGTGCGGGTGCCCAAATCCATGCTGGTGGGCGAATTGAACGGGGGCTGGAAGTTGATTACCGCGCAGCTCAACCATGAGCGGCTGGGGCTGGGCGCTTGGTCGGACAAAGTGGTTGGCTTGTTTCGCAAGGTTTACATGTGGGCCCGCGAAGCGGATGAACACGGCGCTCGCGCGATTGACAAGGCTTGGGTGCGCGCCGGTTTGGCGCAGTGCTACGCCCGCCTGGAAGCCATGCGCCTGATCAACCTGCGCATTGCGGCCGGGCTTGAGCGTGACCATATGGACGTGGCACTGGCCTCGACCACCAAGGTGTATGGCTCTGAGTCGGGGGTCGAGATTCTGCGCATATTGAGCAATATCGTCGGGGCCAATGGCCTGGTGCGTGGCGGTTCGCAGGCTTCCTTGCTGCAAGGCGAGTTGGAGTATGAAGTCCGGGCTTCGGTGACGCTGACGTTTGGCGGCGGCACCAACGAAATCCAGCGCGAGCTGATTGCTCAGTTCGGCCTGGGCATGCCACGTAACGCGCGTTGACGCGCCTCCTGTGGGAGCGGGCTTGCCCGCGATTCAGGCAACTCGGTTTGTTCGATTCAACGCACTGATGCCATCGCGAGCAAGCCCGCTGCCACATTAGTTCTGCGCCACCTCCTGATGGATTGGCATTAGGCATTTACAGGTAAAAATACATGAGCGCGATTGACCAGTTCAGAGAGCAAACCCGCAGTTGGCTTGAGGCCAATTGCCCGCCGTCGCAGCGCAAGCCCATCCCTGAGGGCGAGTTGGTGTGGGGCGCAAGCCACGTGGAATTTCCCGATGCAGACGCGCAACTGTGGTTTGAGCGGATGCGCGACAAGGGCTGGTTCTGTCCGGATTGGCCGCTTGAGTACGGCGGTGGCGGCCTGAGCCCGGAATACAACGCCGTGCTGGAAAGCGAGTTGCGACGCCTCAAGTGCCGCCCGCCGCAAATCAATCTGGGCATCTGGATGCTCGGCCCGGTGTTGCTTGAGTTCGGGACCGAAGAGCAGAAAAAAAACCTGCTGACCCCAATGACCCGTGGTCAGGTGCGCTGGTGTCAGGGTTTTTCCGAGCCCAATGCCGGTTCCGATCTGGCGAGCCTGAAAACGTCGGCGCGCGATGAGGGTGATCACTTTGTGGTCGACGGCAGCAAGATCTGGACCTCCTACGGCGACAAGTCTGATTGGATGTACGCCCTGGTGCGCACTGACGCCAAGGCCAGCAAGCATGCGGGTATCAGCCTGATCGTGCTGGACATGAAGAGCCCCGGCGTGAGCGTCGCCCCGATTGATTTGATCAGCGGCAAATCGGCGTTCTGCCAAGTGTTCTTCGACAGTGTGAAGGTGCCTAAATCGCAACTGATTGGCCCGCTTCACGGCGGCTGGAACCTGGCCAAACGGCTGTTGCAGCACGAACGCAAGGCCATGTCCAAGTTCGGTGAATTCAGCCTGCCGACGCATTTCCATTTGTTGCCACTGCTCAACGAGTATCTGCCTGAGCCGACCGGCCTGAGCGAGTCGGCCCTGGCCGCGCGTGCGGTGGCCTGCGCCATGAACGAGCACAGCTACAACCTCACCGTGCAACGCATGGGCGAAGAAGCCCGTGCCGGGCAGGACGTGAGCGGGCTGATGTCGATCATGAAGCTGGTGCACACCGAGCAGGAACGCGACAAATTCGAGGTGCTGCTGGACCTGATGGGCTACAACGCGCTGGGTTGGGACAAGAGCGCTTTCAGTGCCCAGGAACAAGCCATTACCCGTGGCTGGCTTAACAGTTTTGCCCTGACGATTTCTGGTGGTTCCTCGGAAATCCAGCTCAATGTCATCGCCAAGCGCGTTCTTGGCCTGCCTGACGTGAAGTAAGGAAACACACCATGAACCTGCTTTATAGCGAAGAACAACGGCTGTTGGCCGACAGTGCCCGTGAGTTTCTGGCGGCGCGCAGCCCTGTGACCCGTCAACGTGCCTTGCGTGATGAACACAGCGAATTAGGCTTTGACGCCACCTTGTGGCAGGACGCCGTGGCGCTGGGCTGGAGTGCGATCCCGTTCCCTGAAAACCTCGGTGGCCTGGATTTTGGCTGCATGGGCCTGGGTCCGATTTTTGAGTCCATCGGCAGCAATCTCAGCGCTTCGCCGCTGTTGTCGAGTGTCGTGCTCTGCGGCTCATTGCTGCATGTGCAGGGCAATGCCCAGCAGCAGGATCAGTGGTTGTCGGCGGCCATCAGCGGTGAGCGCCGCCTGGCGCTTGCGCTGGACGAGCGTTCGCGTCACAGCCCGGCGCAAGTTGCCTTGCAGGCCGTGCCCAATGCCAATGGCTACAGCCTGAGCGGGCACAAGTATTTCGTCATTGATGGCGTTGGGGCAGACGGCTATCTGGTGGCGGCGCAGGCCGCGCAAGGCATCAGCCTGTTTCTGGTGCCTGCCGATGCGCCGGGTCTGGTGGTGAGCGCCTTGCCCTTGATCGATTCTCGCAACCACGCGCAGTTACGCCTGGACCAGGTGCAGGTCGGGCCTGATGCTTTGCTCGGTGAAATCGGTGCGGCGGGGCCTGCGTTAATGACTGCGCTGGATCGTGGTCGGGTGTGTGTAGCGGCCGAGATGCTGGGGATGGCCGAAAAACTATTCAACATGACCCTCGACTACCTCAAAACCCGTGTTCAGTTCGAGGTGGCGATTGGTTCGTTTCAGTCACTGCAACACCGGGCGGCCCAGTTGTTTGTAGAGCTGGCACTGGCGCGCAGCGCGGTGATGGCCGGCTTGGCAGCACTGGACGATACGAGCCTGAGCGAAGTTGAGCGTCAGCGGCTGGCCAGCCTGGCGAAATGGAAGGCAGGCCTGATGGCCCTCAATGTCGCCAATGAAGCGGTGCAGATGCACGGTGGGATTGGCGTGACCGATGAGTTGGATGTGGGCTTGTACCTCAAGCGTATCCGGGTGGCACAGGCCAGCCTGGGCGATGCCGATTATCACTGCGAGCGTTACGCAAGCCTTGCGTCTGCGCACGCCTGAGTCTGTTGCAACCTGTTCGGGTGAGGAGAATAACAAGATGAAACTTGAACAATGGCAGAGCGCCTGGCAGCAGTTGATTGGTGCCGGCTCGCCTTATGAAGTGGTGACGCCATCGAATGGCGGTGCCAAGCGTTTTCGTCACACGGCCGCTAACGTGTGGGAGGTCATTAACAGTGGCCGCATCCACGGCGACCGCGAGTTTTTGGTGTGGGAACAGCAACGCCTGACGTTCAGTGAATTTTTCGACCAGGTCGATCGACTGGCCGGGCAACTGGTGCAACGTTTTGGTGTGCGTCAGGGAGATCGAGTGGCGATTGCCATGCGCAATCAACCGGCTTGGCTGGTCGCGTTTTCCGCCGTACAGCGCTGTGGCGCCGTTTGTGTGCCGCTCAACAGCTGGGGCCTGCGTGATGAGCTATTCCATGGCTTGCAGGACAGCGGCGCGCGGTTGTTGCTGTGCGACGAGCCGCGCTTGCAACTGCTGGAGGCCGACCTGCGTGAGCAGGGGCTGGCAACCATCGTGGTGGGCCTGGCTGCCGGTACCGCGCTGGACGAGCATTGCCAGCGTCTTGAAGACCTGCTGGCCGAACCCGCATTGACTGCACCCGCCTTGAAAGTCACCGGCGATGACCCCGCGATGATTCTCTACACCTCGGGCACCACCAGTTTGGCCAAGGGCGTGTTATCGACCCATGACGCGGTGTGCCAGGCACTGGCGGCCCTGGAGTTTCAGGGGGCTTTTTGTGCTGTGAGCTCTCCTGAGCGCATCAGCGTGGTGATCAACAGCGGGTACGCGCCCACCACCTTGATGGCGGTGCCGCTGTTTCATGTCAGCGGCTTGCATGCCCAGTTCTTGTTGGCCTTGCGCAGCGGCCGGCGTTTGCTGCTGATGTACAAGTGGGACGTGGATAAAGCCTTCGATCTGATCCGCGATGAGCAATGCACGCAGTTCAATGGTGCGCCGGTGATGATGCAGCAATTACTGGCGTCGCCACGCTTTGGCACCGCCGACACCAAAAGCCTGCTCGGCCTGGGGTTGGGCGGTGCTGCTCCGTCCAGCAGTCTGTTGGCCAATCTGACCCGGCGCAAGCCCGAAGCCATCGGTGGCAGTGGTTACGGTCTGACCGAAAGCAACGGCATTTGCGCAGCGATTGGCGGGGATCAGTTCGTTTACAAGCCTGCCTCCGCGGGTTGGCCTTTGCCCATCGTCGATGTATGCATTGGTGACAGCCCGGACCGACCGCTGCCCAACGGTGTCAGCGGCCTGATCTGGGTGCGCTCGCCAACCTTGATGCGCGCGTACTGGAACCTGCCTGAAGCAAGTGCCCAAACCTTGCGTGATGGCTGGCTGGACACGGGCGATATCGGTCATCTGGACGCCGAAGGTTTCCTGTACATCACCGACCGCGCCAAGGACTTGATCAACCGTGGCGGCGAGAAGATTTCGGCGGCCGAAGTGGAGTCGTGTGCGTGTGAAATACCGGGCGTGGTGGAAGCCGCAGCCTTTGCCGTACCGGACGATGTATTGGGTGAAGTGGTGTTTCTGGTGGTGCGCGGTGACCCCGTTGATGCCCCGGACAGCGAGACCGTGCGCCGCTTTATTGCCCAGCGCCTGGCGAGCTTCAAAGTCCCGGCGCAGATCCATGTGCAGCACACCCCGTTCGCTCGCAATGCCTCCGGGAAGATGCTTAAAAACCTAATTAAAGACCTGTTGGTTATTGCCTGATTAGTCTTTGTGGACGATGTACTCGCTGTCAGATGGCGAAGAATGGATGCATACCTCAGCCCGTTTTATCCGCGTAGGAGGCAATACATGAAAATAACAAGAACAGGCGTAATGCTCGCAGCCACCATGGCCATCAATCTGGGGGCCATGGCTCCGGTTTCTGCACAAGTGTCTCCCGCAGAAGCCGCCAAACTGGGCAAGGAGCTGACCTGTGTAGGTGCCGAACAGGCGGGTAATGCGGCGGGAACCATTCCGCCGTACACCGGCAAGTATTTAGGCGAAGTACCCGGTTGGAACCACGTTAAATACTCGGGCGATCAGCCAGTTGACCCGTATGCCGCCGAGAAACCGATTCTGGTGATCACTGCGCAAAACATGGATCAGTACGCTGACAAGCTCACCGAAGGTCAGAAGGCGTTGTTCAAGCGTTATCCGACCACCTACAAGATGAACATCTACCCTGGGCACCGTGATTACCGTTACCCGGACTATGTGTGCAAGCGTGTGATGAGCAACGCCTTGAATGCCAAGTTGGTGAACGACGGCATGGGCTTTGAAGGCTTGGGCCAAGTGCCGTTCCCGATCCCGAAAACCGGCATGGAATTGCTCTGGAACCACCAGTTGCCAGCCCGCGCCTACACCGAGGAAAAAACCAGTGACCTGGCCTCGGTATTGCCCAACGGCAGCATTGGTTGGGGGCGTGCGTATGCCCGCAACCTGTCGCAGGCCAACTCGCCGACCGTTGAACCCAAGACCGAAGAAAAGATCCAGGCCATGAGCAACAACATGACGCTCAAGCCGGCCCGCGACAACGGTACTATCAGCATTTCCCACGAACCCTACAACTTTGCCACCAACCCGCGCCAGGCTTGGAGTTACAGCCCATCGACCCGTCGTGTGCGCCAGTTGCCGGGTTACGGCTATGACCAGCCGATGATCGGGACCAACGGGACGATGACGGTGGACGAAGACCGTTTGTTCAACGGCTCGCCGGAGCGCTTTGACTGGAAGTTGATCGGCAAGCGAGAAATCTATATTCCGGCCAACGCCTACAAACCGAATGCCGGCACTGTGAAATATGCCGACATGTTGACCACCAACCACCCCAATCCTGACCTGATGCGCTATGAATTGCGTCGAGTCTGGGTGCTGGAAGGTGATTTGAAAGAAGGCTATCGCCATGTCTACGGCAAACGTGTGTTGTTCCTCGACGAAGACACCTGGAACTCCGTGTTGGCAGACAACTACGATGCCCGTGGGCAGTTGTGGAAGCACGCCATGGTCAATTACTACTACCACCCGGACATGAGCGGCTGGCAGGCAGGTTCACAGTTCTTCATGGACTTGAACTCGGGCCAGTACACCGGCTACGGCATGACCAACGAATCGAAAAAAGGTCCGATCCTCAACGAAGGCAAATTCACTGCTGATCAGTACACCTCTGATGCCGCACGGGCGATGGGGCGGTAAGCCTTAAACCTGCTGTTATACAAAAAGCCCTGTCGGTCAACGACAGGGCTTTTTGTTTTAGGAGCACACCACAGTCCTGTGGGAGCTGGCGCAGGCTGCGAGCGTTTAAAGATCAGTAGGCCTCAAGGCATATGCAGCAGCACGTAGTCGTTCTTGTCGAAGCGCCCACTCAAAGCCGGAACAATGTCGCCCAGCGGAGTGCCTTGAAGTGCCTGGTAGTCCTTGCGGTCCATCACGATCCAGGCGGGTGCCTGCAACGCGCTCAGTTCTGCGGCTGACTGAGTGAACACGGGCAGCAGGTCATCGTTCAGGTTGACCATGAACTTGATCGCCTTGGCGTCTTTGCCCATCCCATGCAATACCAGCGGCGCGGGTGCCTGATCGATCAGGTGCAGGGTGTTGAGGGTGAAGTCACGCGTGTCGTAGGCGCTGCGCTCTGCCGGTTCGATCACCAGAATGTAGCTGCCCCACATCGCCAGCACGGCACAGGCGGCCAGACCGGATGCACGCCATTGGGCCTTGAACAGCAACCCCAGCGCGACGACTTGCAGCACGCCGAGCACAACATAGATTGAGGTCAGCGGCGGCAGGTCGTCACTCAAACGCTTGCTGGCGACGATCAGACCTGCGATCAGCAGCACGGGCAGGGCCAGCAAAATGGCTTGAATAATGCCGCGCAGTGCCACGAACACTCGACCTTGCATACCCATGAACGGGTAGGCAGCAATAATGGCTGCCATGGGTAGCATGGGCAGCAGGTAGCGGGCTTTTTTCGCCTGCGGAATCGACAGGCCGATCATCACGATCAAGCCCGCTGCGGCACAGTATTTAACCAAGTGCAAGGCTGTATTCGACGGTTTGCGCCCGACGATCAGCACGGCCGCTAATACCAGCACGGCCAGCGGGTAGGCCAGCGCGTAGTTGCCCATGGAACTTGTGAAGTAATAAAAGGTGCCACTGGCGCCTTCGCTGCCGTCGATGCGGCCAGTGACCTGCATGCGGATTACATCTTGGACAAAAGCCTGGCCGCCGCTGAGCCAGGCCAGCAGCAGCAACAGGCCAATGCACAGCACCAGCAGTACCAGAGCTTGCACGCCAACACTGAACATGCGGCGCCATTGACCGCTGAGCAGGTAGTAGCTGCACAACATGCCGGTCGGTATCACCAGCCCGATAGGACCGCGAATGGCAAAGCCCAGTACCAGCAACGCCAGTAGCCAGAGATGACGGCGTGGCGCACCAAAGTGATCGTGAGCATAGGCCAGGTAAAACGCGCCGAGGCTGACCGCCGCGAGCATCTGGTCCAGTGACACGGCTCGGGTTTCAGTGATGAAGGTCATGCTCAACAGCAGCAGGGCCACGCTGAGCAAGGCCCAGGTGGTGGACTGCGGGGCAACCAGTCGATAGATCAGGGTCACGATCACGGCGCTGGAAAATGCCGTAGGCAGCCACGCGGTCAGGCTGTTGACCTCGCCAAACGGCAAGGACAACAGCCAGGTGAACAGGGTCGTGGTGGCGTTGTAGTCGGCGTAAGGCTGGCCATAGGTGGTCGGGAAGAAGCTTGGCCCGTGGCGCAGCATTTCCTTGGCAAACATCACAAAGCGCGAGTCAAAACCGATCGCGGCCTGGTGCATATCGCCCAGAATGAACAGCAGTAAGGCCAGTGCACCGAGCAGCAGGGACTGGCGGTGCAATGCACGTAAAACGCTTGGCGAAGGGTAGGCCGGCATGTCGAGTTTCCTTGACTCAATAGACAGACAAATACCAAACGTGGGAGCTGCCCCAGGCGGCGATCTTTTGATGCGAGAGCACCGTCAAAAGATCACAGCCTGCAGCAGCTCCCACGGGAGGGAATCAATGGCGGCGTTGGTAAACCGTTAAACGGCTGTAGCGCCTTGCGATACCGGCAAGTTGCAAGACTCACCACGCCCCATCGGGAAGTACTGCAAGCCTGCACGGGTCAGGCGCTCGGTGTCGTACAGGTTGCGGCCATCGAAAATCACAGGGGTTTTGAGGCGCTGCTTGATCAGGTCAAAGTCTGGCGCCTTGAACTGTTGCCATTCGGTGCAGACGATCAAGGCATCTGCGCCGTTGAGCGTCGACTCCGGGGTGCCCATCAGGCTCAGGCGCGGCTCGTCACCGTACAGGCGCTGGGTTTCTTGCATGGCTTCAGGGTCAAAGGCCCGCACGTCTGCGCCCGCATCCCACAACGCCTGCATCAATATGCGGCTTGGGGCGTCGCGCATGTCGTCAGTATTGGGCTTGAAGGCCAAGCCCCACAGGGCAAAGGTTTTGCCTTTGAGGTCGCCCTTGAAGAAGGCCTTAATACGCTCGAACAGTTTATGTTTCTGACGCTCGTTGATCGCTTCAACGGCTTGCAGCAAATCGCTGGAGCAATTGACTTGCTGGGCGCTGTGGATCAGTGCGCGCATGTCTTTAGGGAAGCACGAACCGCCATAGCCGCAGCCAGGGTAGATGAAGTGGTAACCAATGCGCGTGTCGGCACCGATGCCCAGGCGCACGGACTCAATATCGGCGCCCAAGTGTTCGGCCAGTTCGGCGATCTGGTTGATGAAGCTGATTTTGGTCGCCAGCATGCAGTTAGCCGCGTACTTGGTCAGTTCCGCGCTGCGCAGGTCCATGTTGATGATGCGGTCATGGTTGCGGTTGAACGGGGCATACAGGTCGCGCATCACGTCGCGCACTTCATCACGTTCGCAGCCAATGATGATGCGGTCAGGACGGCGGCAATCGCTCACCGCTGAGCCTTCCTTGAGGAATTCGGGGTTAGACACCACGTCGAACTGCAACGAGCGGCCGGTCTTGCTCAAGGCGTTGTTGATATGTGCGGTCAGTGCGTCACCGGTGCCCACCGGCACAGTGGACTTCTCGACCAGAATCACGGGCTCTTCACGGTGGCGAGCGACGGCATCACCTACCGAGAACACCGCCTTGAGGTCTGCCGAGCCGTCTTCGCTGGGCGGGGTGCCGACAGCGATAAACAGTACTTGGCCATGCTCAACGGCGAGCTTTTCATCGCTGGTGAAACGCAGGCGTTTGCTGTCGAGATTTTCACGAACAAGGCTTGAAAGGCCCGGTTCAAAAATACTGACGTGACCTTGCTGTAACAGCTCGACCTTTTTCTGGTCAATGTCCATGCAAATCACGTCGTGGCCGACTTCCGCCAATACCGTTGCCTGCACCAGGCCTACATAACCACTACCAAATACACTGATTTTCATGCGCTGTTCCTGGAACCTGGGGTACGTCGAGAGTTGATCGTCAGCACCCCTAGAATGACCAACGTCACGCCAAGGGTTTTTGAAAGAGTAAAGTGCTCATGGAATACCGGCAGGCTGGCGGCCAGCAGGTAGACCAGAGCGTAGCTGATGCTAAGCAGCGAGTAAGCCCGCCCCAATGGCAGGTCACGCAAGGCCAGTAACCAGCACAGCATCGACAGCGCGTAAGCCAGTACCGCGGCCAATACCACGCCCAGCGCTGACAGTGATACGTCGCCCTGGCTGATTGCTTGCAGCCATTGGGCCGGCTCCGGCAGGCGGGTCATGCTCCAGCGCATGCCCAATTGGGCACCACTGACCAGTAATACGCTGCCACAAGCAAAGCAAAATCCACGGCGCAGGTTCATGCGTGTTGCCCCAGCAGAACCACACCGGCAATCACCAGACCGACACCTATCCAGTGGCGCAGGTCGATGGTTTCTTTAAACACGTAGCGCGCTACCAAGGTGATCAGAACAAAGTTAAGGCTGAGCATCGGGTAAGCGATGCCCACTTCAAGGCGTTGCAACACCAGCAACCACACCAGCAAACCCAGGCCCAGACACAGCAAGGCCAACCACAGCCAGGGGGATCGCAGCTTGTGGGCGATCCCCGATTGCGGCCCGCGCCAGCTTTCGACCGCGTACTTCTGAGCCACCTGGCCCGCGCACGTCAGCAGGCACGCCATCAGTAACAGGGTCAGGGTCATGGAGCGGTCTGCGGGTAAATCAAAATCACCATATTGCCTTCGTCAAAACGCTGGGCATCTTTGGGCAGCCTATCCATTTCATGGGATTCATCGCTGTCCTTGACCCGCATGACCACCCCGACCGGGCCTTTGAGGCGCGCGTCTGCCAACCAGGCCTGAATCTCCTCAAGGCCAATGCTTTTGCCTTTGGCATCGTCATAGGTCAGGCCGTATTTGACCTCACCCTGAGTGTTGTACAGCGTGACGTC
Organism: Pseudomonas sp. NPDC096917; assembly: GCF_044762555.1. Taxonomy (NCBI): domain Bacteria; kingdom Pseudomonadati; phylum Pseudomonadota; class Gammaproteobacteria; order Pseudomonadales; family Pseudomonadaceae; genus Pseudomonas; species Pseudomonas sp. NPDC096917. The sequence continues at coordinate 137,921 of NZ_JBIWEO010000003.1, read as the reverse complement.
AGGACGGCGCAGGCGCCAGGACAGCGCCGATGCCGCCCCCAGGTCGTTACTGAGCAGGGATTTGGCTGGGGCTAACGCATCCAGATGATGGAGCACAAACTGGTCTGGCATTTTGTTGTGCACCACGCTGCTCGGCATGCTGGCTGGCAGTACCAGTACCAGCACGCCCATGGCAACGGCAGGTGCGGCCCACATTTTTACCGGGCGAGACATCACCAGCAGGCCAGTGACAATCCAGGTCAGCAGCACCACGATCAACAACGTCATGTGCAGGGGTTCGTTGTCGTAAAACGGTTTTTTGATCTGGAAGAAGATCAGGGCCAGCAATGCAACGCTGCCCAGCAGCAGATTGACCAGGCCGTTCATACGCAGGGAAAGGGTTTTGACTTGCTCAACCCGATTTATCAGCGTATTGCCCAGCAGCAGGGCCAGCGGCAACATGCAGGGCATGATGTAAGTCGGTAGCTTGCCCTTGCTCAAGCTGAACAAGGCCAGCGGAAAAAACAGCCACATCAGTACGAATATCACACGGGCATGGCGCTTTTGCGTCCAGGCATCCTTGAGAGTGGCCGGCAGCAACGCAGCCCATGGCAGGCTGGAAACCACCATCAGCGGCAGGTAGAACCACCAGGGGCGTCCGTGCTGGGCATCTTCACCGGCAAAGCGACGAATGTGTTCGTGCCAGAAAAAGAAGCGCCAGTAGTCCGGTTCCTGCGCGTGTACGGCAAGTACCCAAGGCAACGAGACGATGGCCGCAACCAGCATTGCAAGCAGGCCGTATTTGACCAGTTCCAGAAAGCGCTTTTGCCAGACCATGTAGGGCAGGGCGATCAGCACCGGCAGCAGCAGGGCCAAAAAGCCCTTGGTCATAAAGCCCATGCCGCAGGCAAAACCCAGCAGTGCCCAGCTAAAAAGACGCTGGCCAGTGTGTTGGGTGTCGACTGCAAACCACAGTGCAACCAGGCTCAGGTTGACCCACAGGGTGAACTGCGGATCGAGGTTGGAGTAACCGGCCTGGCCTGCAATGAGGCCGAAAGTCATGTACACCAGTGCGCAGGCAAAGCTCTTGCGCGGATCATTCCATAAGCGCCGGGCCACGAGGTAGGCCAGCAGTACGCTAAGCCCCGTGGCAATAGCCGAGGCAATCCTTACGCCAAATAGGTTTTCGCCAAAAATGGCTTGCCCGATGGCAATCATCCAGTAGCCGGCAATCGGCTTCTCGAAGTAACGCAAATCCATGAAGTGCGGGGTGACCCAGTTACCGTCGACCAGAATCTGCTGGCCAATTTGCGCATAACGCGCTTCGTCCGGGATCCACAGACCGTGGGTGCCCAGGGGTAACAGGTAAAACGCAATGAAGGCCAGAATCAGCAGCGGTATCATCCAGCGTTGAGTCATGGCTTCTGCACTCCCAGCCAGCCTTCACGGCCGTCCAGTACGCCACGGCTCAATTGCCCGGCAGGCAGGCTGTTGAGATCGTCGGGAAGCAAGTCCCGCAGGGGCTGAAATTGGATGTCACGGGCACGGGCCTGCGCCAGCAATTGACGGAAGTCATTAGCCATTAGAATCCCTTCTACTTCTGCATGAATGGTGTACGCGTTCAGCTTTTGTGGGCTGAAGCGATCAAGAATGTATGAATTGAAGTCGGCAGCGCTCAGCTCAGGTCCAACTACTTCATCGAAAGTGGGTAAGTCCACAGGGATTTGCGGCGCGCCCAGTCTGCCGTCGGCCAACCTTGGCCGAAACAGACTGTGCCCGCGGCAATCACTGTTGTAACGAAAGCCAAAGGCTTCTTTGGCCTGGACTACGCGTTCATCTGCGCGCCAACCGGCAGCGGCCGAACATTCGACCGCTTGCCCGGTAATGTCGCTCAGGGTGTCGACACCCCGACGAATCTGCTCGATCAGTTGTGCCTCGCTCCAACGTCCGGTGTTGGCCTGCCAGCCATGGTGATCCCAGGCGTGCAGGCCGACCTCATGGCCCGCGGCCAGGGTCTGGCGCATCAAGTGCCCCAGATCCTGGCCGATAGGTTTGCCTGGCCAGGCAGTGCCGGCCAGCAAAATGTCCCAGCCGTACAGGCTGGCAGCTTTGGAGCGCATCATTTTCCAGAAAAAACGGGGCTTGATCAGCCGCCATAAATGGCGGCCCATGTTGTCCGGCCCCACGCTGAAAAAGAACGTGGCTTTAACGCCTGCTTCGTCGAGCAGTTCGAGCAACCGCGGAACCCCCTCGCGGGTTCCACGATAGGTATCGACATCAATACGTAGTCCAGCCTGCATCAGCGTTTTTCCGCGATTTCAACCATGGCTTCACGCAGGAAGAAATCCAGAGTCTTGCCGATGGTTTCGCTCAGCTCGGTGGTCGGTGTCCAGTCGATCAGGCGACGGGCATTTTCCACACTTGGCTTGCGGTGGCTGACGTCTTGATAGCCGGTGCCGTAGAACGACTGGCTTTCAACATCGCGGAAACCGGCAAACGGCGGGAAGTTGTCACGCAGCGGGTGCGCTTCGAACTGACGCAGCAACTCTTCACCCAGCTCACGAATACTGGCTTCGTTTTCCGGGTTGCCGATGTTGATGATCTGGCCGTCACACTTGCCGCCTTTGTTTTCAATGATGCGTGCCAGGGCTTCGATGCCGTCGGCCACATCAGTGAAGCAACGTTTCTGCTCGCCACCGTCTACCAGACGGATCGGCGTGCCTTCCACGAGGTGCAGGATCAACTGGGTGATGGCGCGCGAGCTGCCGACACGAGCGGAGTCCAGACGGTCAAGACGCGGGCCCATCCAGTTGAACGGACGGAACAGGGTGAACTTCAAGCCTTTCTGGCCGTAAGCCCAGATCACGCGGTCCAGCAGTTGCTTGGACACGGAGTAGATCCAGCGCTGCTTGTTGATCGGACCCACAATCAGGTTGGAGGTGTCTTCGTCGAAGTTCTTGTCCTGGCACATGCCATACACTTCGGACGTGGACGGGAAGATCACGCGCTTGTTGTACTTGACGCAGTAGCGCACCAGCTTGAGGTTTTCTTCAAAGTCCAGTTCGAATACGCGCAACGGGTTGCGGGTGTATTCGATTGGGGTCGCGATGGCTACCAGCGGCAGAACCACGTCGCACTTTTTGATGTGGTATTCGATCCACTCGGTGTGGATGCTGATGTCGCCTTCCACGAAGTGGAAGTTGGGGTGGCTGCGCAGGCGATCGATGGCGTCGGAGCCAATGTCCAGGCCATACACTTCAAAACGGTCGTCTTGCAGCAGGCGCTCGGACAGGTGGTTACCGATAAAGCCGTTCACGCCCAGGATCAGTACGCGGGTGCGACGGGCCGGACGGCCGGATTCGCTGCCGCGCAGGCGCGAGCCTTCAACCAGGCCCAGTTCGCGAGCCAGTTGCGGGCCGCTCAGGTACAGACCGTTTTCGTTACGCTGACCGGCGGTAATGACCAGAGAGTCCTGGCCGCACGCGATGCGCAGCGGGTCGCAGCTGATGACTTGGCCCGGTGCATGGCCCTGGTTGCCAGCGACAACTTCGGCGCCCCAGACAATCAGTTTGTGTTCGCCCACGGAGCAGAAAGCGCCCGGGTACGGTTGGGTGACAGCGCGAACCAGGTTGAACAGTTCTTCAGCCGGACGGGCCCATTGCAGCAAGCCATCAGCCGGGGTGCGACGACCAAAGTAAGTGGCCTTGGATTCGTCTTGCGGTGTTTCTTTGAACTTGCCTTGCCCCAGCACCGGCAAGATTTCGGCCAGCAGGCTGGCAGCGGTCTCGCGCAGCTTGGCGTGCAGGCTCAGTGCGGTGTCGCTGCGATCGATGCTGATGCGCTGTTGGGCAACAATGTCACCGGCATCGGCACGCTTGACCATGCGGTGCAAGGTGACGCCGGTTTCGGTTTCGCCGTTGACCAGCACCCAGTTGGCGGGCGCGCGACCACGGTAGCGAGGCAGCAGGGAGCCGTGCAGGTTGAACGCACCTTTGCTGACGCTGTTCAACAGTTCTTCGCCCAGCAGGTTGCGGTAGTAGAACGAGAAGATGTAATCGGCATTCAGCTTGCGAATGCGCTCGATCCACAGTGGGTGGTTAGCGTCTTCCGGTGCGTGCACCGGAATGCCTTTACGGGCGCAGAGTTGGGCCACAGAGCCGTAAAAGTTATTTTCCTTGGGATCGTCCGCATGGGTGAACACAGCAGCGATTTCATAGCCTGCATTGAGCAGGGCTTCGATGCCTGTGCAGCCAATATCGTGATAGGCGAAAACAACGGCTTTCAAACTCATGATTGGACCTGTGTCGAAGTAGAAGAAGACGAGTTGCTAGTTGTAACGGAAACAGCAGCAGGTTCGGCGCGCACGATCTTTTCGATAAAGAAGCGTGGCCGGGCACGCACATCGCTGTACATGCGTCCCAGGTATTCACCCAGCAGGCCCATGCCGATAAATTGGCCACCGGTGAATACGAATAGCACCGCAAACAGTACAAACGTACCGTCGCCAGCCCAGGTGGCACCAAAGATCAGGCGCAGGACGATCAACAGAATGGCGAACACACCCCCCAGCAACGCCATGCTGAAACCGATGATGCTCAGCAGGCGCAAGGGTGTGGTGGTCATGCAGGTGATCAAGTCAAACATCAGGTTGATCAGGCGCATAGGGCTGTATTTCGAATCGCCGTGTTCGCGCTCAGCATGCTGCACCAACACCTCGGTGGTGTGACGGGCAAAGCTGTTGGCGAGAATCGGGATAAAAGTGCTGCGTTCACGGCAGGCCAGCATCGCGTCGACAATCGAACGGCGATAAGCGCGCAACATGCAGCCGTAGTCGCTCATGGCAACGCCGGTGGAGCGTTGCACCGCAAGGTTGATCAGGCGTGACGGCCAGCGACGCCAGGCGGAGTCTTGACGGTTGTTGCGCACGGTGCCGACCACGTCATAGCCCAGGGCGGCTTGAGCGACCAAGCGCGGGATTTCTTCGGGCGGGTTCTGCAGGTCGGCATCGAGGGTAATGACGACATCACCCTTGGAGTTTTCGAAGCCGGCCATGATCGCGGCATGTTGCCCGTAGTTGCGGTTAAGGATCACCGCGACAACAGAACTGCCTTCACGTTCAGCGGCTTCCTGGAGGATTTGGGCCGATTGATCTCGGCTGCCGTCATCAACCAGTACGATTTCGTAAGGTTGAGTTAACTGGGCACAGGCCGCCTCGGTGCGCCGCAACAACTCGGGCAAGCTCTGTTCTTCGTTGTAGACCGGAATGACGATCGACACGCACTGGATAGGGTAGGGTTTCAAAATTTTCGTTCCAGTCAGTTTCAATGGCACAAGATAACTTGTCTCAGAAGTCAGCCCGCTCAGGCGCCGTGGAGAGACTACGCCTGCAGGCAGTAAAGCTTAAAACTGACAAAGGTAAAGTCTTCGAACTGCGTTATCTACATGATTTTCTTGCAAACTATTGGGGTTCCCCCACTTGCTGACGCATACGTTAAACGCACTATTGTGAAAAACCTATGAAAGTTGGATCAAGCGTGTGTTTTTTCTAATAGCTAGACAGGTGCTATTCAGGAAGCAATGAATAGGGCATAAACAGCGGCTTTGGTGATGAAAAACGGGGAGGGGCGCGGGTGCACATACTGACAGGGATTTAACCAATTTAAACAGTGACGTATGTCAATACTTAAACTAAAAACAGATTTTTTAACGTTAAAAAAACATCAGCACCAACCTGCAGATATGAGACGTGGGTCACATCGATTGGCGCCGATATACAACCATTCGGTGCTCTTGAGCGAACACCGACCTTGTAGAAACGAACATCACGCTTGGCAGAAGCGCATTGCCGCTAGACAGGATTTTTAGTTCAGACCCAGCTTGCCACGCAAAGTTGACAAGTCTTCGGCCAAGGTATTTACCGGGCCGATCAGCGCCTTGCGATCGTTATCTTTGACTTTGTCGTAGGTCTCAAACCCCCCTTCTTTGGTTTTGTACTTGGCCAGAATCTTGTCCACGGTGGCGAAGTTTTTGTCGACCTTGGCTACAAAGGCCTGGTCGTTGGTCGCGATGTGCGGACGGAACAGGTCAAAAATCTTCTTCGCGCCATCTACGTTGCCCTGGAAGTCATACAGGTCGGTATGGCTGTAGCGGTCTTCTTCGCCGGAAACCTTGGTCGCGGCAACTTCTTCCATCAGTGCGGCAGCACCGCCTACCACTTTCTCAGGCGGGAAGGTCAGACCGGCAACGCGGGTTTGCAAGTCTTTGACGTCGGTATTGAGCTTGTCAGCCAGTGCGTCCAGGCCTTGGGTGCTGTTCTCGGAGAACAGGGTGTATTCAATGCGGTGAAAGCCGGTGAAGTCTTCAGCGGTCACACCTTTTTCGTGGTCATCCACTCGGGAGTCGATGGAGGCATCGAGGTCGCTGAACAGTTCAGCAATCGGCTCAATCGACTCATAGTGCACACGGGTTGGTGCGTAGAGCTTCTTGGCAGTGGCCAGGTCGCCTTTTTTGATGGCGTCGGTGAATTTCTGTGTTTCTTGCGCCAGGGTATCGATTTCTTCGGTGACGTAAATCTTGTAGTCGGAAACAGGTTGCACCAGATCCAGCGGGGCAGTCGCCGCGAATACCGAGAGCGGGGTGTGCAACAAACCTAGAGCGATGAGCAGTGCGAGCGGCGTCTTCTTCATGGGACTGTATCCGGTGTGTTTTAGACTTGGGTTGGGGTTTGGATCACGTGCGGGTAAGCGGTGAAGCGGCGTTGAGCAAAGCGCGCCCAATGAAATCCTGATCGTTGCGCACGCCCGGCAAGGTGAAGAAGTAACCGCCGCCAATCGGCTTGAGGTATTCCTCCAGAGGCTCGCCGTTCAGTCGGGTCTGTACCGCGATAAAACCTTTGTCCAGATCGCTCTGGTAGCAAATGAACAGCAAGCCCATGTCCAGTTGGCCGTTTTTGTTGACCCCGTTGGAGTAGTTGAACGGGCGACGCAGGATCAGGCTGTTACTGGTTTGGGCGGTGCGCGGGTTGGCCAGGCGGATGTGGGCATCGAGCTTGGTGATTTTGCCTTCGGGGTCTTTGCTGTAATCCGGAACGTCGGTCTCGTGCTGGCCATCCATCGGCGCGCCACTGGCTTTGTTGCGCCCGAAGATGCTTTGTTGCTCTTGCAATGGGGTGCGGTCCCAGCGCTCAACAAAGTTGCGAATGATGCGTACCGCTTGATAGCTGCCATCCACCGCCCAATGCGGCTCGTCGCTGCCCGGCTGTACCCAGACAAGAGTGTTCATCAGGGTGTTGTCAGTAGAGTCCGGGTTGGCCGAGCCATCACGAAAGCCCAAAAAGTTACGTGCGCTTTGTGGCGCAACGCCCGGTTTGGTGGGCGCTTGCGGCGGTACGGTGCCTTCTTGCTTCCAGCGCACCAGCAGCAAGTCCGGCAGGTTTTTTACGATGTCGCGCAGGGCGTGAATGTTGGTGTCGGCGGTGTTGGCGCAAAACTGCAGGCTCAGATCGCCATGGCAAAACGCGGGCTCCAGCGCATCATTGGGAAAACCCTGCATGCGGCTCAGGCGCTTGGGTTTGACGCTGCTCAGGCCGAAACGCTCATCGAACAGTGACTCGCCGACCGAGACCGTCACTGTCAGGTTGTCCGGGGTGACTACCGGGCCGAGAATGCCGGAGTCGGCTGGCGGTAGCTTGGGGTCGACCTGGGGCACTTTGCCGCCTTTGGTCAGGAACGCGATGCGCTCATTCAGGGTGCGAAACAGGCGCTCCAAGTCTTTGCGATCACTGGCCAGCACATCAAAGGACACAAGCATGCCTGCAGCAGGGCGCGGCGTGACGATGCCGTTTTGGTGTTGGCCGTGGAACTCGTGATGGTCCTGGGTCTTGTCGCTGCTGGGCGCTTGGGTGACTTGCGCGTTGGCGCTGGCAGCCATGGCCGGGCAACTCAGGGCGCTGCCAGCCAGTGCAGCACCTGCCACCCCCATACCGAGGAGCACGCGGCGGCGTTGCAGATTGAATTCGCTAGGGCTGTTGTCTGAATCGCTCATGTATGTCTCGTCTGCAATGACAGGCCGAAAAGGCCGAGGGCGGGATCGATTCCATCGAGTGCATCGGCCAGAGCCTTGGCCTTGTGACTGATTTCTTGACGCTGAGCGGCGCTCACTGTGTCGTACGTGAGGTAGCCTTTATCGTTTTTCAGCCGGCTGAGTTCGGCTTCGAGAGCGGAGCTGGCGGTATCAATGTTGAGCAGGATGTCGGCATTGTTTTTGGCCAGTAACGGACGCAGCAGATCGACCACCTTGCGCGTGGTCTCAAGGTTGGCGGCGAAGCCGGACAGGTCGATATGGCTGTAACGTTCTTCTTCACCGCTGGCGGCACGGGTGTCCGCCAGGTTGTGCAATGTGCGCGAAACAATATTGACCAACTGCTCGGGCGCAAGGGATTGCGCCAGCAGTTGTTGCCTGAGCAGGACCGCATTGGCTTGCAATTGCTCGGCAAAGGGCGCCAGGCCTTGGGTGCTGCGTTGCTCAAACAGGCCGTATTCGAGGCGATGGAAACCGCGGAACCCCGGGTCCTGTTCGCGTTTTTCGAAGTAGTCGGCGCGGGCGTTGATGGCGTTGTCCAGTTCAGCCAGGCGCTGTGCGGCGGGGGCCAGGCGCTGATAGGCCTCGCGTGCCGGGACATAAAGAGCCTGTGCCTGCTGCAAGTCGCCGCTGGCGATCGCTTGCGACAATGCGTCAACCGCTTTGATCAGGGCGTTGCCCTGGCTGCTCAAGTACACCCGAAACTCTGACAAGGGGCCGATGAACGCCACCATCGATGGATGCGCCTTGGCGCTGGCTTGCGATTGGGCTGTCGGTGTGACGTGCAGGGTGCCGCGCGGATTGCTCAGCAGGCCGCAGGTAATGGCGTAATCACCGGGCGCGAGGTTGGCGTTGATCACCTGGCTGAGGCCGGGAGCAATGTTCTCGCGCTCTTCGATCACCAGCACGCCGTCGAGGATTTCCCATTCGACGGCGCGCTCCGAGACGTTGACGATACGGAAACTGTTAAAGCCGGCAGGCACGGTCAGCGCATTCGGTTCGCAACTGTGGGGGTGAATCGTCACCGTGATTTCATTGCTGTGCACCTTGCGTTTGGCCGTAGCCAGTTGCGAGGCGTAATAGAACAACCCGCCGGCCGCGATCATTACGATCACCGAACCGGCCACAGCCCAGCGCAGCGCGCGTGGGGGATTACCGCTTGCAGGGGTAGACATGCAGGACCTTATGAGTTCGTCACTGAAGTGGGTTGGATGGCGTTGGGCGGTGTTGGGGCGCGGAAGAACAGGGCCAGTGTCACCACCAGATAAATCACGTAGGCGCCGATCACACTCACAGTGGGGGCGTCCTGATAGCCGAACATCCCGGCCAGAATCGAACCCAGCGGGCCGTCCATCGGCAGCGTGGCGCTGATGTCGAAGACCACGTCTTGCAGGTGATTCCACAGCCCGGCTTCGTGCAGGGCTTGCACCGAGTTGGCCAAAATGCCAGCGGCAACCACCAGAATGAACAGGCCGGTCCAGCGGAAAAACAGCCCCAGGTTCAGACGCATGCTGCCGCTGTAAATAGCAAAGCCCACCAAGATCGCCAGAATCAACCCGAGCAGGGCGCCCAGAGGTGCGGCCGGGCCTTCACTTTGTTGAAACACCGCGAGCAGGAAAAACACAGTTTCCAGCCCTTCACGCGCCACGGCGAAAAACACCATGGCAATCAGGGCTGTGACCTGATGTTTGGAACCGGCAAGGGCGTGATCCAGTGAGGTGTGCAGAGCCTGCTTGATCGAGCGGGCGACCTTGCGCATCCAGAACACCATGGAGCTGAGAATGCCAACGGCGATCAGGCCGACGATGCCTTCGAACAGTTCCTGCTGCTTTTGCGGGAATTCGGCGCTCATCAGTTCCAGGCCGCCGCCGACCAGCAGCGACAGGGCGGCCGCGAGGAAAACCCCAATCCACACCGCAGGCATCCACTGGCCACGCCCGGTTTGCTTGAGGTAACTGGCAATGATGCCGACGATAAGCGCGGCCTCAATACCTTCGCGCAGCATGATCAGAAAGGGAACCAGCATGGGCAGAACACCGCGTTGCGAATGGGTAGTGCCAATTTGTAACATATTGATACGTATTGCCAAACAAGAATCGATTTCATTTGCTGAACAGTGGCTGAACGAAAAAGTGACGCCGGAGCCCCCGGTTCTGACGCCTGTACACAGCGCCAACATTGACCTGTTACAAAGCACTGCGTAGCCTTGTGCGCTCGAGGTTCTTCGCAGCGCGAAGCTAAGATGGGAACGCGGTATGCCGCGGCTGCCCCCGCAACTGTAAACGGTCAATTACCCTGCCACGCCACTGCTTGATACGCGGGAAGGCGCAGGGAATGGGGCTGCCTAGGGCAGACCCCCAGCCGTAAGCCAGGAGACCTGCCTCGTGTCAGATTCTTACTTCAACCGGGCGGGGTGATCCGGTGGCGAATGTTTGCCGCTCCTATGAGCCGGTCGTCGTCCCGTATGCCCGCCGCTTTGCCAAAGGGCATCCGATGAAAACACTGGCCAAAACCCCCGTCACTATCGTTACCGGCTTTCTCGGTTCGGGCAAAACCACCTTGCTTCGCCACATGCTGGACAACGCCCAGGGTCGGCGTATTGCAGTGATCGTCAACGAATTCGGCGAGTTGGGTATCGACGGTGAAATCCTCAAGCAATGCACCATCGGGTGCACTGAAGAAGAAGCCAACGGCCGCGTCTATGAACTGGCCAACGGCTGCCTGTGCTGCACCGTGCAGGAAGAGTTCTTCCCCGTGATGCGCGAACTGGTGGCCCGTCGCGGTGACATCGACCATATCCTGATTGAAACCTCGGGCCTGGCCCTGCCAAAGCCGCTGGTTCAAGCGTTCCAGTGGCCAGAAATTCGCAGCGCCTGCACCGTTGACGCGGTGATCACCGTGGTCGACAGCCCGGCCGTTGCACGTGGCACTTTTGCCGCCTTCCCGGAGCAGGTCGATGCCCAGCGCAAACTCGATCCGAACCTTGACCACGAGTCCCCGCTGCACGAACTGTTTGCCGACCAACTGGCCAGCGCTGACTTGGTGATCCTCAACAAAGCTGACCTGATCACCCCTGAAGACTTGGCCAAAGTCCGCGCCGAAGTGGCTGAAGAACTGCCACCGGCGGTGAAAATCATCGAAGCCAGCAGCGGTCGTCTGCCACTGGAGGTATTGCTGGGTCTGGGCGCCGGGTCCGAAGATCACATCGACAGCCGTCACAGCCACCACGACCATCACCACGATGGCGATGATGACCACGACGATCACGACCACGATGCCTTCGATTCCATCTCCATTGAACTGCCACAAGCAGAAGAGCGCGTGCTGCTGGACGCCCTGACGCAATTGGTGGTCAAGCACGACATCCTGCGGGTTAAAGGCTTTGCGGCGATTCCTGGCAAGCCGATGCGCTTGCTGATTCAGGGTGTGGGCACGCGTTTTGACAAGCACTTCGACCGCGCCTGGGGCGGTGATGAAGCGCGCACCACCAAACTGGTACTGATCGGCCAGGACCTGGACGCCGCACTGCTTGAGTCCTCCCTGCGTACAGCGTTGAGCGTTTAACCCATGCATCTGCTCAGGACCCAACCCGGTGGCTTTGTATCGGACGACAACATTGCCGACTTGGGCCAAACCCCCGCCGAGCTGGTGATCCTGTGCAGCGGTGATTCAAGCCTGGCACTGCTCGCGGACGCCGCCCAGCAGTTGCCTGAAGATTATCCAAGCCTGCGTCTGGCGAACCCTATGCAGGTGCAAAACCATGGCTCGGTCGATCTGTATGTCGACCAGGTGCTGCAACACGCCAAAGTGATTCTGCTGTCCTTGCACGGCGGGATTGGGTATTGGCGCTACGGCATTGAGCGCCTGATGCAACTGGCCGAGCGCGGCGTGACGCTGATTCTGGTGCCGGGCGATGACCGTCCCGACCCGGAGCTGAGTGCGTTGAGCACCGTGCCCGCCGAACAGGCTGAACGGCTGTGGCACTTTCTGCGTCAGGGCGGGCGGCATAATGCCGTGCAACTTTACCGCTGCCTGGCCAGCCAAAGCCTGGACCGCGATTACGCGTGGGATGAGCCGCAGGCTTTGCCACGCACCGCGATTTATCACCCGCAGCACGCAAGCCCCGAACTCAAGCACTGGCAAGCTGACTGGCGCGCCGGGCAACCGGTGGCGGCGCTGCTGTTCTATCGCTCGCACCTGCAAGCGGCCAATACCGCGTTTGTCGATGTGTTTTGCCAGCGATTGCAAGCGGCAGGGCTTAATCCTTTGCCCATTGCAGTGGCCAGCCTTAAAGAGCCGGGCTGCCTGACAGTGGTTCAGGCGTTGCTCGACGAGGTCGAGGCCGGGGTCATTCTCAATACCACCGGTTTTGCCCAGTCGAGCCCGGAAGCGCCTCACTTGCGTCCGTTCCGCCGCAATATCCCGGTGATTCAGGCGATTTGTGCCCAGGACAACGAACCCGGCTGGCGCGACAGCGAACAAGGCCTCGGCCCGCGTGATCTGGCGATGCACATTGCCTTGCCGGAACTGGACGGGCGAATCATCAGCCGTCCGATCAGCTTTAAAGACTTGGCCTGGCGCAGTGAGCGCAGCCAGTCGGATGTGGTGTGCTATCGCGCCCAGCCGGAACGCATGGACTTTGTCGCCGAGCTGGCGCGGCGCTGGGTTGAATTGGCCCGCGTGCCTAACCCGCAAAAGCGCATCGCCCTGATTTTGGCTAACTACCCAACCCGCGATGGTCGCATCGGTAATGGTGTGGGGCTCGATACGCCGGCCGCTGCGTTGAATATTCTGCGGGCCTTGCAGGTGCAGGGGTATCCGCTGGACGCCGAGTTGCCCGAGTCTGGCACGGCATTAATTCAGGCGTTGCTGGGCGGGGTCAGTAACGACCTCGACAGCCTTGACCTGCGCCCATGCCATCAAAGCATGGGGCTGGATGAGTACTGGGCGATGTTCAGCCAGTTGCCCGAGGCTAATCAACAAGCGGTCAATGAGCGCTGGGGCGCGCCGCAGGATGACCCAATGTTTCGCAGCGGCCGCCTGATGATCGCCGGCCTGCGTTTTGGTTTGACCTTTGTTGGCATTCAGCCAGCGCGTGGCTATCAGGTTGATGCCAGCGCGGTCTACCACGACCCTGACCTGGTGCCGCCCCATGCGTACCTGGCGTTTTACTTCTGGCTGCGCCACACCTACGGTGCCCACGCCGTGGTGCACGTTGGCAAACATGGCAACCTGGAATGGCTGCCGGGTAAAGGCGTTGGGTTGTCAGAACATTGCTGGCCAGACGCGATTCTTGGCCCCATGCCCAATGTGTACCCGTTCATCGTCAATGACCCGGGCGAGGGCGCGCAGGCCAAGCGCCGCACCCAGGCCGTGATCATCGACCATTTAATGCCGCCGCTGACGCGGGCCGAAACCTACGGCCCGCTACGCGATCTTGAACTGCTGGCCGACGAGTATTACGAAGCGCAATTGCTGGACCCGCGCCGCGCCCGAGAGTTGCAGCGCGACATTCTCAAGCTGGTGCGTGACACCCACATCGATCGCGAGCTGCAACTGGATGAAAACCTCGACAGCGACGCCGATGCGGCGATCTGGTTGCCGCGTCTGGACACCTACTTGTGCGATTTGAAGGAGTCGCAAATCCGCGATGGGCTGCATATTTTTGGTGAGTCACCGGCAGGGCGCCTGCGCATCGACACTTTGCTGGCCCTGCTGCGTATTCCCCGTGGCGATGGCCGTGGCGCTCAGTCGAGTCTGTTGCGGGCGCTGGCCAAAGCCTTTGAATTGGGCTTTGATCCGCTGGATTGCGCGCTGGCCGAGCCATGGGTCAGACGTCAGCCCCCCGAATTGCAAGCCATTAGCGCGGCGCTATGGCGCACGGCGGGAGATACCCGAGAACGTCTGGAACTCTATGCAGCACAGTTAATAGAACAGGCGCTGGATGGCCGCTTGCAATTGCCTGATGGCGAGCCCTGGGCTGAAGTGCGCTCGATTTTCGACGCATTGCTGGAGGTTGTGGCGCCGCGTCTGGATGCCTGCGGTCCGGCCGAGATGCAGGGTTTGCTCGATGCGCTGAGCGGGCGTTTTGTGCCTGCCGGGCCAAGCGGTGCGCCGAGTCGCGGACGGCTGGACGTGCTGCCCACCGGGCGTAATTTCTTCTCGGTCGACGTGCGCAACCTGCCCACGACCACCGCATGGCGTATAGGCTTTCAGTCAGCCAATCTGATTCTTGAACGTCATCTGCAAGATCACGGTGATCACCTGCGTCAGCTCGGGCTCTCGGTGTGGGGCACTGCGACCATGCGCACCGGGGGCGACGACATTGCCCAGGCCATGGCACTCATGGGCGTGCGCCCGGTATGGGCCACTGGCAGCCAGCGTGTGGATGACTTTGAAATCTTGCCGGTCAGCCTGCTTGACCGGCCACGGGTCGATGTGACCTTGCGCGTTTCGGGGTTCTTTCGCGATGCCTTTGCCAACTTGATCCGCCTGTTCGATGCCGCTGTGCAAGCGGTGGCTGCGCTGGACGAACCCGATGACCTGAACCCGCTGGCGGCCAAAGTGCGCCTGGAACGCGAGCAGCTTGCGCGCGATGGCATGGCCCCGGAGCTGGCGGCGCGTCAGGCTGGCTGGCGTATTTTCGGCGCAAAACCGGGTGCCTATGGCGCCGGCGTACAAAACGCAATTGATGGCCGCTTGTGGCAAAGCCGCGAAGACCTGGCCGAGGTGTACCTGAACTGGGGCGGCTACGCCTATGGTGGCGCCGATGAGGGCACGCTTGCCCGTGACCAGTTTGCCCAACGTCTGAGTCAAGTGCAGGCTGTGGTTCAGAACCAGGACAACCGCGAGCATGACTTGCTTGATTCCAATGATTACTACCAGTTTCAGGGCGGCATGCTGGCGGCAGTCGAAAGCCTGAGTGGCACCACGGCCGCCAGCTACCATGGCGATCACAGCCAGCCCGACTTGCCGAAGATCCGCACCCTCAAAGAAGAGTTGAACCGGGTGGTGCGCTCGCGGGCGGCCAATCCGAAGTGGATCGAGGGGGTTAAACGTCATGGCTACAAAGGGGCGTTCGAGATGGCGGCAACCCTTGATAATCTGTTTGCCTTTGACGCCACCACCCAGTTGATCGACGACCACCAATACGCGTTGCTGGCCGACGCTTATCTGCTGGACCCGGACACCCGTGAATTTGTGCAGCAACACAACCCGCATGCCCTGCGCGACATGACCGAACGTTTGCTTGAAGCGCAGCAGCGAGGTCTGTGGAGCGAGCCTGGCCAATACCGCCAGGCGCTGGAAGACTTATTGCTGGACATCGAAGAAGACTGAACCCCATCCCCCCTGTGGGAAGGACTTGCTCGCGATAGCATCACCTCGGTGATCAGGTGGACCGAGTTGTCTGCATCGCGAGCAAGCCCGCTCCCACAAGGGTAATGACAAGCCATAGAGCAGTTGGAACCCAACACATGACTGACACCCCCCATTTCCCGCTGTCGGCGGTGGTTGGCGCGGACTCATTGAAACTGGCGCTGTGCCTGACGGCGATTGACCCGAAAATTGGCGGTGTGTTGATCGAAGGCCCGCGTGGAATGGCCAAGTCGACCCTGGCCCGTGGCCTGGCCGATGTGCTCGCCAGCGGCCAGTTCGTGACGTTGCCGTTGGGCGCAACGGAAGAGCGCCTGGTCGGCACCCTTGATCTGGACGCGGCGCTGGGCCAGGGCAAGGCGCAATTTTCCCCCGGTGTATTGGCCAAGGCTGATGGCGGGGTGTTGTATGTCGACGAAGTCAACCTGCTGGCCGATCATTTGGTGGACGTATTGCTGGACGTCGCCGCCAGCGGCATCAACGTCGTGGAGCGTGATGGTATTTCCCATCGCCACCCGGCGCGGTTTGTCCTGATCGGCACCATGAACCCCGAAGAAGGAGAACTGCGCCCGCAACTGCTCGACCGTTTTGGCTTGAACGTAGCCATGAACAGCCAGCCGCAGCCGATGGAACGCGCAGAAATCATCCGTCGCCGGCTGACCTTTGATGCCGATCCGCAGGGCTTTTGTGCGCAGTGGGCGCAGGCGCAAGACGCGTTGCGTCAACGTTGCCAGCAGGCGCGGGACAGGTTGGCGCTGATTGCACTGGATGAGCAATCGCTGGCCGTGATTAGCGAGCGCTGTTACGCCGCTGGCGTCGATGGCTTGCGTGCCGATCTGGTCTGGCTGCGGGCAGCGCGGGCGCATGCGGCCTGGCGGGGGGCAGGGGCCATCAGCCTGGATGACATTGACGCGGTCGCCGAGTTTGCCTTGCGTCATCGCCGTCGTCAGCAAACCCCGCAAGCGCCCACCCCCGAGCCGCCATCACCCGTGCAATCGGCAGGCAGTTCTGCCAGTTCAGGGCAGGGGCAATGGGGCGAGTTACCGGCGCAACCGCAAGCCATGGGTGCGCGTCGAGAAGTGCCGAGCTGGCCAAAAAAGCCCTAGGCATTCGCCCTCGATCAATTGCGGGGGCGGATGCCAAACCCCGACCGGGGATACTTGAACAAGGTAGCCAGGGAGCCAGTCGCGGTGCCGACAGCGGCGCGATTGATTGGGTGCAAACCCTGTTGCGTGGCCGTCCGAAAACGCGCGAAGACCTGGCCCATAAAGCCCGTAAAAGTGCAGCTCAGGAACTGTGGCTGGTGCTGATTGATGCGTCTGCGTCAACCCGTCGGCATCAGGCATTGAGCGATGCCAAGGGTTTGCTGGCGCAACTGTTCGACGATGCCTATCGCCAACGTGCCAGGGTGGCAGTCATGACTGCGAGCGGCAGTACGCCGCAGTGGCATGTCAGCGGCGCCAAGGCTTCAAAAGCGCTGGATCAATGGCTGGAGGGGTTGGGGGCTGGCGGTGGTACGCCGTTGTTGGATGCGCTGCAGGAAGTCGGGGGTTGGCTTGAGGTACGTCGCAAGCAGTTTGCGCAGGAGCAACAGCGCTTTTTGCTGGTCACCGATGGACGATTGAAAGAGCTGTCATCGCTGCCCAGACTGAACTGCCCGGGGTTGCTGATTGATATAGAAAGGGGCCCGATTCGGCTGGGGCGTGCCCAGCAAATGGCGGTAGATCTGGAACTCGACTATCAACACATAGATGGCTAAGCAACTGTAGCGAGAGTCGGTCGACGCTCGATTGCTCGCGATCTTTTGAACGATCAAAAGATCGCGAGGCAAGCAGGCTCTTGCAGCAGATCTTAAGCGGGCATAGCCCATGGTTTCAGGGTGTAGCCTTCGTTGCTCAGCTCTGTGCGAGCTTGTGCCAGCAGATGTTCGAGCTGGGCGGCGTCCGAGCAGGCGCTGCGTGGAATATGCTTGCGGCCGATGCGGGTGCTGGTGCGGTCAATGACTGTCAGGCTCAATTCGCCGTGACCGTCTTGGGCTGCCCAGGCAACACATTGAAAAGGTTCAAAGGCGTGGCCTGCAATCAGAAGTGCTTCGTTGAAACGGAGCGGGGCGTTCATAGGGTCATCTCTCATGGGTGCCCATCAAATGATTAACCGTCGGCTGGGCGTACCGTTCGGTTGGTTACTTGTACTGATGCCTCCAGAGCCGGATCAGGTCACACCAATAAGTCATTTTTTTTAATTTTTTTTTATCGGATTGATTTAAATCAATTCTGTAATACCTGAACGTCGCCATTTAAGTGGCAGGTAAATCGGGTCGTCCTCTTTTTGCGTGGGTTAATAGCATATTGCTATTACGCTTATAAATAAACGGTACACGTTCCCGCCCTACGGGTTGCTAACGTTACGGTTAGCCTCCCCACCACTATGTTTCTGAAACTCATTCCATTTTAGATGGCAAGGATCAGTCATGTTCGCCCTATCCTCACCTCGCCGCTTGTTGGTGGTCGATCCGTGTGAAGAGTGTCATCCGTTATTACCAGAGCTCCAAAGTATTGGCTGGTCGGTGGACAGTTGCAGCCTGGATTCGGTCATTAATCATTCTTGTGATGTGGGCTTATTCAGGTTGCTGCCTACGCACCTGGAACGCCCTGAAGCCGTTAAAGAAATGATCAACCGCAGCGGCACTGAATGGATCGCAGTGCTGAGTGCTGATGTTTTAAAGCTTAAAAATGTGGGTGACTTTGTTTACGAATGGTTTTTTGATTTCCATACCTTGCCGTTTGATGTGTCTCGGTTTCAGGTCACGCTGGGTCGAGCGTTTGGCATGTCCCGTTTACGCGATCAGGCCTCAAGTCATGTCGATACCCATGCCCATGAACTACTGGGTGAAAGCCGAAGCATTCGTGACTTGCGAAAACTGTTGAGCAAGTTCGCTCCCACTGAGTCGCCGATCTTGATCCGCGGTGAAAGCGGTACTGGCAAAGAACTGGTCGCGCGTAGCCTGCATCGTCAATCCAAACGTCATGGTCAACCTTTTGTCGCGATCAATTGCGGTTCCATCCCTGAGCATCTGATTCAGTCAGAGCTGTTCGGCCATGAAAAAGGCGCTTTTACCGGGGCCCATCAGCGCAAGATCGGGCGTATCGAAACTGCCAGCGGTGGCACGCTGTTTCTGGACGAAATCGGTGACCTGCCCCTCGAGTTGCAAGCCAGCCTGCTGCGTTTTCTGCAAGAAAAACACATAGAGCGCGTAGGCGGCGGCGAGCCGATTGCTGTCGATGTGCGCGTTCTTGCGGCCACCCATGTCGATCTCGAAACGGCCATCACTCAGGGACGCTTTCGTGAAGACCTGTACTATCGGCTCAACGTATTGCAGGTGCAAATGTCACCTTTGCGTGAGCGCCACGGTGACATAAGTCTGCTGGCCACCCACTTTTCACGTCTCTTTAGCCAGGAGACGGGCCGCCGTCCGCGCTCATTCAGTGATGGCGCATTGATCGCGCTGGGCAATCACTCTTGGCCTGGCAACGTCCGCGAACTGGCCAACCGTGTTCGACGTGGACTGGTGCTGGCGCAAGGGCGGCAAATCGAAGCCGCCGATCTGGACCTGCAAGTGCACCCTGATGCCCTGTCTGCCATGGGCACGCTCGAAGACTACAAAGTTCGTGCTGAGCGACAGGCCTTGTGCGATGTCCTGCATCGGCACTCGAACAACTTGAGTGTCGCTGCCAAAGTGTTGGGTGTTTCGCGGCCTACCTTTTATCGGTTGTTGCACAAGCATCACATCCGTTAGAGCGTGGCGTTTGTGTCGCGACAGCGATCAATGCTGCCAGTGCAAAAGCCAGAGGTTTTAAAGCGTCGGTGGGGTGCATGTCAGACTCCGCTTTTCAACTGCACGTTAAGGTCTGGAACGTTCCAGTTCGAATAAAGCCCTGAAAAGAGCAGAGCAAAAGATGTGCCGACTTTGATTTTGTGTTTAAAAACAAATGCGCGTCGACCCTGATCAGTCTGCGTATTCGGTCAGTGTTTCAATCCTGATATGGCTTAAAGCCATTAATGCACTAAAGGCTTATGCCACGGGGCAATCACAGCGGTTTAATGTGGTGTTTCATCACTGTTACAGATTACCGATGAAATACCGAAGTCCTGTCTTTACAAGGCTCAGGTGGGCATTGAGTGTTACAGCAGTGGACACTGTTACGGTTTAAGCCAGTAACTGCTCGACAGCGTCAAAGGCCTGCTGTTGGCGAGCGTGCCAGTCACCGGTAATCACTTGCAAAGGTTGTTGATGCTGCTCCAGCCATTGCCGGCTGGCGTTAAAAAACGCCTGGCGTTCGGCCAGAGAGGGTTGGCAGCGCTGGCCGTCTTGCGTCCACTCCACATCATCGGGCGACAGCAACAAATGCAGGTCGTAATGACGGTTAAGCAACTGCGGTTCAAGCCAGGCCGGGCAGTCGCCAAACAACGTCTGGCTCCAGAGCATATTGCTCAGCAAATGAGTGTCCAGAATCAGTAAGTGGGGTTGCAGGGCGCGGGCCTGGTCTTCCCAGTCGAGTTGGCCACGAGCGATTTGCGAAATATCTGCAAGACAGGTATCGCGTGGGTTTTGCTCGATGAAATAACGCACGTATTCACCCACCAAAATGCCACCGAAGTGTGCCTGCAATTGTTCCGCGAGCCAGCTTTTACCGCTGGATTCCGGGCCAGCCAGAACCACGACCTTCATGTACGCAACGCCGGATCGAGGCGCCAGTCACGCCAGCCCTGAATAGCGATGACGGTGAACAGGGCATACAGCCCGGCGGTCAGATACAGGCCTTTGTAAACAAACAGTGCAACGAATATCACATCCACGACAAACCATAGCGCCCAGCATTGCAGGCGTTTTTGGGCCATCCACAACTGGGCCACCAGACTGAATGCGGTTAGCGCTGCGTCCAGCCACGGTTGGGCGGCGTCGGTCCAGTGGGCCATAGCGGCGCCCAGTGCCAAGCTACCTGCGGCACCGATAGCCAGGCCGGTCGAAATTTGCCGAGCGTTCAGCGACGTGACCTGACGGCCTTGATGCTGAGCGCCGGAGCGGGTCCACTGCCACCAGCCATACAACTGCAACACCGCATACACCACTTGCAGCAACATGTCGGAATACAGCTTCACATCGAAAAAAATCCAGCTATAGAGCAACACCATGACCAGCCCGATAGGCCAGCACCAAGGGTTTTGTTTAACTGTTAACCAAACGGCAATGACACCTAGCACGGCGGCAAACAGTTCAAGCCCTGACATGGTTAATCCTTGGTGGTGAGGGAAGGTCGGCGATTGTACCCGCAGCGTTGGCATTTGTGTGCCGTGACCCCCTGAAACTGGATTTCAAATCCTGCCTTTTAACTGAAGTTAACGTAAAAATTGGTTACACCGTGTGCAGCTCTCACATAAAAAATCGCCAAGCGCACTGCTGTGGAACGCCACCTGTAGCCGCTAATCCGGCTTTGTTTTTGATCTTAAAAACATGCCTGCCGCTAAACGCCCGAAACGGATAGGTACTCGGTGCTCATGTATCGCTACAGAACCCTCGATCAATCGCGATAGAACACCTGCACCAGGTGATAGCCAAACTTGCTCTTCACCGGCCCATGTACCACGCGCAACGGTTTTTTGAAGATGATCTGGTCAATCACCCCGACCATCTGTCCTGGCCGCACTTCACCCAGATCACCGCCGCGTTTGCCTGACGGGCAGGTGGAGAATTTCTTCGCCAGTACATCAAAGGCTTCGCCCTTGGCGATGCGCTGTTTGAGCGATTCGGCTTCTTCGGCGGTTTTCACCAGGATATGGCGGGCTTGAGCTTTCATGGGACGTTTACCTTGCAACTGTGGGGCTCTTTACGAGGGCGCGGATTATGCCTGAGTTTTCTCGTCTTCGTCGTGATGACGGGGTAAGTGCAGGCGTACCCGCGTGCCTTGGCCACTTTCACTGATGATGCTCACGTGCCCGCCAGACTGCTGGGCAAACCCGTAGATCATCGACAACCCCAAACCGGTGCCTTGGCCTACGGGTTTGGTGGTGAAGAAGGGGTCAAAGGCTTTGGCAAGGATTTGCGGGGTCATGCCAGAGCCATTGTCGCTGACTTCAAACATCACATAGTCCCCTGCTTTGATCGGCTCCAGGGTGCTGGTCCGGCTGTCATCAAGGTGGATGTTGGCGGTTCTGACCACCAGCGTACCGCCTTTAGGCATGGCGTCTCGGGCGTTGATGATCAGGTTGAGCAGGGCGCTTTCCAGTTGCCCGGTGTCGGTGCTGACGGGCCAGACGTCTTGGCCCAGTTCAACCACCAGCTCAATATGCGACCCCTTGGTGCTGTTGAACAGTTCCTGCAGCGAGCTCACCAGCCGGTTCGGGTCCAGCGGCTTGCGGTCCAAGGATTGGCGACGGGAGAACGTTAACAAGCGATGGGTCAGCGCCGCAGCACGGCGGGCTGAAGAGACGGCGGCCTCGGTAAAACGGCCGACTTCAGCACTGCGCCCAGCGGCAATGTAACGTTTCATCAGGTCCAGGCTGCCGATGATCCCGGTCAGCATGTTGTTGAAGTCGTGGGCGATGCCGCCGGTCAACTGGCCAACCGCTTCCATTTTTTGCGAATGACGCAAGGCTTCTTCGGCCCGTTCACGCTCTTGCATCTCGCGTTGCAACTGTTCATTGGCCTCGGCCAGCGCTTGAGTGCGCTGCGCAACTCGCTCTTCAAGGGTGTTGTTGAGCTCGCGCAAGGCTTGTTCGGTCTGTTTGAGGGCTGCACGTCGGCGACGCAAGGTTTTGACTGCAGTCATCAACACGCCGGATGCCTGGCCTTGCTCATCGAGCACCGGGCTGAATGTCAGGTCCAACCATATTTCAGTCGCCTGATGAGGGGCCGGGAGTAAAAAGTATTGATCGGTAAACGAACGGTGTTGACCGGCCCGTACGGCTTGGATGATTGGCTGACTGAAATCAGTGTATTGCGGCCAGCTCAGGTGCAGCGGCTGGCCAAAGGCGGACGGGTGCTTGTCGCCCGCCAGGGTGGCGAAACTGTCGTTGTAGATTTGCGTCAGTTGCTCGCCCCACAACAGCAACATTGGCATGGGCGAGTTCATGACGACCTGCGCGCAGGTGCGCAAACTGTGTGGCCAGTCGGCAACATCCCCCAAGGGGCTTTGTGCCAACGCCTCGAGTTGGCGTACGGTAAAAACGGCGCTCATGGATAAGTCCCGAGAGTGAATCTGCAAAGAGGTGTATTTAATGCCGGATACCGGCCAAAGGCTATCAATGTTACTGAAAAGCCTATTCTTGAGGGTGCGACTAAGGTCGAATGAGTGTGAGGCATAGCCTTTCGTACAATTGCGGCCCTTTTTTGAATTGAATGGACTCGCTTCGGTTTTTCACCGCAGGTGCGCCTTCCCTTGTCTTTGTTGTGCGAATGATTCGCTGCTGGAGCGTGTACATGGTTCATCCTTTTTCATCGTCAGAGCCTCGCCGCGTGGCGCGTCTGAGTGCGCTGGCGGTATGCGCAGGTTTTGCAGCCCAAGCACACTCGGGCGGATTTATTGAAGACAGCAGCGCCTCGCTTGAGGCCCGCACGGTGTACTTCAACCGCGACTTTCGTGATGGCAGCAGCTCAAGTCCGCAAGGTGCGTCCAAGCGTGACGAGACCGCACAAGGCTTTATCCTCAACCTGCAATCAGGCTACACCGAAGGCACTGTGGGATTTGGCCTCGATGCGCTGGGCATGCTGGGAATCAAGTTGGACTCCAGCCCATCGAGCAGCAACAGTGGCTTGTTGCCTTCGACCGGCAGCGACCCGCGTCGTTCCAAAGATCAGTACGCAAAAGGTGGCCTGACCGCCAAAATGCGCGTATCGCAGACCGTACTCAAGTACGGCACGTTGCTGCCCGACCTGCCTTTGCTGAAGTACAACGACGGACGTTTGCTGCCGAACATATTCAGCGGTGCGATGCTTGAGTCCCAGGAAATCAAAGACCTGAAGTTCATGGCCTCGCGTCTTGACCGTTACACCGCGCGCGACTCCACCGACTCTCAGGACTTACGCCTGAACTGCAAAAACAAGCGGTACGCGTGCAATATTACCGCCGACCATTTCTCGATGTATGGTCTGGATTACAAGGTCAATGAGCGCCTGACAGCGCAGTACCACTACGCCGAACTGGAAGATATTTACCGCCAGCAATTTATCGGCCTGTTGGCTAAACAGCCCGTCGGCCCCGGCGTGTTGGCGGCAGATGTAAGGTTGCTCAAAAGTGATGATGCGGGTTCGGCCAAAGCGTCGACCATCGATAATCGTGCCGTGGGCGCACTGCTCACGTACTCGCTGGGCGGGCATAAGTGGGGGGCAGGCTGGCAACGTCTGAACGGTGAAACGTCGATGCCGTATCTGGATGGCAGTAACCCGTACCTGGTCAACTACGTGCAGGTCAACGACTTCGCCAATGCGCAAGAGCGCTCCTGGCAACTGCGTTACGACTACGACTTCAAGGCCATGGGTATTAATGGCTTGTCATTCATGACTCGCTACGTAAATGGCGACAACATCAAAGTGGTGGGTCGCAGCGAAGAGGGCAAAGAGTGGGAGCGCGACAGCGAGCTGAAATATGTGGTGCAGAGTGGCACTTTCAAAGACCTCAGCGTGCGCTTTCGTAATGCGACCTATCGCACCAATTACTCAAAATTTGCCCGCGACGTTGATGAAACACGCTTGATCGTCGGCTACAACCTGTCGATCTGGTAACCCCGCAACCCCGCGACCCCGTAGGCGCGAGCTTGTCTGACGATCTTTTGCCCCTTTAAAAGACCGCAAAGCAAGCTCGCCCCCCTACGCTCAAAGTACCAACTGATGCCGATAGGGCAGGTCCGGTCCGGTTTTGCTGCAGGTCAGCGCCGCCGCCCGGCAGGCGAAGTCGAGCAGGGCGGCGATCTGCGTATTGTTCAGCTGTTGCAATCCATCGATTGAATCCAGCCCATGCTCGGTCAGCCAGGCAATCACGGCTGCCTGAAAGGTATCACCCGCGCCCACCGTGTCGGCTACGGTTATCGACTGTGCCGGCACCGACCAATGCCCGTGTTGGCGACTGAACACACTGGCGCCCTGACTGCCACGGGTCAAAAACAGCAATTGGCAACGCTGCCCTAGCCAGGATTGAGCGATCTGTAGCGGGTCTTGCCCCGGATACAGCAACTCAAGGTCTTCATCGCTGACTTTAATCAGGTCGGCATAAGGAATCAGTTGATTGATCCGCTGGCGCCATACGTCTATATCCGGCTGCGGATTTAAGCGCACATTGGGGTCGAGGCTGATCAGGCGCTGCCCACTTTCGCGCTGCACCAGTGCCAGCAGCGTGTCGGCAATCGGTTGCACCACCAGTGAAAATGAGCCGATATGCAGCCCCCGTACTTCAGGCCCTAAGGTGGGTAGATGCTGTGGCTGCAGTTGCCGGTCGGCGCAGCCTTCGCCGCGAAAGCTGTAGGTGGGAACTCCGCTGGCATCCAGCGCGACCATGGCCAGGGTGGTGGGCGCGTCGATCTCCAGCCAATACTGATCACTGACGCCTTCATTGAGCAGGACGTGCTTGAGGCGTTTGCCCAAATAGTCGGTCGAAAGCCCGGCAAACAGCCCGGCATCCACGCCCAATCGGCGTAAACCCACGGCCACGTTAAAGGGCGAGCCCCCGGCGATGGCCTTGAAATCCACCTGATTCGTCTGCTCGTTGCTGTCTGCTTGCGCGAAAAAATCAAATAACGCTTCACCACATACCAGATACATAAGGCTTACTCGGTTAAGGCGGCTACCTGATCACGGTAGCGCTGATAGACACGTTCATAGGCCGCGACATGGGTCGCATCGGGCTTGGTTTGACTGTCGAGGTCGAGCCGCACACAGCGTTGGCACAGCTCTGCCAGCGTCTCGGTGCCTGCGCTGACGCACCAGGCCGCCTGAATGGCGGCCCCCAGTGCAGCCGCTTCGCTTTGCTCGGTGCAGACCACCGGGGTATTCATGATATCGGCCACCATTTGGCGCCAAAGAGGACTTTTTGATCCACCGCCCACCAAACGAATGGTGTGGCTCTGCAAGCCGTTGCGCCGCAGCAGGTCAAGACCATAACGCAAACCAAAGGTCGTGCCTTCAAGTGCAGCACGGCAGAGATTGGCTTGGGTCAGGTTTGTCAGGGTCAGCCCCTGAAGACTGCCGGTGGCATGGGGCAGGGCAGGCACTCGCTCTGCATTTAGAAACGGCAACATGCTGACCCCGCCAGCCCCGATGGGGGCCTGGCTGGCCAGCGTAGTGAACCCCTCAAGCGAGAGGTCAAACAGCTCACGAATGGCCCCGGTGACATTGGTCAGGTTGAGGGTGCAGATCAACGGTAACCAGCCGCCGCTGGAGGAACAGAAACTGGCCACGCAGGCGTCCGGGCTGACCTGCGGTTGCTCGTTGAACGCGTACACGGTGCCCGAAGAACCCAGGCTCATGGTGATGATCCCCGGCGTGATATTGCCGGTGCCGATGGCCCCCAGCATATTGTCGCCACCGCCACTGGACACCACTGCATGCGGGTTTAGCCCCAGCAAATGGGCAATTTCCGGACGCAGCGTGCCGACTGGCTGGCTGGACTCGATCAACTCAGGCAGGGCACGCTCAAGTGCGCCGCTGGGGTCGATGTGGTGCAGGATATCGAGGTCCCACTGGCGGGTTCGTACGTTGAAATAGCCGGTACCGGAGGCATCACCGTATTCACTGCAACTGCGCCCCGTGAGCCAGAAATTCAGGTAATCGTGGGGCAGCAGCAGATGGGCGGCTTGCTCAAGCACCTGTGGATGGTGACGGCGCGTCCAGAGCAACTTGGACACGGTATAGCCGGGCGCAATCACCAGTCCCAGACGTTCGAGTGAACCGGCATCGCCCCCCAGCCAATGCAGTAACTGCTGGTTTTCGGCCGTGGATTCGGTGTCACACCAGAGCTTGGCCGGGCGCAGGACGTTGCCGTGCTTATCCAGTAACACCAGCCCGTGTTGTTGCCCGCTGACGCCGATGCCTTTGATGTGCTGACCGCTGACTCCGGCGTTGGCCAGCGCTTGGCCAGTGGCTGCTTGTAATGCATGCAGCCATTGTTCGCTGTCTTGCTCGCGGCGCCCGTGTTCACCTTGAATCAAGGTGTGTGGCGCCGCCCCCAGCCCCAGCACTTGGCCGCGCTGGCTGTCGAGGATCAGGGCTTTCGTACCCTGGGTGCCGCAATCAATGCCGAGGTACAAGGTTGAATCGTTCATGGCGGTCCTATCGGATTCCAACGCGGTGAAGGCCATCACGGTCTACCAGTTGCTCCAGGGTTTTGCTAACCCCCACCTCACGCAAGCTGTTCAGGCACCACTCCAGCGCGGCCACGAACGCTGCCGACTGAGGAATCGCCGTGCCAAAAATGGCTTCAACCCCCAGCAACCGCTGCACGATCAACGCATCATCGGCCACCAGCGCCTGACAAAACTGCGCCCGCGGATCTGGAATCGCATAGGTTTGCCCCGTCTCATCCACCCCCTTGAGGTAAAGCGCCCAAGCGGCGACCACCAACGCTGCCCGCTTCAACTCACCGCCATCGGCGATCAGCCGATTGATAGTCGGCACCGTAAACTTGGGTAATTTCGACGATCCATCGGAGCACACGCGCTCCAGTTGGTCGGCGATGGCTTGATTAGAGAAACGCTCTACCAAGGTGTTTTTGTAGGTTGCAAGATCAATCCCCGGCACGGGTGCCAGCTGTGGTGTCACGTCCTTGTCCATGTAGGCGCGCATGTACGCCACAAACAGCGGGTCGTTCATGGTGTCGTGGACGAAGCGATAGCCTTTCAAAAAGCCCAGGTAGGTGAGTGCCAGGTGACTGCCATTGAGCAGTTTGATTTTCATCTCTTCATAGGGCGTGACGTCATCGGTAAGCTGCACACCCACAGTTTCCCAGGCTGGACGGCCGCCGCTGAACTTATCTTCGAGCACCCATTGAATGAACGGCTCGCAGACCACCGGCCAGGCATCGTCGATGCCGAGTTGATCGTGCAGTTGCTGGCGGTGGGCGTTGCTGGTCATGGGGGTGATGCGGTCGACCATCGCATTCGGGAAGCTCACTTGGGCGGCGATCCAGTCGTGCAAGTCGGGATTGCTCAGGGCGGCAAAGGCCAGCAAGGCTTTGCGGGCCACGCGGCCGTTGTGCGGCAGGTTATCGCACGACATCACGGTAAAGGGCGGGGTGTTGCTCGCTCGGCGCTGGGCGAGGGCGGCACACAACACGCCAAACACCGTGCGTGGTGCTTCGGGGTGGACCAGGTCCTGCTGAATCTGCGGTAGCGAAACCATGAATTCGCCTGTGCTGTCATCGATGCAGTAACCGCCCTCGGTGATGGTCAGCGAGACGATGCGGATCTGGGGGCTGGCCAGTTTGTCGATCACCGCTTGAACGCTGTCTTCGGTCAGCAGCATATCGCTGATCGAGCCAATAATCCGGCTTTGCGTATCATCACTGTCGCCCAGTTCAAACAAGGTGTAGAGGTAGTCCTGGCCGGCGAGGTCGTTACGCACTTTGCGGTCTTCGGGACGTAAGCCGATGCCGCAAATGCTCCAGTCAAGATCACGTCCCTGATTCATCAGCGCATCGGTGTAGAACGCTTGGTGTGCGCGGTGAAACCCCCCGACCCCAATGTGGGCGATCCCGTGCTGCGTGACGCTGGAAAGATAGTTCGGCTTGGCCACAGCGTCGTTCAGATTGTCGAGGTTACGGCGATTCAGTTTCATGGATGCGATCTCAAAAAAGGTCGTCAGCGTCAGGCAGCAGCGCGCAATGGGCGGCTGATCGCCAACCCTTGGGCATCGAATAAATGGCAATGTTCACTGTCCAGGTGCAGGTGCAACTGCTCGCCATACTGGCTTGCCATGTCACCGCGGATACGCATGGTCAGGGGTTCATCGCACGCGGTGATCACGTGGCAATAGGTGTCGCTGCCCAGGCGCTCACCGACGTCAGCGGTGACAGTCAGGGTGCAATCGCCGGGCTTGGCAAGGTTCAGGTGCTCAGGGCGAATACCCAGGGTCACGGCGCTGCCAAGGCTCAGCGAAGGACCGCTGAGTGGCAGTTGAATGCGAGTGCCGGCATCCAGCGCCACTTCGCAGCTGTGGGCTTCAATACGGCTGATCTTGCCTTTCAGGAAGCCCATTTTCGGGGTGCCAAGAAACCCTGCCACAAACAGGTTGGCCGGGTGGTGGTACAGCTCAAGTGGCGAACCGACCTGTTCAATTTTCCCGGCGTTGAGCACCACCACCTTGTCGGCCAGGGTCATGGCTTCGACCTGGTCGTGGGTCACGTAGATCATGGTTGCTTTGAGTTCTTGATGCAGGCGCGCCAGTTCCAGGCGCATTTGCACCCGTAGCGCCGCATCAAGATTGGACAGCGGTTCGTCGAACAGGAAAATCTTCGGGTTGCGCACAATCGCCCGGCCAATCGCAACGCGTTGGCGTTGACCGCCAGACAGGTGCTTGGGTTTGCGCTCCAGCAACGGTGCGAGTTCGAGAATGCGTGCGGCTTCGTTAACCTTTTTCTCAACTTCAGCGTTGGCGACGCCCGCCAGATCAAGGGCAAACGACATGTTTTTGCGCACGGTCATGTGCGGATACAACGCATAGGTCTGGAATACCATTGCCAGGTCGCGCTTGGCCGGGCTGACTTCGGTAATGTCGCGTCCATCCAGTTCGATAGTGCCATCGCTGACTTCTTCGAGGCCGGCAATCAGGCGCAGCAAGGTGGATTTACCGCACCCCGATGGGCCGACAAACACCACGAACTCGCGGTCATGCACTTCAAGGTCAATGCCCTTGATGATCGAGAGGCCTTCAAAGCCTTTTTGCAAATTCTTGATTTTCAGGTGGGCCATGATGAGCCTCCAGTCGTTATTTTTATTTAACCGCGCCGAAAGACAACCCGCGCACCAGTTGCTTCTGGCTGATCCAGCCAAAAATCAGGATGGGCGCACAGGCCAAGGTCGACACCGCCGATAATTTGGCCCAGAACAAGCCTTCGGGGCTTGAGTAAGAGGCGATCAGGGCCGTCAGCGGCGCAGCGCTGGAGGACGTCAGGTTCAGCGACCAGAAAGCCTCGTTCCAGCACAAAATCAGTGACAGCAGCAGGGTCGAGGCCAGTCCGCCTTTGCTGATGGGCAGCAACACGCGAACCATCTCTTGCCACAGGGTGGCGCCGTCCAGCCGGGCGGCTTCGAGGATGTCCTTGGGGATGTCCTTGAAGTAGGTGTAGATCATCCAGACCACAATCGGCAGGTTGATCAGGGTGTAGATGATGATCAGCGCTGCGCGGGTATCGAGCAGGCCGAAGGTCTTGGCCAGCAGGTAAATCGGCATCAGCACGCCCACCGGTGGCAACATTTTGGTGGAGAGCATCCACAGCAGCGTGCCTTTGGTGCGCTTGGTCTCGTAGAACGCCATCGAGTACGCGGCCGGGATCGCAATCAGCATGCACAGGACGGTGGCAGTGAACGAGATCACCACCGAGTTCCAGGCAAAGTGAAAGTACCCACTGCGCTGTTCAATGTGCAGGTAGTTCTCAAGCGTAGGGGTAAAGATGAACTGCGGTGGCGAGGCAAACGCGTCGAGTTCGGTCTTGAAGCTGGTCAGTACCATCCAGAAGATCGGGAAGAAGATCAGGATGGCGATGGCCCAGGCCAGCGTACCGAGCAACACGCTTTGCAGACGGCGAGATTGTTGAAGTGTCATCACTGGGCCCTCACGGCTTGTCTGTCAGGTTTTTGCCGAGCATGCGCACCAAAATGATGGCCGCAATATTGGCAATGACCACCGCGATCAACCCACCGGCCGAGGCCATGCCGACATCGAATTGCACCAGTGCCTGGTTGTAGATCAGGTACGCCAGGTTGGTCGACGCGTAGCCAGGGCCGCCGTTGGTGGTGGTAAAGATTTCAGCGAACACCGATAGCAGAAAGATGGTTTCAATCATCACCACCACAGCAATCGGCCGTGCCAGGTGCGGCAAGGTCAGGTGCCAGAAAATCGCAATCGGCCCTGCACCATCCAGGCGCGCGGCTTCTTTTTGCTCTTGGTCCAGCGACTGCATGGCCGTCATCAGAATCAGGATGGCAAAGGGCAGCCACTGCCACGACACAATGATGATGATCGACAGCAGCGGGTAGTGCGCCAACCAGTCAACCGGTTGGGCACCGAACAGCTTCCAGACGGCAGCCAGCACGCCGGATACCGGGTGAAAGATCAGGTTTTTCCAGATCAGCGCCCCTACAGTCGGCATGATGAAAAACGGCGAAATCAGCAGCACCCGCACGATGCCGCGGCCCATGAAATCCGTGGCCTCCAGTAGAGCGCTGATCAGTACCCCCAGCACCACGCTGATCAGCAATACACTGCCCACCAGCAGCAAGGTATTGGTCATGCCAGGCATAAAGCCTGAGTCGGTGAGGAAGTAGGTGAAGTTTTCCAATCCCACGAACTGGTTTTCGCCGGGGTATAGCAGGTTGTAGCGGATCAACGAAAAGTACAGCGTCATGGCCAGCGGCACGATCATCCACAGCAGCAACAGCGCCACTGACGGCGAGACCAGAAACCAGCCGGGGTTCAATAGCCGGGATTGACGCACCGGGGGTGGGGCGTCAATCGCTGTCGTAACAGTCGTAGTCGTCATGGTGAATACACCGAATTAGGCAGACAATTTTCCTGTAGTGCTGCCGCAGGCGGCGACGACAGGATTCGCAAACGTTTACTTTGGATAACCCGCGCGTTTCATTTCGCGCTCGGTGGTTTGTTGGGCTGCCGTCAGCGCTTGATCCACCGTGGTCTGGCCAATCAGCGCGGCCGAGAAGAACTTGCCAACCTGAGTGCCGATGGCCTGAAACTCCGGAATGGTCACCAACTGGATGCCCACATAAGGCACGGGCTTGAGTGTCGGGTCTTTAGGGTTAGCCGCTTTGAGCGACTCCAGCGTGACCTTGGCAAACGGCGCGGCCTGAAGGTAGGCATCGGTGTAGGTCGAGTTGCGGGTGCCGGGTGGCACGTTGGCGATGCCGTCTTTTTCAGCCACGAGCGCGCCGTATTCTTTAGACGTGGCCCAGGTGCTGAAGGTTTTGGCGGCCTCTTTGGCCTTGGAACTGGTGGGAATGGCCAGTGCCCAGGAGTACAACCAGGCGCTACCTTTGTCGGTGACTTGATGCGGGGCGAAAGTAAAACCGACATGGTCAGCGACCTTGCTCTGCGTCTTGTCGGTGACAAACGAGCCGGCCACGCTGGCGTCGACCCAGATGGCGCATTTACCGCTGTTGAACAGGGCCAGGTTTTCGTTGAAGCCATTACTGGTGGCGCCCGGCGGCCCGGATTCCTTCATGGTGTTGACGTAGAAGTTCAGCGCGTTTTTCCACTCAGGGCCGGTGAATTCTGGCTGCCATTTTTCATCAAACCAGCGCGCGCCGTAGGCATTGGCGAGAGTACTGATCAACGCCATGTTCTCGCCCCAGCCAGCTTTGCCCCGCAGGCAAATGCCGTATTGCTCCTTTTCTGGTTGGTTCAGTTGCTTGGCAAACCCGGCGATCTGCTCCCAGGTAGGACGCTCAGGCATGGTCAGCCCGGCATCTTTGAACAGGTCGGTGCGGTAATAGGTCATTGAGCTTTCGGCGTAAAACGGCAGCGCGTATAGCGTGCCTTTGACTGACAAGCCGTCGCGCACAGATGGGAACACATCTTCAATAGCGTAAGTGGCCGGCAAGTCGGTCATGGGCTCGAGCCACCCCTTGGCGCCCCAGAGTGCAGCTTCGTACATTCCGATGGTCAGCACGTCAAACTGGCCGCCCTGAGTCGCAATGTCGGTGGTCAAACGCTGGCGCAGTACGTTTTCTTCCAGCACCACCCAGTTGAGCTTGATGTCGGGGTGCTCGCTCTCGAAGGTCTTCGCGAGCTTTTGCATGCGGATCATGTCGCTGTTGTTGACCGTGGCGATGGTCAGGGTTTGCGCGCCCAGGCTGATGCCGCTGAGGGTCATGCAAGTTGCGACACACAACGCTTTGACAGGAATATTCATCGAGCACTCCTCTTCATCGGCCTGACGGCTTTTGAAGGACGGTTATTGTTTTTATCACTGCTTACCCCAGGGTAAGCACGTGGGCTGATTACAGCCCCCAATCACCGCCGTGACAAAGCGTTGGCAACACTTGAACCGATACTATTTTGCACTGCGCAAACGTTCATCCTGTGCCGGCAGGTTTTGCTCGGTTAACCGTTGCACCGCAAGGCGTCGATAGTGCGAAGGGGTCATGCCTTTTAGTTGCTGGAAGCGCCGATTAAAGTTGGAAATGTTGCTGAAACCCGACTCGAAACACACGTCGGTGACAGCTTTCTCTCCGTCGGCCAGTAACTCGCAGGATTTGCTGATGCGCAGGCGGTTAACAAACTCGATGAAACAGCGCCCGGTGGCTTGCTTGAACACGCGAGAAAAATAGGTGGGTTTCATGCCCATGTGCGCCGCGACCTCTTCGAGCGTCAGCTCACGGGCGTAGTGGCTAAAAATATAGTCCACGGCGCGGTTGGTGCGATCGATGGTCTGTTCGTCAGCGAGGTGCCCCGCCGTCACACCTGACAGCAGTTGATAGTCGTCACAATCGGCCAGCAATTGCAGGAGAATCAAAAAGTGCCCCAGGCGGGTGATACCTGTTGAATCGGCAATCGCCTGCATCAGGTCAACGGCTTGGCGAATGGTCTTTTTGCCACGAAACTCGATGCCGTACTGCGCTCGGTCCAGCATCGGCGTCAGGCTTTTCAGCTCGGCAAACACCGAACTCGCGCCCTCAAGCAGTTCATCGGTGAAATTCACCAGCATGTCGCGCAAGGGCACTACTTCATCCTCGGCCACCTGGCTGATCCAGTTGTGCGGCAAATTGGGTCCGGTCAGAAACAGTGTTTCGGGGTAAAAATTGCCGATATAGTCGCCGACAAATACCTTGCCACTGCTGGCCATAATGAGGTGCAGTTCGTATTCCTTGTGGAAATGCCAGCGCACTAGCGGGCAAGGGAAGCCATGCTGGCGATAGATGATCGACAAACCGTTATGGTCGTCCATCAGCTCATAAGACGGGTCTGTTGCTCTGGCAAGTCGAGGCATGGGCGCGGGCTTTGAGTGTTGTTGTGCGACAGATCATGCTGCCTTTTCAAATTTCCTACCAGTGAAGGGAAATTTCCTGTCCGCTAAAGGATGCGACGCAATGAAAACACTGTTACTTATCGGCATCGGCGCGGGCGACCCGGAGCACATTACAGTGCAGGCGATCAACGCGCTTAACCGCGCCTCAGTGTTTTTTGTGCTGGACAAGGGCCAAGCGACAGAAGATCTGGTGCGCCTTCGCCTGGAAATCTGTGAGCGATACATCGCCGGGCCTAATTACCGCGTGGTGCACGTAAGCGACCCGCAGCGTGATAGCTCAACGCCTTCCTACACGCAGGGCGTGGAGGACTGGCATGAGCAGCGTGCCGAGGTATTCACGCAGTTGATAGAGCAAGAGCTGGCCGATGGCGATTGCGCGGCGTTCTTGCTGTGGGGCGAGCCCGGGTTGTATGACAGCACCTTGCGCATTCTGGATCGGGTGCGCGCCAAAGGTTGCTCAGACTTTGACTATGAAGTGATCCCTGGTGTCAGCAGTGTACAGGCGCTCGCAGCTCGGCATCGCGTACCGCTGAACGGGATTGGGCAGCCCATTCGCATCACCACGGGGCGACGTCTTGTCGCCGATGACCTGGACAACGTGGTGGTGATGCTCGACGCGCACTGTGCGTTTGAGCAGTTTGTGCACGAAGACGTCGATATTTACTGGGGCGCTTACATAGGCACAGCGGATGAAATCCTGATTGCGGGCAAGCTGTCGCAGGTGTGTGAGCAAATCAAACACACCCGCGAGGCCGCTCGGCAGCGCAAAGGCTGGATCATGGATACGTATTTGCTACGTAAACGAGTCGATTAAAAGTGCTGCAAGGCTGTGAATAGATCCAATTCCTACACGCAAAAGGGATGATGATTACCGCGCTTATCTCGCAAGGGCGTTAGTTTCGATGTCTGAAACTAAATGCAAAAAGGAAGCGGGCAATGCGTGAGCCTTCACTTGTCTACATCCCTGCGATAGATGGCCTGCGTGCTATTGCTGTTCTCGCCGTCATCATTTTTCATGTCGACTTTCTGACTTTTCTCCCCGGAGGCTTTACCGGGGTCGATCTGTTCTTTGTGATCTCCGGTTATGTGATTAGCCAGTCGCTAAGCCAGCGTGGTGATGCGCGCTTTGCCGATTTTTTAATGGATTTTTATCGTCGGCGCTTTTTACGTATTTTGCCGGCGTTGCTGGTGGTTCTGCTGGTCAGCTTTCTGGTGTCCGCCATGTTCATGCCGCAGTTCTGGCTGAGTGAGCAGATGAGTCGCACGGGGCTGGCAGCCTTCTTTGGCGTTAGCAATGTGGCGTTAGCCTGGACCACAGGCACCTACTTTGCGCCCGCTAATGATCTCAATCCTTATTTGCAGACGTGGTCGCTGGGGGTTGAGGAGCAGTTTTATCTGATCTTCCCTGCG
This sequence comes from Pseudomonas sp. NPDC096917, assembly GCF_044762555.1. Lineage (NCBI taxonomy): Bacteria > Pseudomonadati > Pseudomonadota > Gammaproteobacteria > Pseudomonadales > Pseudomonadaceae > Pseudomonas > Pseudomonas sp. NPDC096917. The sequence goes on along the minus strand of NZ_JBIWEO010000003.1, from coordinate 102,834 downwards.
CTTTACTTCATCTGGCTTCGTTACAGAAGGCGCACCGCCATGGCCTGGGCTGTGCTGCCGTTGTTGGCCATCGCCTCGCTGGCCGTGAGCGCCTTTGAGACAAACACCGATCAACTGGCAGCCTTCTACTTATTGCCTGGGCGCTTTTGGGAGTTGGCCGTCGGGGCCATGCTGTTCCAGGTTGTGGGGTCGCAATGCGGTTTGCTGCGTTCCAGAGCACTGGCTGGCGGGTTGCTGGGGTGCGGCTTTGCATTGTTGATGTCAGGTTTTCTGCTTGCCGGGCGCAACGCCTTTCCTTTTCCTTGGGCGATTATCACGGTGTGCGGGGCGGTGCTGATGATCGCCGCAGTGGTGTTACCTGCTGAAGGCTATAGCTCAGGGTTTCAGCGCATTTTGCAAGCTCCCTGGCTGACCTACATCGGTCGCTTGTCTTACTCGTTGTACCTGTGGCACTGGCCAGTGCTGGTGTTGTTAAGATGGACCGTCGGCACAGAACTGCTGATCGTCCAGTTGTTATACCCGGTCGTGGTCTGGGGGTTGGCAGCCAGCACCTATCGCTGGGTTGAAACGCCATTGCGCGCAGGCAGATCGTTTTGGCAGTGTCGAGCGTGGGCCACGGTCGCGCTGAGCATCAGTTCAATTTGTCTGGCGGGATGGGGCGCGTATTGGATCAGCCAGAATACTGAGCGCCTGTCGCTCAGTCAGACGCGCGACACTTACAACTGGTACGCCTACAAACACTATCCCCAAGAGCCGTTTACCAAAATCGAGTCCCCATGGTTGTTGGGGCGCCAGTTGTTTGTGATTGGCGACTCACACACGGCGGCCTATCGCACGCTTCTCAACTTTGCGTCGCTCAGGTTGGGGATCAAGGTGATCGAGTACGAGCAGGGCGGCTGCGGCGTGGTCAGTTTGATGGCGGCTGACCCCGCTAAATGTGCGGCACGCCGGGTAACCGATTTCAAGGACATTGAGGCGCGCGCCAAACCGGGTGACATTGTGTTTCTTGCATCGCTGAGAATGCCCCAGCTTCAGGGGCGTGGCTGGGAGCGAGGGGCCGAAGTGGTGTTAAACGAGATCCTTTCTGAGCGGACCTTGGAACGTAGCCGCGCCGCCCAACACTCAGCCGAAGAGGTGTTAACGCGCCTGCAGGCGGCAGGGGTCACGGTTCTGATTGACGCACCCAAGCCCCTGTTCAAAGCGCCTGCAAGCCGTTGTTCGGACTGGTTTAACGACATGAACCCGGTTTGCGCGGCGGGCCTGACGGTAAAGCGCGATCTGCTTGAACGTTTGCGTGCACCGCAAATGCATCAACTGGAGCAGTTGCAGCGTGAGTATCCCGGTCTGGTGGTCTGGGATCCGTTCCCATTGCTGTGTCCGGGCTCGGTCTGTTCAGCTTATGACAACAATGGGCAGCCGCTGTTTTTTGACTCACATCATCTAAGTGGCCACGGTAATCGTGTTCTTGAGTCTTCCTTTGTTCAGTTATTACTGAGCATCTGGAGCAAGCCTTACGTGCGGTTTTTCGCCTCGATCCACTGCGACATGTATTGAGTACTTTTGTGCTGATGATGACGCAGCATGGCGCCGGTGAAGTTGTTACGGCGGTGCTGTTCAAGTCCGGCACGGCAGTCTTTGATACGTTGCACCAGCGCCGGGCCGTGGCTGGCTTGTAAGTAGCGCGCGTTGAGCAGTGCCAGCCCCTGTTGTTGCGCAAGGTGCCACGCGTGCGGGTTTTGATACAGCTCGACAGCAGCCCCCGCAATGGCACTGGCGCTCTGCTCAATGGCTCCGGCCCACGGCAAGTCGCCGTGCATCCCCTCAGCGCCGATCGGGGTGGTCACGTTCGGTGTTCCGCAGAGCATCGCGTCAGCAATCTTGCCTTTAATACCCGCGCCGAAACGCAGGGGCGCCAGGCAAATGCGCGCACTGCTCATCACCGCCAGTGCATCTTCGGCCCAATTGAGCACATGGAAGCCTTGCTTGGGGTTGTGCAGTGCCGTGGCTTTAGGTGGGGTATAGGCGCCATAGATGTGCAACTGCGCCTGGGGCAGTTGTTGACGGATCAGTGGCCATATATGGGTTTTCATCCATAGCACCGCATCCCAGTTCGGCGCATGCCGAAAGTTACCGATGCTCAAGAAGTGTTGGCGTTGTTCAAACGGCACGAACTCCACTGGAACGTTGTCGACCATCAACGGGCACCAGTGCAACAACGCCTTGGGGACATGGAACTGCTCCACAAGCAGATCAATCTCGTAGTCGGAAATCATCAGGTTAAGGTCGCTGCGATAGATGGCAGCGATTTCTCGCTGTGCCAGATCGGCATCGGCCATGTGCTCAAAGGTTTCGACGGGCGAAGGCGCGAACAGGTGACTGAAATCGTCCTGTTCGGGGGTGTGCTTGAGTTGCGCCTTGAGCTGTTGCTGGCGGGCGTCACGCAGGCTTTGCAGGTCGGAGGTTTCGAGCACGCGCAAGGCGTTCGGGCATTGTTTCTCGACACGCCAGCCGAACTGCTCCTCCATCATGAAACGGTCAAACAGCACGATGTCAGGGGCCAGTTCGCTGATAAAGGCATCAAAGCTGCTGTTATTGAGCTCGATACTGACTTCGTTGATGCCCAACGCCGCCAGATCGGCCTTGTGTTCGCCAATGCCTGCCGGGCTGCTGAAGGTGATCTGCCAGCCTTCCTGTAGAAAACTCTCGATAATTTGCATCATGTGTCCGCCCGCCGCCGAGGAGCGTGGCTCGGGCCACACGTAGCCAATGATCAGGACGTGGGTAGGGCGGGACGACGACATGAGCAGATCCTTGGAGCCTGAAGACTGAAAAAAGGCGGCAATTAAAGCACAACTGAGCTCTCGCTTTGGGTGTCCATGTATTTACACCTTTTTTAATTCCCGGCGTTGGTGCTGCCGCAGCCTGCGATCGTTTGGTCTTTACAAGATCACGGTCGCGGCAGCGCCTACGAGAGTGCGGTGATCGCCGGGTTTGGGTTAGAGCTCGTGCGGTTTGTGCGCTGGCTCGCTCGGGATGGCCTTGAGGCTTTCCAGTGCGGTTTCGGCTTTCACGGCTCTGAGGGTCAGTGCGGCATTGGCTTCCTGGATGTGTGCCTGTGCGTGTTTCAGGGCCTCAGTTTCTTGCGTTGCAACGCGCAAACGCTCATGGAGCAAGGTGCGCTCGCTGTCCAGCTGGCTTATTTGCGCGCTCAGGCGTTCGTTGAGATTGCTGAGTTTGTATAGCTGATCGTTGGCCTGGTTCAATTCTTTGCTCACTGCACGGCTTTCGCTCAGTACGCGTTCGTTGTCGCGGTGTAACTGGGTGATTTCATCCTGACGCACCAAGGCGCTTTGCTGTGCCTGACGCAACTCCATCTGTATCTGTTGCACCTGGCCTTCATGGCGACGCTGATCCTGCTCGCGCTGCTCTTTGACGGCACTGCGGTAGTGCTCGAGTGCGTCACGGGCGTGCAGGTGTTTTTCTTCCAGTGAGCGGATTTGCTCGTCACGGTCATTCAGGCGCAGCTCAAAATCGCTGCACGCCTGATTGAGTGCCGCGTTACGGGTCTGCTCGGTTTGCAGCATGGAGCGGGTGGATTCCAGATTGGCCGTCTCCTGGCTCAAGGCGTTGCCCTGAATGTCTAGCTGCTGCTTGAGGTGTGCTTGCGCCTGTTGTGCTTCGGCCAGTTGATTCTGCAACTCGTTCTTGAGTTGTTCGTAGTGCGCTTGAGCACGATCAATTGGCTCTTGTGCCTGTTCTTGCAGGCGCTGAGCGAGGCGGGCGACCAGTTCGGTCAGCTCATCGCCTATCTGTTCCCGAGGCACGCCACGGCGCGAATCAACCTCGTCCAGCTCCTTCAGGTAGCGGTGGATCGTGGTTTTCGAGCCTGTATTGCCCATTTCAATACGTACTGCATCGATGCTGGGGTGTTCGCCGCGAGCCAGGATTGCCGTGCGTGCAATTTGCACCACCGCCTTGTTTACGCCGCCACGAGCCATGGCTATCTCCTACGATTATGTACTGTGGTATGTATCATGTAATTACGTACTATATTAGCACTTAATTTTTGCACTTATTTGATATTTTACAGGCGGGATATACTGGTATTATCCCGTGCTAGAGCCCTAAAACTGTTTTTTAGGTTCTGTTTCAGTACGCCAATCAAGAGAACCGTGCATGAGTGAGCTGGATCGCTACTTAAATGCCGCGACCCGCGACAACACCCGTCGCAGCTATCGGGCGGCCATCGAACACTTCGAGGTGACCTGGGGCGGCTTCTTGCCCGCTACCAGCGACAGCGTGGCGCGCTATCTGGTGGCGCACGCGGGCCAACTGTCGATCAACACGCTCAAGCTGCGCCTGTCAGCGATTGCTCAGTGGCATAACAGCCAGGGCTTTGCCGATCCGACCAAGGCGCCTGTGGTGCGTAAGGTGTTCAAAGGGATTCGCGCGCTGCACCCGGCACAAGAAAAACAGGCAGAGCCGCTGCAGTTGCAGCACTTGGAAAAAGTCATCGACTGGCTCGAAGGCGAGGCACAAGCCGCACAGGCCAACGCCGATCAAGCCGGCTTGCTGCGCGCACGACGCGACGCGGCACTGATCCTGCTGGGGTTTTGGCGCGGCTTTCGCAGTGACGAGTTGTGTCGTTTGCAAATCGAGCACGTGCAGGCCGTGGCAGGCTCTGGCATTACCCTCTATCTACCGCGCAGCAAAAGTGATCGCGACAATCTGGGTAAAACCTTTCAAACCCCGGCCTTGCTTCGGCTATGTCCAGTGCGCGCCTACATCGAATGGCTCAATGCGTCGGCCTTGGTGCGTGGTCCGGTATTCAGGGGGATCGATCGCTGGGGCAATCTGGGGGAGGAGGGGTTGCACGCCAATAGCGTGATTCCATTACTGCGCCAGGCGCTGGAGCGCGCCGCAATTGCGGCCGAGCAATACACCAGTCACTCGCTTCGTCGCGGTTTTGCAACATGGGCGCATCAAAGTGGGTGGGACTTGAAGTCGCTGATGAATTACGTCGGCTGGAAAGACATCAAGTCAGCCATGCGCTATGTTGAATCCACCCCGTTTGCCGGGATGAGCATCACCGCTGAAAAACGCATTGGAAGCTGATCGAGATCAGCTTGAAAGTCGGGCGCATGATCCATATTGAGTTTTTGACTCTATAGAGGGTCGACTGATAGCCAAAACCAATCATGAGCATCAGCTTTGCCAATGAGCCAGTTACGAAATGAGTTGTTAGGATTCACCCCATCAACTTTTCAACCCTGACGGAGAGTCAACGATGCCTATCATCAACAGCCAAGTAAAACCGTTCAAAGCGACTGCATACAAAAACGGCAACTTCGTGGAAGTGTCGGACGCTGACCTGAAAGGCAAGTGGTCTGTCGTGTTCTTCTACCCAGCTGACTTCACCTTCGTTTGCCCAACCGAGCTGGAAGACCTGGCTGACAACTACGAAGAGTTCAAAAAACTCGGCGTGGAAATCTACAGCGTGTCGACAGACACCCACTTTGCTCACGCTGCCTGGCACAACACTTCGCCAGCCATCGGCAAAATCCAGTACACCATGATCGGCGACCCGACGCTGACCATCTCCCGCAACTTCGACGTGCTGATCGAAGAAGCAGGTCTGGCTGACCGCGGTACTTTCGTGATCAACCCAGAAGGTCAGATCAAAATTGTTGAACTGAACGACGGCGGCGTTGGCCGTGACGCTTCCGAGCTGCTGCGCAAAATCAAGGCTGCTCAGTACGTTGCTGCTCACCCAGGCGAAGTGTGCCCAGCCAAGTGGAAAGAAGGCGAAGCCACTCTGGCTCCATCGCTGGACCTGGTTGGCAAGATCTAAGTCTGTGAACCAGCCAAGGGCGGTGATCCGCACCTGAGTTGCAAGCTGCATCGCCCTCAAAACGCCCGGGCGACATTCGCTCGGGCGTTTTTTTTACACAGAATTTATCGTTTAAGGAGATCGCCCGTATGTTGGACGCCAATCTAAAAGCTCAGTTGAAGTCATACCTGGAGCGGGTCACACAGCCGATCGAGATCGTTGCTTCGCTCGACGACGGTGCGAAATCCCGCGAAATGCATGACCTGCTAAAAGAAATTACCAGCCTGTCCAGCCACATTACCTTGCTGGATAACGGCAACGATGCGCGCAAGCCTTCGTTTTCATTGAACCGCCCGGGCGGCGATATCAGCCTGCGTTTTGCCGGTATCCCGATGGGCCACGAATTTACATCGCTGGTGTTGGCCTTACTGCAAGTGGGCGGTCACCCATCGAAAGCCAGTCCTGAAGTGATTGAGCAAATCCGCTCACTCAAAGGTGAGTTCAACTTCGAGACCTACTTCTCGCTGTCATGCCAGAACTGCCCGGACGTGGTGCAGGCGCTGAACCTGATGGCGGTCCTCAACCCGAACATTCGCCATGTGGCGATTGACGGTGCGTTGTTCCAGGACGAAGTCACCGAGCGCCAGGTGATGGCGGTTCCTAGCGTTTACCTGAACGGGGTTAACTTTGGTCAGGGCCGCATGGGCCTCGAAGAGATCCTTGGCAAGCTGGACACCAGCGCGATTGAGCGTCAGGCCGAGAAAATCAACGCCAAAGAAGCGTTTGATGTGCTGGTCATTGGTGGCGGTCCTGCCGGTGCGGCGGCTGCGATTTATGCAGCGCGCAAGGGTATTCGTACCGGTGTGGCGGCTGAGCGATTTGGTGGCCAGGTCCTTGACACTATGGCCATCGAGAACTTCATCTCGGTTCAGGAAACTGAAGGGCCTAAACTGGCGACCGCGCTGGAAGAGCACGTCAAGCAGTACGACGTTGACATCATGAACCTGCAGCGTGCTGACACGCTGCTGCCAGGCAAGGCGGGCGAGCTGCACGAAGTCAAATTCGCCAGTGGCGCTTCGCTGAAAGCCAAGACTGTGATTCTGGCAACCGGTGCCCGCTGGCGTGAGATGAATGTGCCCGGCGAGCAGGAATACCGCAGCCGCGGTGTGGCGTACTGCCCGCACTGTGATGGCCCGCTGTTCAAAGGCAAGCGTGTTGCCGTTATCGGTGGTGGTAACTCGGGTGTTGAAGCCGCTATCGACCTCGCCGGTATCGTTTCTCACGTGACCCTGCTTGAGTTCGACACCAAGCTGCGCGCTGATGCTGTCTTGCAGCGCAAGCTCAACAGCCTGCCTAACGTGACTGTGATTACCAACGCGCGGACCACCGAAGTCACAGGCGACGGCCAGAAAGTCAATGGCTTGCGTTATGAAAATCGCGAAACCAAAGTCGTGCATGACATCGCACTGGAAGGGATCTTCGTACAGATTGGCTTGTTGCCCAACACCGACTGGCTCAAAGGTACGATTGAGCTTTCACCTCGCGGCGAAATTGTTGTCGATGCGCGCGGTGAAACGTCCATCCCAGGGATCTTTGCGGCTGGCGATGTAACGACTGTGCCTTACAAGCAGATTGTGATTGCAGTAGGTGAGGGGGCCAAAGCCTCGCTCAGCGCCTTTGATCACTTGATCCGGTCTTCCGCGCCGGAATAATGGTCAGGACATAAAAAAACCCATGAGCGATCATGGGTTTTTTTTGTGTCCGACTTTACAGCGGTGTGGGCTGAATGATCTCTACCCAATAAGCGTCCGGGTCTTTGACGAATGCCAGCGACTTCATGCGGCCGTCAGTCAGGCGCTTCTGGAAATCCACGCCCAGCGTTTCGAAGCGCTCGCAGGCGGCAACAATGTCAGGGACGGAAATGCAGATATGGCCAAAGCCACGTGGGTCAGTGTTGCCGTTGTGGTAGGCAAACTCCGGATCGTTTTCGGTACCGTGGTTATGAGTCAACTCAAGGATGCCGGGAATCGACTTCATCCACTGCGTGCGTGCTGCATCGTCTGTCGGGATTTGCGCCTTGTCGACCAAGGCCAGGAAGTACAGGCTGAATTCGGCTTCAGGGAAGTCACGTTTTTCAACCAATGAGAAACCCAGGACGCGGGTGTAGAAATCGAGGGATTTTTCGATGTTCTTCACGCGCAGCATGGTGTGGTTAAAGACGAATTTTTGGGTAGCGCTGTCCGGTTGTGCCGTAACGCCAGGGATGTTGTTCAGATCTTGCAGGCTCATGAACCCTCCGAAAGTGCTGCATGGGTAATGGGTCGATGGGCGAATGATACGGAATGTGACGGCTTGCGCCAAACCCGTTTGCAGCAAAAGACCTTTGTCTGAGGGCACCCCTGATGATCAGAATGGGGCGAGGTGACAAAATGCAGGTAAAAAGAAGCCCGCCGAAGCGGGCATGGGGCGCTAGTCCTTTAGCAGTCTCTATCCTGTGGCGCATCATGTGAAAAATCTGTGAAAGATATTGATCTTGCTCGGCCTTTCCTCTCAAAAGACAAGCCAGTCGTCTGCAACGGATTTTTCCTACTTGGCTTTGCGCATTTATACTTCGTTAATAGTTGTACTTGGGTAGAAGCGTCCTGACACGCGATCGTTGCATCGTTTGAACATTTAAAGGATTGCCTGTCAGCGGGCGTCTAAGTGAACCGTATTTTTATAACGCTAACGTATTAAGTCCTCAGCCAAGACTCGACGGTGGCAGCGCCGTATTGTTCTTTCCAGGCCTTAAGGCCACGGTGGTTGCCGCCTTTAGTTTCAATCAGCTCGCCGGTGTGCGGATTTTTATACACTTTTAAAACCCGCGCCTTACGCTGCTTTGGGGCTGCGGAATGTTTTGCAGCAGACGGGTTTGGATCAAGTATGGCCACAATCTCACGCAGGCCTTTACCATAAGACTTCATCAATGATTGGAGTTTTTGTTCGAACTCGATTTCCTTTTTCAGCCCGGCATCATTTTTCATGGCTTCCAATTGCGCCAGTTGTTCTTGAAGCGCTTTTTCAGCGGCGCGGTATTCGGCAAGTCTAGACAAAGTCATTACTCCAGTCATAGCTTCGGCGTAGGCGCCGAAGTGAATTAATGAGGCATGGTATGCAGCTAGTTGACAGGGCCGTGAGCCAACAGTTCAGACGTCATTAAAAGGCTGCGAAATGCACTGTTAACATTCTTCAATCGGTCAAAAAAATTGTAGTTGTTAATTCCCACAGTGCCAGCCGATGTTTGCTCAATACGAACAACGGTCCGAGTGTTTTAACCTGCCATTGTATGCTTGGCCACTAATGACTTGATGAAGTCGTCTGCCGGCAGAGGGCGTGCAAAGAGATAACCTTGTAAAAACTCAACCCCTTTTGACACCAGATACTGGCTTTGCTCCTCTGTTTCTACACCTTCAGCCACAACACCCAAATCCAGCTTGGCGCTAAGCTCAATAATGCTGTCCAGAATATGCCTGGGTAATGCATCGGCGCCGATCATGGCAACAAAACTTTGGTCGATTTTCAAATAGTCGACGTTAAAATCATGCAAGTAACTGAGGCTTGAGTGACCTGTACCAAAGTCATCAATGGCAATCATGACCCCCAGTTCGTGGAGGGCCGCAAACAGCGTGTGGGTCGTTTCGTCAGGAATGATCAATTCGCGCTCGGTTAGCTCCAGCACAAGATTAATGTGCCCCTTGGGAAAGGCGTTGAGGAACTGGCGGCAGTCTTCAATTAACTCAAGGTCCTGGCAATGGCGAGCGGTGATATTGAAAGCCAAATGAAACCCCGGGCTCATGCTGTTGACGTGAGGGGCCAGCAAGGCTGAGGATTGCCGCATCAGCGAGCGCGTCATTGGAACAATCAGGCCAGAATGTTCGGCGAACGGGATAAACAAATCCGGACGCACCAGACCTTCTTTGGGGTGTTGCCAGCGCATCAGTACTTCGGCACCGACCCATTGTTTGGTATCCCCGCGCACGACGGGCTGGAAGTACGGAATAAACTCTGCGGCGTCGAGGCCGCGTTGTAATTCGTGGGTCGGCGCTGATGAGCGTTTCAGCAAGCGCTGAACAGTGGCCGCCGATATCAAGCCCAAAAAGACAAGTAAGCCGATGAATCCTGAGTATTCGTCAAGCACATGTTGCACGATGACCCCGTCTTTGAATCCCGCCACAACTTGATAGGGAAATTGAGTCGAGGGGACGGTAACTTGTGCCACCGCAAAGGCAGGTGAAGGTGTGTCACGTACTTGGCCGTACCGGTCAATCCAGCGGTTGCCCACTTGAATCAATAGCTGGGTTTTCTGGTTGATTAACCCCAAAACGTTGACCAAGTGAAAACCATAAAGACTGACCAGCACCCCTTTATGGTCTTTTTGTTTGCGGTAAATCAGCAGGGGATCATCAGGAGTCACCGGGTTTCCGGGCAGCAGCCACAACACGCCACCGGCATACTTGTCCGGGGTGACTTCTTCTTTAAAGCTGCCGAATAAAGAGGTGCAGTAAATCTGATTGTCCCAGACCAGATTCACTGAGCGTACGAAGGGGCGCCGCGTGACCTGGTCACGCAAGGCCAATTCAACCTGGGCGCAATCCTGGCCTGCGAGTGGCAACACCACATCGGCCGCAAGGGAGGCATTGTCTAACATTAAGTCAAACTGACGAACTGCTTCGGCAGCGGTCTCGGTGGCCAGTATTTCCAATGAGCGCTGGGCCTGCCAAAGAATTATGAACACGCCCAATACAATGGGAAGTAATCCACTGAGTACAATCAACGCGTAGCGATCGGTCCATTTTCGATTCAACTTCAGCGTGAGGGGCATTAGGGATCCTGCGGATTAGAGAGGGCTTGAGCATAAATCAGCTCGTAATCGCGTAAGGCTAGCACTGCTTTCAGGCTATTTCACATGGGGGTAGGACAAACCAGATTACGCCATGTAGAATCGGCTTACGCATACAAGAATAATGACTTCTGTCAGCAGAAGTCCCTACCGCGTAAGAGATGGGTCGAAATGAAGATATTCGGGTTCCAACTGATCTACGGAGATTTCCTGGCGCGCAGTGTGCGCGGGATCTCTTGCGCGCCGCCTGTGTGCCTCAGCATTCTTAGCAAATAACCCCTGTTAATTCTAAAAATGACTCTGATGAGGCGCCAACATGGCTGATCTATACGAAAACCCAATGGGCCTGATGGGCTTTGAATTCATCGAATTCGCAGCCCCCGTCCCTAATACCCTCGAACCGATCTTTGAAATCATGGGCTTCACCAAGGTGGCGACCCATCGTTCCAAGGACGTGCACCTGTATCGCCAGGGGCAGATCAACCTGATCCTCAATAACGAGCCGCACAGCGTGGCCTCTTATTTTGCCGCTGAGCACGGGCCATCGGTATGCGGCATGGCGTTCCGCGTGCGCAATGCGCAGAAAGCTTACTCACGCGCACTCGAACTGGGCGCTCAGCCCATCGAAATTCCCACCGGCCCTATGGAGTTGAACCTGCCTGCCATCAAAGGCATCGGCGGTGCACCACTGTACTTGATCGACCGCTACGGCGAGGGCAGCTCGATTTACGACATCGACTTTGTATTTATCGAAGGCGTTGAGCGAAATCCTGTCGGCGCCGGGCTGAAAATCATCGACCACCTGACACACAACGTGTATCGCGGTCGCATGGCTTACTGGGCCAACTTCTACGAAAAACTGTTCAACTTCCGTGAGATTCGTTACTTCGATATCAAGGGTGAATACACCGGCCTCACGTCCAAAGCGATGACCGCCCCCGATGGCATGATCCGCATCCCGTTGAACGAAGAGTCGTCTAAAGGCGCGGGTCAGATCGAAGAGTTCCTGATGAAGTTCAACGGCGAAGGCATTCAGCACGTTGCCTTCCTCACGGATGATTTGATCAAGACGTGGGATGCGCTGAAAAAAATCGGCATGCGCTTCATGACCGCTCCACCCGACACGTACTACGAAATGCTTGAAGGCCGTTTGCCGAACCATGGTGAATCAGTTGAAGCGTTGCAGTCGCGTGGCATTTTGCTGGATGGTTCTTCGGTCGAAGGTGACAAGCGTTTGCTGCTGCAAATCTTCTCTGAGAACCTGATGGGGCCGGTGTTCTTCGAGTTTATCCAGCGCAAGGGCGATGATGGTTTTGGCGAAGGTAACTTCAAGGCCCTGTTCGAATCCATCGAACGTGACCAGATCCGTCGCGGTGTGCTTGAAACTGACTAACTAACACGCCCCCTGCAGGAGCGAGCAGTTCGCTCCTGCAGATAGGCGTCAAAACAATCCTGCCGCGATGTTGATCGAAAACCCCAATACCGCCGTATTGAACAAAAACCCCAACAGTGAGTGGCCAAGCACGGCTTTGCGCATTTCACGGGTGGCGATGCTCACGTCCGATGTCTGCACCGCAACGCTCAGGGTGAAAGAGAAGTACATGAAGTCCCAGTAATCCGGGTTCAGTTCACCTTCGGGGAAGCGCAATGCGGGCTCCGATCCTTCGTTGTTATAAAACAGTCGCGCATAGTGCAGGCCGAAAATAACCCCAATCATTAGCCACGAGCCCACCACGGTCATCCCGGTGAACGCGTAGTGAATCAGTTGATCGGCATTGCTGAGCTTGCTGTTGCCGGAGAGTTCCAGGGTGATGGCTGCCAGGCTGGCGATAGCAGCAATGCTCACCGTGAACAACACCATGCTGGCATTTTCGTCTTCAACTTCTGCCGTACGCTTAACGTCGGCAACCTTGGAGCGCAGCATCAACCACAGCGTCAACAGTAAATACAGCCAGACGCCAGCGTTCCAGCCCAATAGAACCTTGGTGGTCAGTGTGGCGGCGGGAGCAAAAATGCCGACCGCTACCCCTATGACGGTGGCAGCGGTCAAGCGGGGGTGGGTGCGTGCAAGGTGCGGCATCGACAATACTGTCCCTGTTACTGAGTGTTGCCGAACCTTAGCACGCGCAGCAGCAGTTAGCCTTGACGTGGCTTGCTGCGAGTCAGTTTCATGACCACTACAAAAAACACCGGGACAAAGACCACGGCCAGGGTGGCAACGATCATGCCGCCGATGACGCCGGTGCCAATGGCTTGCTGGCTGGCCGAACTGGCACCGGTCGCAATCGCCAGCGGCACCACGCCCAGGATAAATGCCAGCGAGGTCATAATAATCGGGCGCAAGCGCAAGCGCGCCGCCTGAACGGTCGCGTCTACCAGATCATGGCCTTCGTCGTACAAGGTCTTGGCGAACTCGATGATCAGAATAGCGTTCTTGGCCGACAGGCCGATGATGGTGATCAAGCCCACTTTGAAGAACACGTCATTGGGCATGCCGCGCAAGGTGACAGCTAAAACTGCACCGAGAATGCCCAAGGGCACGACCAGCAATACAGCGGTCGGGATCGACCAGCTTTCATACAGCGCCGCCAGACACAAGAACACCACCAGGAGCGACAGCCCGAGTAACATCGGAGCCAGCGTTCCGGAGAGTTTTTCCTGGAGCGACAAACCCGTCCACTCAAGGCCCATGCCGGCAGGCAGTCGATCAACCAGGCGTTGCATTTCAAGCATCGCTTCGCCAGTACTGTGACCGGCTGCTGCTTCGCCAGAAATACTCACCGCCGGGTAGCCGTTGTAACGCGACAACTGGGACGGCCCTTGAATCCAGCGTGCCTGGACAAAGGCCGACAACGGGACCATTTTGCCCAGGTTGTTGCGCACATTGATCTTGAGCAGGTCTTCGACCTGGCTGCGCTGGTCCCCCTCTGCTTGTACCACGACCCGCTGCATGCGCCCCTGATTCGGGAAGTCGTTGACATAGGCAGAGCCCACGGCTGTCGACAGTACGTTACCAATATCAGCAAACGAGATGCCCAGTGCATTGGCCCGTTTGCGGTCGACTTCAAGCTGTACCTGCGCACTCTCTGCCAAGGCGCTTTCACGCACGTTGGCCAGTGCCTGGCTTTTCTCGGCCAGCGCCAACAGCTCGGTGCGAGCTTGCATCAGCACGTCATAACCGACGCCGCCACGGTCTTGCAGACGCAACTCAAAACCGCTGGAAGTGCCAAGACCGCTGACCGCAGGTGGCAAGATAGCGAACGCCACCGCATCCTTGAGTTCGCCGAAGAATCCATTGGCCCGATCAGCAATGGCCGAGGCGGAATCCTTGACACCCCGGGTCGACCAGTCTTTGAAGGTGGTGAAAGCCAACGCTGCGTTTTGCCCGCTGCCCGAGAAGCTGAAGCCCAGAATCATCGTGGTATTGCCCACGCCTGGCTCTGTGGCGTAGTGCGCCTCGATCTGTTGGGCCACTTTAATGGTGCGGTTCTGACTGGCACCCGGTGGCAACTGGATGTCAGTAATGATAAACCCCTGATCTTCAACCGGCAGAAACGAGGAGGGCAGGCGTGCAAAACACACCACCAGCACCACCACCAACGCACCGTATAGCAGCAGATAACGCCCGCTGCGCTTGATCAGGTGCACCACCCAGTGCTCGTAGCCTTCGGACATGCGCTCAAACGTGCGGTTGAACCATCCGAAAAAGCCGCTCTTGGCATGGTGTTCGTCCTTGGCGATGGGTTTGAGCAAGGTCGCGCACAGCGCCGGGGTCAGCGACAGGGCCAAAAACGCCGAAAACAGAATCGAGGTGGCCATTGCCACCGAGAACTGCTGATAAATCACCCCGACCGAACCCGGCATAAACGCCATGGGGATGAACACGGCGACCAGCACCAGGGTGATACCGATAATGGCGCCGCTGATTTGTGTCATTGCCTTGCGAGTGGCCTCGCGGGGAGACAGCCCTTCGCTGACCATGATCCGCTCGACGTTCTCAACCACCACGATCGCATCGTCCACCAGAATACCGATGGCCAGCACCATGCCGAACATGGTCAATACGTTGATCGAGAACCCCATGACCAACATGGTGGCAAACGTGCCCATCAGTGCCACGGGCACCACCAGCGTAGGAATCAGGGTGTAACGGATGTTCTGCAAGAACAGGAACATCACTGCAAACACCAGCACCATGGCTTCGACCAGGGTGTAGATCACCTTGGTGATCGAGACTTTGACGAAAGGCGTGGTGTCATAGGGAATCTTGTATTCAACGCCGATCGGGAAGTAGTGACTTAGCTCGTCCATCTTGGCCCGGATCAAATTGCCCGTGCTCAAGGCGTTTGCCTCGGGAGCCAGTTTTACACTGAAGGCGCTGGAAGACTTGCCGTTCAGACGTGTACCGTACTGGTATTCCTGGCTGCCGATTTCAACCCGCGCCACATCGCTGATGCGTACCGAAGAGCCGTCTGGGTTCGCCCGCAGCACAATATCGCCGAACTCTTGCGGGCTCGACAGTTGGCCTTTGACCAGTACCGTAGCGGTAATCTCCTGCGTCGAGCGACCCGGCAAATCGCCGATGCTGCCGGCTGATACCTGGGCGTTTTGGCTGGCAATGGCCTGGCTGACGTCAGCAGGCGTGAGGTTGAAGGCAATCAGCTTTTGCGGGTTAATCCAGATTCGCATCGCGCGCTCGGAACCATACTGCTGGGCCTTGCCCACCCCTTCGACGCGCTTGACCTCGTTCATGACGTTGCGCGCCAGATAATCGCTGAGTGCA
The DNA here is from genome assembly GCF_044762555.1 of Pseudomonas sp. NPDC096917. Lineage (NCBI taxonomy): Bacteria > Pseudomonadati > Pseudomonadota > Gammaproteobacteria > Pseudomonadales > Pseudomonadaceae > Pseudomonas > Pseudomonas sp. NPDC096917. The sequence continues at coordinate 87,342 of NZ_JBIWEO010000003.1, read as the reverse complement.
ATTTCATCCAGCCCGCTGGTCTCGTCGGCGGTGAGCGTCACCAGCATCAAAAAGCCCGATGAAATCTTCTCGACCTGCAAGCCTTGCTGAATCACCGCCTGCGGCAGACGCGACTCCACTGCTTTAAGGCGGTTTTGCACGTTGACCTGCGCGAGTTCCGGATCGGTGCCAGGTTTGAAGGTCGCGGTAATGCTGGCACTGCCAAGGCTACTCTGGGACTCGAAATACAGCAGGCCGTCGGTACCGTTGAGCTCTTGCTCGATCAGGCTGACCACGCTTTCATCCAGGGTTTGTGCCGAGGCGCCGGGATACACCGCATACACTTCAACTTGCGGGGGCGCTACGTTCGGGTATTTGGCCACTGGCAACTGTGGGATTGCCAATGCCCCGGCCAGCACAATGAACAACGCCACTACCCAAGCAAAGATCGGGCGATCAATAAAGAACTGCGGCATGCTCACTGATCCATGGCGTGTGCGAGAGGAAGTTTGGGGTCATCAATTTGCACCTGTTCGCCGGGACGAGCATGTTGCAGACCTTCGATCACAATGCGGTCGCCAGCCTTGAGGCCGTCGTTGACGATCCAGCGATCATTCAATACACCGCCCAATTGCACAGGTTGCTGCTTGACCCGGTTCTCGGTATCGATCAGCAGCACCTGGGCTACACCGGCGCTGTCACGCAAAATGGCGCGCTGCGGCACGCTGATCCCTTGCTTGTTGACCGCTTGCTCCAGGCGCACCCTGACAAAGCTGCCAGGCAGCAGGTCGTGGTCCGGGTTGGCGAATTCGCTGCGCAGAATGATTTGCCCGGTGCTCGGATCAACACTCAGATCCGTGAACAGCAGTTTGCCGGGCAGCGGGTAAGGGCTGCCGTTGTCGCGGATCAAGGTGACGGCCGCCTGATTCTTGCCCACCTGTTGCAACTCGCCGGCGCGGAATGAATCACGCAGGTTGTCGAGATCGCGGGTCGATTGCATCAGGTCAACCTGAATCGGGTCCAACTGCTGAATGCGCGCCAAGGGGGTGACTTCGCCCTGACCCACCAGTGCGCCTTCAGTGACCAGTGCGCGACCGATGCGCCCGGAAATCGGGGCGGTCACGGTGGCGTAACCCAGGTTCAGCCTGGCGCGCTGTACCGCAGCCTTGTTGGCGGCCACATCGGCTTGCGCCTGCTGGGTTTGCGCGCGGGCGTTGTCGTAGTCCTGGCGGCTGACGGCATTGCTGTCAACCAAAGCGCTGTAGCGCTGATCTTGCAGTTTTGCCTGCAGCGCCAGTGCCTCGGATTTGCGCAGTGCTGCCTGAGCACTGTCCAACTCAGCCTTCAAGGGCGCGGGATCAATCACAAACAACACATCGCCTTGCTTGACTTCGCTGCCTTCCTCAAAAGCGCGTTTCAAAACCACTCCGGCGACGCGGGCGCTGACTTGAGCAACACGCGGAGCAACCACGCGGCCACTCAGTTCATTGGTGATCGACAGGCTTTGCGGGACGATGACTTCAGTGCTGACCTTAACCAAAGGTGTCTTTTGTTCAGTGGCGGGGCTTTTGCCGCAGGCACTCAGGGCTATAGCCAGTGCCGAAAGACATAGCGGGACGAAGAGCTTTTTCAACGTTCGTGCCTTCTTATAAATGCTGGATATGTCTGTAAAAGACCTTGGCATGCTAAGCGCAGCACGCAAAAGGCGTTGTGAAGCTGTGTAGGTGGTGTGTGAAAAAATGTGAAGGTTCTGCTCCTATCCCTTTGAGGTTGTATATCCTTCGGACTTTCCCTGTTTGTAAGCATTTATTATGCCCACTATTTTACTGGTCGAAGATGACGCCGCACTTTCGGAGCTGATTGCCAGCTATCTGGAACGCAACGGCTATCAAGTCAGCGTGATTGCACGCGGTGACCAGGTCCGTGACTTGGCGCGAAGCCATCCTGCAGACCTGGTGATTCTCGACCTGATGCTGCCGGGCCTTGATGGTTTGCAAGTCTGTCGTTTGTTGCGTGCCGACTCCGCGAGCCTGCCGATCCTGATGTTGACTGCGCGCGACGATAGCCATGATCAGGTGCTGGGGCTAGAAATGGGCGCCGACGATTATGTGACAAAACCTTGCGATCCCCGGGTGCTGTTGGCGCGCGTACGCACTTTATTGCGGCGCAGCAGCCTGACAGAGCCGCAGGTGGCCAGCGACCGGATTCTGATGGGCAACCTATGTATCGACCTGTCGGAGCGCACTGTGACATGGCGCGGTGACATCATCGAGCTCTCAAGCGGCGAATACAACCTCTTGGTGGTATTAGCCCGGCATGCCGGTGAAGTGCTCAGCCGAGACCAGATCTTGCAACGCCTGCGAGGCATTGAGTTCAACGGCACCGACCGCTCGGTGGACGTGGCTATTTCCAAGTTGCGGCGCAAGTTCGACGATGACGCCGGTGAAGCACGCAAGATCAAAACCGTGTGGGGCAAGGGTTACTTGTTCAGCCGCTCGGAATGGGAATGCTGATTCGTGTTCAAAATCCTCATACGGCTGTATCTGGTTACGATTGTGACCTTTGCGGCAGCCATTTACCTGGTGCCCACGCTCATCGTCACGGTTTTCCATGATCGCTTCATGAACTACAACGTCGACATGTCGCGTGGCATGCAGACCCTGCTGGTCAAACAATTTCATGCGTTACCTGCAGAGCAATGGCCAGCGCTTGCACATCAACTGGATGCGCAATTCGATCCGCTGCGCGTCAACCTGTTGCCGATTACCGACCCTCAGTTCACTGCCAAAGAGCAGCACCAGTTGCATCAGGGGCAGGGCGTTCTGCGCATTGGCGAGTGGGGCTGGAGGACGCGAGTGGTATCGCCACTGGACCAGCAACAAGCCATTGAGCTGGTGATGCCGCCCGACCCGCTCGACATGAACGTGCTGTATTGGAGCATCAACGTACTGATCGGAGCCGCCTTGCTGGGGGGGTTGCTGCTGTGGCTGCGCCCGCACTGGCGCGACCTTGAGCAGCTTAAACGCACGGCGGCACGTATTGGTCAGGGCCAGTTGAGTGAGCGCACACAGATTTCGGCGCGCTCTAACATCCATGGACTGGCCAGCGCTTTTGACTCCATGGCCCAGGACATTGAAAACCTGCTTAACCAACAGCGTGATTTGCTCAACGCGGTCTCACATGAGTTGCGTACTCCATTGACTCGGCTCGATTTTGGCCTGGCGCTGGTCTTGTGTGACGACCTGCCCGAGGTAAGTCGTGAGCGTTTGCACCTGCTGGTCGGGCACATACGCGAACTGGATGAATTGGTTCTGGAATTGTTGTCTTTCAGTCGCCTGCAAAATCCGGCGCGGGTACCTGAGCGGGTCGAGGTGTCGCTGGCTGAGTTTATCGACAGCATTCTGGGCAGTTTTGACGAAGAGCTCGAAGCGCCGCAAATCGTTCTGGACGTGCTGTTGCAGGGCACCGAAGAGCGTTTTGCGCTGGACCCGCGCCTCACGGCTCGCGCGCTGCAAAACCTGGTGCGCAACGCCATGCGCTATTGCGATCGACGAATTCAGATAGGGGTGAGTCTGGGGGCGCAAGGTTGTGAATTGTGGGTGGATGACGACGGCATCGGCATCCCTGAGCAGGAGCGCGAGCGCATTTTTGAGCCGTTCTATCGGCTGGACCGCAGCCGTGATCGGGCCACCGGGGGCTTCGGGCTGGGGCTGGCGATCAGTCGGCGCGCCCTGGAGGCCCAGGGCGGCACGTTAAGCGTCGAGCAATCACCCTTGGGTGGCGCCCGCTTCAGACTGTGGTTGCCAGCGTGAAGCCAGGAGGCGCGGGGGGAGGGCACGCGCCTCGCCTCAGATTGAGCGGCGTTGCCGGCTCACGTGTTTCAAACCTTCGATGACCAACACGCCCACTGCCAGCCAGATCGGCCCGTAGGTCAGCCACTGGCCGTCTTCCAGGCTGTCGCCCAGCAACAATGCAACGGCCACCAGCAACACCGGTTCAACGTAGCTGAGCAGACCGAACAGGCTGAACGGCAGTAATCGACTGGCCAGGATGTAGGCAAAGCCTGCAGCCGCACTGATGACCCCCATCAAAGGCACCAACGCGTACAAAGCTTCACGCTGTGCGCCAAGATCGACGTGCGGGCCTGCCAGTACGAACCACAGGGCGACCGGAACCATCAGCAGCATGTCCAGCCACAGTCCGCCAAGGTTATCGATGCCGATCTTTTTGCGCAGCACGAAGTACAGTGGGTAACCGATGGCCACGACCAGCGTGGTCCACGAAAAACCGCCCGTGCGATACAGCTCATTGGCCACGCCAATCACCGCCAGCACCGTGGCTATCTTCTGCAAGTGCGAGAGGTGCTCACCGTAGACGATGCGCCCGGTGAGGATCATCGTCAGCGGCAACAGGAAGTAGCCCAGCGAGACATCCAGCCCATGCCCATTCAGAGGCCCCCACATAAACATCCATAGCTGTAGCCCTACCAGGAAGCTGGTAATCAACACGCAAGGAATCAGTAGAGGTTTATCTCGTAAGCGATTGAAAATTAATGGAACCCATTTCCAGTCGCCGGAGAGGCAGATGAAGAGAGTCATGAACGGCAGCGAGATAAGTATTCGCCAGCCAAAGATTTCCTGGCCATCAAGGGGCCGAAGAAGAGAAGTAAAGTAGTACAGGACGCCGAACAAGCAGGAAGCCAAAATCGATAAAACAATGCCTTTAGACACAACAACCTCAATGGATCTACAACGTTACTCATTAGAGTGGGCACGTAGCTTGAGGTTGTTGGGCAGCATTGGCAAATCTCTTTTAAACCAATTAGTTGGCGCAAACTCTTGTTAAAAACTGTGAAACTTTAATAGCCCAAGCAAATACTGGGCCAAACACGTTTTAAACGCGCGTTCGTGTTTTCTGAAAAAAGTGATTAACGGTAGCCTTCAGCCAGCAGCCACGCGCTAAACCGACCGCCGTTGACGCAACAGATGCTTGAAACCTTCAAATATCAGCACCATCACGGCCAGCCATATCGGCAGGTACGTGAGCCATTGACCGGCGCTGATGCTTTCGCCCAGCAACAGGGCGACAAACACCAGTAATACCGGTTCGACATAGCTGAGCAGGCCGAACAGGCTAAAAGGCAGCATACGGCTGGCGATGATGTAGCTGATCAAGGCCAGTGCGCTGATGCCGCCCAGTACCGGGATCAGAAAGTACAGCGCCGGGCGCAGACTGGCCACGTCGAAACCGTGCTCACCGCTCTGCACAAACCACCATGCCACCGGGATCAACAACAGCATGTCAAACCACAGGCCGCCGAGGTTGTCGGTGCCCGCGCGTTTGCGCAGCACGAAATACATCGGGTAGCCGATGGCCACCAGCAATGTGGTCCACGAAAACCCGCCTACGCGGTACACCTCATTGGCAACCCCGATGGCGGCCAGCGCAGCGGCGATTTTTTGCAGGTGTGACAAGTGCTCGCCAAACACCAGCCGAGCAGTCAGGAGCATCGTCAGCGGCAGCAGGAAATAGCCCAGTGAAACGTCCAGGCTGTGCCCATTGAGCGGCGCCCACAGGAACAGCCAGAGTTGCACGCCAACCAAGGCGCTGGATGCGACGAGAACAGCCCACATTCGGGGCTGCTGACGCAGCCGGGAGATGATGACGGGAACGCGTCGCCAATCGCCAGAAAAGCACATGAACAGCGTCATGCACGGCAGTGTCAGCAGCATGCGCCAGCCGAAAATTTCGGCACCGCTCAAGGGCCAGAGCAGGGATGTGTAGTAATACATGACACCGAACAGGCTCGATGCCAGAACCGATAAAACAATACCTTTAGACACAACAGCCTCGTTGAAACGCACTTTATGATTTTTAGGAGCCTGTAGCTTGAGGCCTGAAGGTGTTGTAGGGCAAATCGCAGGTGGATTCGAGGATAGCGCTGTAGGCGCGAGCTTGCCTCGCGATCTTTTGAAAGATCATAAGATCGCGAGGCGAGGGTGTGGCCTTACGCGTGACTCATGCCCCGTGTCATGCGCAGTGCCAACAAGCTGCCACCGACAATCACGGCGGCCAGCAGGTACAAGGCCACATCGGTGGAACCGGTGGTGTCTTTGACAAACCCCACCAGGTACGGGCTCAGAAAACCCGCCATTTGCCCCATGGAGTTGATCAGCGCCAAACCTCCGGCTGCCGCGCCCGCGCTGAGCATGGCGGTCGGCACCGGCCAGAACATCGGCAGGCCGGTCAACGCGCCCATGGTGGCGATGGTCAGCCCCATAATCGCAATGGCCGGTTGAGTCGCAAAGTTGACCGCAATGATCAGGCCCGCGGCGCCCATCAACATGGGCACCACCAAGTGCCAGCGGCGCTCCTTGTGCAAGTCGGCAGAACGGCCCACCAGCAACATGAAGACCGCTGCCAGCAAGTACGGAATCGCGCTGATCCAGCCGATCACCAGAGTGTCGCTGAAGCCCAGGTTCTTGATGATCGACGGGAGCCAAAAGTTGATCGCGTATACGCCGCTCTGGATGCAGAAGTAAATCAGGCCAAACGCCCAGATAGCCGGGTTTTTGAACACCGCCAGCAGTGAGTCGCTAGCGGTAGACGGTCGGCTGGCGGCGTCCAGGCGATGGTCGGCTTCGAGTGCGGCACGGTCATGCGCGCTCAGCCATTTGGCGTTGGCGAAACTGTCACTCAACAGGAAAATCGCCAGGCCGCCGAGCAGCACGGTGGGAATCCCTTGCAGCACGAACATCCACTGCCAGCCCGCAAGGCCACCTTGGCCTGCCGCAAAATGACTAAGAATCCAGCCAGAGAAAGGGCCGCCAATCAGTCCGGACACCGGAATAGCTGACATGAACAACGCCATGATCCGACCACGGCGGAAGGTCGGGAACCACTGCGAGAGGTACAACACCACGCCCGGAAAAAAACCGGCTTCGGCAGCGCCGGTCAACAGCCGCAGGGTATAGAACTGGGTCGGTGTGGTGACGAACATCAGGCAGGTCGAGAGCAAGCCCCAACTGATCATCATCACCGCAATCCAGCGGCGCGGGCCGAAACGGGTCAGCGCCAGGTTGCTCGGCACGCCACACAACACGTAGCCAATAAAGAAAATACCGGCGCCAAGGCCGTATACGGTCTCGCTGAACTTCAGCGCATCAAGCATTTGCAGCTTGGCAAATCCTACGTTAACCCGGTCGAGGTAGTTGAACAGGTAGCAAATGAAGATAAAGGGGATCAAGCGCAGGGTAATTCGCTTGTAGATGGCGTTTTTATCGTCGTCGCCGGTCAGCGACGCGTTGGCGCTCTTTAACATCTTATGTCTCACTTTATTATGTTTTTTCACGATCCGAGGTTAACGTTGATCGCTGCATGAGTCTCGGTCACCTCAACGTCACTGTCTTTGTGCCACCGCACAGCATTTCGCTGAGCCACCTGTGCCCATGAACAAATGTTTCCAAGGATTGTCACCCTATGTTTGAACTGGATCATGATTTGGCGCAGGACATCGTGGATCGCGCGATGGCCATTTTGCCGTACAACGTAAACGTCATGGACAGCCAGGGCCTGATTCTAGGCAGTGGTGAGCCCGAGCGTATCAATACTCGACACGAAGGCGCACAACTGGTGCTGGCCAATGGGCGTGTCGTGGAAATTGACGCGCAAACCGCCAAGCACCTCAAAGGCGTACAGCCGGGCATTAACCTGCCACTGTTGCTCGACCAGCGCCTGATCGGCGTACTGGGCCTGACGGGCGAGCCCGAATTGCTGCGCACCTATGCTGAACTGGTGCGCATGACCGCCGAGATGCTGGTGGGCCAGCGCCATCAGCAGGCGGAGCAACAATGGCGGCGTCAACGTTGTGACGACCTGGTGGCCTTGCTGCTCAGCGACACGGGTGATTCACCGCGCCTTATCGACGAAGCCCAGCAGTTGGGGCTCAAGCCGCAGTTGTCGCGTATTCCGTACCTGTTTGAGCTGGACAAGGGCCACAGTGCTGAAGCGCTCAGCGCCTGGTTGCAATCACGCTACCCGGACAGTTGGTGCGTGACCCCGGCCACGGGCTCGTTGTTGTGGTGCCGCCCGGCCACGGTGGTGCTGGATGACCTGCGCTTGCTTGAGAAGCTTGAGGGCCTGGGCTGGAAAGTCGTACGCGTGGCAGCAGGCGATCAAGCGCAGGCGCTAAAAGGCTTGCGCCGCTGTTATCGACGGGTTGCAGACTTGCTGGCTTACGGCCGGGATGTAGTGCCGCACACGCGTTTGCTGGCACTCAATCGTTATCGACTGCCGGTCATGTTGTGGCGCCATCGCAACGACGACGCCCTCGAAGAGCTGTTAGGGCCGTTGCACAAAGTGCAGGCCAAAGACAGCAATGGCCAACTGATTACCACCCTGCGCAGTTGGTGTGAGCACGATGGCCAAAGCCAACTCTGCGCCGATGCCCTGGGCATCCACCGCAACAGTCTGCGCTACCGCATGGAGCGCATCGCTGAGTTAAGCGGCGTTGATCCATTGAGCCTCAATGGCATGCTGGCGTTGTATCTGGGTGTGCAACTGCTGCCCCAGAGCTGAACCCCTGCGTCTTGTAAAAATGAACAACAAACCCTGTGTTTGCTTGTGCACCAGACTGGCGTGTTTACCCCCGGTTACTGGCAGCATGAGGGGCATAAGAACTGGAGATTCGCCCCATGAAAATCGTGATTGCCCCTGACTCGTTCAAAGACAGCCTGAGCGCCGAAAAGGTCGCCGATGCCATTGCCGCCGGTTTGGGCGATGTATGGCCTGATGCGCAACTGATCACGTGCCCCATGGCTGATGGCGGCGAAGGCACGGTAGACGCGATTGTTGCTGCGGGTAATGGCCAGTTGCACCGTAATCGAGTGCAGGGTCCGTTGGGCGCTTCGGTCGAGGCCAACTGGGGCTGGCTGCCCGAGAGCCGCACGGCAATTATTGAAATGGCTGAAGCCAGCGGTTTGCAACTGGTTGCCCGCAGCGAGCGCGACGCGTGCATCAGCAGCACCTTCGGTACGGGCGAGTTGATCAAGGCGGCGCTTGATGCCGGAGCCCAGCGGATCATCCTGGCCATCGGCGGTAGCGCCACCAACGACGCGGGCGCCGGGGCTTTGCAGGCTTTGGGCCTGGGTTTGTTCGATGAGCAGGGCGAAAGTCTGGCGCCGGGTGGACTGGCGCTGGCGAAGGTTGCGCGCATTGATCGGGCGGGGCTTGATCCACGTTTGAGCGAAGTGCGTTTCGAAATAGCCGCCGACGTTAACAATCCGTTATGTGGCGAGCACGGTGCGTCGGCCATATTCGGCCCGCAAAAAGGCGCCTCGCCTGAGCAGGTTCGCTTACTCGATAGCGCCTTGGGCCATTTTGCCGATCACTGCGCCAAAGTCTTGCCCAACGATGTGCGTGATGAGCCGGGTTCGGGGGCTGCCGGTGGGCTCGGGTTTGCCGCCAAAGCGTTTTTGGGGGCGCAGTTTCGCGCAGGGGTAGAAGTGGTTGCGGAGCTGGTGGGCCTCGCTGAAGCCGTCAAAGGCGCAGACCTGGTGATCACCGGCGAAGGCCGCTTTGATGCGCAAACCCTGCGCGGCAAAACACCGTTTGGCGTGGCGCGTATCGCTCAGGCTCAAGGCGTACCGGTGGTGGTGCTGGCAGGCACCTTGGGTGAGGGCTATCAGGCGTTATACGAGCACGGGATCAACGCCGCCTTTGCCTTGACCAGCGGCCCGATGAGCCTCGAAGACGCTTGCGCACAGGCGGCGCAACTGCTCACCGACCGAGCGCGCGACATTGCACGACTGCTGAATCTGACTCATAACGCGTAGCGGTTGCGCATATCGGCTTCCTGACTGACCTGCGTCAGAAGGTCATGCACCGTCTTGTTCAACTCGTCGTCGCTGCGCCAAGCGGGATCGTGCGATTCGTCTCTCCCAAGTTCTGGCAGAGTTCTGGCGGATCGAGAAAACCCTGCACACGCGGTGCCGATATAGCCACCTGCCTTCATGTACCTGGCAGCACGACGGGTGCGGTCGCGTGTTGAATCATCCCGCCGTTACGGGTTTGGCTGCCTTCGGTGGCCACTCGCTATATACCTTGGAGCGGTGGTTATCTTCAGTAAATAGGAATTTCCCCAAAGTTAATTATTCCCAAAGAACGAGGTTGATCAGCCGGGCATTATCAATGCGCGCCCGGGCTCAACTGCACTTCTCCCCCCAGTGGCCGAGGCGGGATGTGACAGGTGATTCCCGTCACTACAGCTTCAAAGCCCAATCGTGTAAGCTTTGCGGTCATTTGCATTCGACCCATAGCGAGCCCTATGCCGTTGCTCTTCAAACGTTCCTTGCTACCCAAGCTGCGTAGCTTCCCGCTGGCTGCCGATGCGTTCAGTACCTTGCCCAGCGCCGCTGACTTTCGACGCTGCCTGCTGGAGCACATTGCGGGCGCTCGACAGCGCATCACGCTGGTGGCTTTGTACCTGCAACAGGACGAAGCCGGTCAGGAAATTCTCGACGCCTTGCACGCCGCCAAAGCCGCCCGGCCCGAGCTTGAAATTGCCGTCGTGGTCGATTGGCTGCGTGCTCAGCGCGGCTTGATCGGGGCGGGCAAGCAACCCGGCAATGCCGCCTGGTATCAGGCGCAAACCCAGGCCCACGCCACTGAAGTGCCGATTTATGGCGTGCCGGTGCAAACCCGCGAACTGTTCGGGGTGCTGCATCTCAAGGGTTTTATTGTTGACGATTGCGTGATCTACAGCGGCGCCAGCCTGAATAACGTGTACCTGCACAAGTTCGACAAATACCGCTTCGACCGTTATCACGTGCTGCATAACAAGCCGCTGGCTGACTCGATGCAGCGCTTTATCCAGCAAGACCTGATCGAGACCAAGGCGGTGCATCGCCTGGATCTACCTTCATTGCCGTCAACCCGCAGTTTACGCAGTGCCATCGGTGACTTGCGCAGCCGCCTGAAAAAAGCCAGTTACGACACCTACTTGGGGACAACCGGGCATTTTGGCTTATCGGTTAGCCCGCTGTTGGGCGTGGGCAAAAACAATCCGCTGAGCCGGGTGATTTGCGAGCTGATCGCCAGCAGCCAGCAGCAGCTGACCATTTGTACACCGTACTTCAACCTGCCATTACCCGTAACCCGTGAAATCAACCGGGCACTGGAGCGTGGCGTGAAGATTGATATCGTGGTCGGTGACAAGACCGCTAACGACTTCTATATCCCGCCGAGCGAGCCGTTTCGAGTGATTGCGGCGCTGCCGTATTTATATGAATTGAGCCTGCGCCGCTTTGCCAAAAGCCATCAACGCATGATCGACAGCGGTTTGCTCAACCTGCACCTGTGGCGTGATGGTGACAATACCTACCATCTCAAAGGCATGTGGGTCGACGACCGTTATACCTTGCTCACCGGTAATAACCTCAATCCCCGAGCGTTCCGCCTGGATCTGGAAAACGGTCTGCTGATCGACGACCCGCGCCGTGAACTGCTGGAGCAGCGAGGCAAAGAGCTGGACGCGATCTTCGCTCACACCCAGCGCATCGACCACTTCAAAAACCTAGACACCCTGACGGATTACCCACCAGCGGTGGCCAAGTTCTTGCGTCGAGTGAGCCGGGTTCGGATCGAGCGGTTGTTGTACCGCATTCTCTAAATGCTGATAGTGCGATAACTGATGTGCGACGGCTTCGCCGCCGATCGCAGCCTCGCACCTCGACAGCGACTACAGGTTTAGTGCAACTCGGCGGGAATATACGCCACGCTCGCCCCCTGACGGCTGTGCAGCAGGCGGTCACCGTTGTCGGCCTGGCTGGTCACGACGCGATGATCCACGCCCAGGTAGCCCAGCGGCAACGGATCGCCGTTACGGTACTGGGCGAAGATCAGCGTGCGTTGCGGGTTGAAGTGTTGACCGCTGGTTTTATCCAGCCATGCCATCAACTCTGCACTGCTGCCATGACGCGGGAAGTCCTGATCCTGGCTGACGTAATAAAACGATTGCCTCTGGTTCTGAACATACAGGGGCAGTTTGTTATCAGCATCGATCATGACCATGCGCCATTGATCCCAAGGCGCTTGCTCACTGGCTTGGACTTTGACGTCCTGAGCGAACTGGATCACGCCACCGCCGCCGTTGGACCACGGATAAAACACCCCAAGCACCAACAGCAGCAAGGCTGTGCTCGCGGCGAAGCACGTCTTCCAGACCGGGCCGATATTTTTTTTGCGCTGTTGCAGGCGCCGTGTCACCCACCAGGCCGCCACTAGTTGGGCAAAAGGAACGAGGGGTAGCACGTAGTAACTGCGGCGGCTGCCACTGGCGGTGAAGAACATAAACAACAGCGCCAACCCCCAGACCAGCCAGCGAGCATTGGGCTCGATATGCCGCCAGTTGCGCACGGCCACCCACAGCCCGATGATCCACAGCGGCGCCCATGGCAGGGTGTAAACCGGTAGATAGATCAGGTAGGTGTAGATCGGCCCCATATGGTCGAAAGGCTGGAAGAAGCGCACGACGTTTTCACGCACTACCAGCCCCAATCCGCTTTCACCGTAAGTGGGCGCGCCATACAAGTGCGAGAGCACAAACGGGATCATATAGACCAGCAGGGCGATGGCCAGCGCCAACACCAACCTGACGTTCAGATGGCGCTTCCAGCGTTGCTCGCTGAGCACATGGGGCAACAGCACCAGCCCCGGCAACACAAAGCCGATCAACCCTTTGCATAAAGAGGTCAAGGCCAGCAGCAGGAAGAACACGCAATAGCGGCTAAAGCGCGTGTCTTGCGGCCCCCGAAAATACCACCAGACGGCTGCCAACAGACCGCACAGGGTCAGTATGTCGGCGGTGGCCACACGCCCCCAAAACACGAAGTAAAAGGTTGTGGCGAGCATCCAGCCGGCTATCAGACCGGTGCTTTTGCTGAACAGCCGCTCGCCGACCAGGTAAATCAGCCACACGCTCAGCCACGCCGCGATGACCGAAGGCAGGCGCAAAGACCAATGATTCAACTCTCCGAGCACGCCCGCCGTCGCGGTAATCAGCCAATAGGACGGCAAGGGCTTGTCGTAATAGGCGCTCCCCATCAGGTATGGGTCCAGGTAATCCCCGGTTTGCAGCATCTGGAGGGCGATGTTGGCCCAACGGGTTTCCGGCCCCCAGAGCTCCCGTGAACCCAGACCCAGCAACAGCAGTAAGGCGGATACGGTCAGTAAAATCAGCAGCGAGCGGTGTGCAGAAACCCAATGTTTGAGCGTCATCATTCAGACTTGGCCTTAGGGAAGATGAAAATAGCCAGGTTTGCGCGCTCATAGCGCTTGCCACCCAGAGGTAACAACTCGACTTCGTGGACTTCCTGGGCCGAGTTAACCCGCATCACCACGCCAACAGAACCGCGCGACTGAGCTTCTTTCATCCACCCGTTGATAGTATCGACGTCCACCTTACGCTTAGCTGAATCACTGTAGCCGAGGCCATATTTGAGTTCGCCCACGGTGTCGTAAAGGGTTACTTCAGGGCGACCCAATCGCCAGGACAGTGCCGAGGCGGCCCCCAGATCATTACTCAGCAAGGAGCTGGTCTGGCTCAGTTCCTGGGAATGTTCGGCAATAAACTGATCGGGCATTTTGCTATTAACCACCGTGGCGGGCATCGCGGCCGGCAGCAAAGCCACCAGCACCCCCATGCCCAGTGCCGGTGCGGCCCACAAGGTCAGCGGTCGCATGGCTTGCAAGGCGTTTGTCAGCAGCCAGACCATCAGCACGATAAAGCCCAGAGACAGGCTAAACATCTCGGTATTGGCGTAGACCGGGCGGGCGACTTGCAGGTACACCAACCCTGCCAGTCCTGCGACGGACAATAACGTATTCAACAGCCCGTTAATCCGGATGTTCCGGCCGCGACCCTGATTGACCCACGCAATCAATGCATGCCCCATCAACAAGGCCAAAGGCAGCAGGCACGGCAGGATATAGGTTGGCAGCTTGCCCTTGCTCAGGCTGAACATGCCCAGTGGCAACAATAGCCACAGCAGCAGATAGCCGATGGCAGGTTGGCTTTTTTGCTTCCAGGCATCCACCAGTGTCGAGGGCAGTAATGCCGCCCACGGCAGGCTGGCAGCGAGCAGCAACGGCAGGTAAAACCACCAGGGCTGGGTGTGCTGCGCATCACTCGCGCTAAAACGGCGAATGTGTTCGTTCCAGAAGAAAAACTGCCAGAAGTCAGGTGCTTGATGCTCGATAGCCAGCGCCCAGGGTAAGCACACGGCCGTCGCCACCAGCAACGCCAGTGGGCCGTAAAGCAACAGGTCTTTAACGCGTCGTTGCCACAGGGCATAGGGCAGGCCGATCAACACAGGCAGAAGCCAGGCCAGGAAGCCCTTGGTCAAAAAACCCATGCCGCAAGCCGCGCCCAAGACCACCCAGGCCGAGAGCCGCGCACGGCGATTTTTAGCGTCAAAGGCGAACCACAGGGCGACCAGGCTCAGGTTGACCCAAAGCGTGAATTGCGGATCGAGGTTGGCGTATCCCGCTTCACCGGCGACCAGGCCAAAACTCATATAGAGCAGGGCGCAGGCAAATGATGTGCGCGGATCGTTCCACAGTCGGCTGGCGATCAGCCAGGCCAGCCACACGCTCAGCCCGGTGCTCAATGCCGACGCTATCCGTACCCCGAACAGAGTGTCACCGAATACGGCTTGCCCGATGGCAATCATCCAGTAGCCTGCAACCGGCTTTTCGAAATACCGCACCCCCATGAAGTGTGGCGTTACCCAGTTGCCGCTCTGGAGCATTTCCTGACTGATCTGGGCGTAACTGGTTTCGTCAGGGATCCACAGTCCGTGGGTCATTAACGGGACGAGATAAAACAGTACAAACGCCAGGAGCAGGCTGGGTATTGCCCAGCGCTCAAGACGATTGTCCGGGGTATTTTGAGAGGCAACAGCCACCATGCTTTCCACCTGCGAGCCCTTACTGGACATGATTTATGGTGGGCACGGTAAAGGGCGGTGGGTAGAGGCGAGGTGAAGCTGATGTGAAAAAAGTGCAGGCCTGATCCGCAGTCCCGCGCCGCCCGTAGATCAAATGCGATGGACTCTCTATTTACAGCAAAGAGAGAAACGTCATGAAACCTTACTTTAATTGACTTTTAACTGAGATTGCCGACCTTGACGCTGCGGGTTTTCGCAGCCCGCCCTGAGTCGATTTGTCGCACGCTGTCCGTGTCGCCCGGTTTTACTGGCGTCGGGGGTAAAGGCGCACCACAACAGGGCGCAGTGGCTGTGCGAGGTGATCGCGACAGTGGTAGATTCAGCGCCCATGAAACGCGTTTACCCCACAGCAATCGTGCGCAAACGGATAATGGTCGGTCCATTAGTCGAGCAGCGCGCACACCTGTCGCATACTGCGCAGGGCAAAGGTTTGGCTTACAAGAGCCGGGCCGCTTAAAGGAACCTGACATGAATGCATTACTGACTCGCCGCCATGTGGTTGCCGGTCTTGGCTTGCTCAGTCTCGGCCTGCTGGCCGGTTGTGATCCGGGCAGTGGCTTGTCGTACAAATACGGTAAAGACCTGAGCAACGAAATTCTGGGGCGCAAGTTCAAGCTTCGGGATGCGCAGGGCAACGAAATGATGCTCGGCAGCTTTCGCGGCATGATGCCGATGATCTTCTTTGGCTTTACCCAGTGTCCGGCCGTATGCCCGACCGCGCTGGCCCGCGCTGCGCAAATCAAGAAGATGATGGGCCCGGACGGTGATAGCCTGCAGGTGGTCTTTATTACCCTGGACCCGGAACGTGACAAGCCAGCGATGCTGGATGCGTACGTCAAAGCCTTCGACCCAAGCTTTATTGCGCTGTCCGGCACCCTGGAAGAAACCGCTGCCACGGCCAAGGAGTTCAAGGTGTTTTACGAAAAAATCCCGACCGGATCGTCGTACACCTTGTCGCACACCGCCACCAGCTTTGTGTTTGACAGCCGTGGCGTGCTGCGCCTGGGCCTGTCGCCTTCGCTGTCGGCCAAACAGTGCACCGAAGACCTGCTGACAGTGATGTCGGTCTGCTGATCAATGTTTCTTTTAAAAGAGCGCGCGTTATGAAACCTGTGAATCGCTTGTTGTTGCTGTCGCTACTGGGCCTGAGCCTGACCGTTTCTGCGCAAACCAAAGTCGACGATGCCTGGGTTCGCGCCACCGTTGCCGGCCAGCCTACGACCGGCGCCTTCATGCACATCACGTCGAGCACCGACAGCAAGCTGGTTGACGTCAAGTCGGCGGTAGCCAAGACCGTGCAAATTCACGAGTCGACGATGAAAAACGACGTGATGAGCATGCAAGCGGTGCCGTTTGTGGCGTTGCCTGCAGGCAAAACCGTGAACATCGAACCCGAGGGTTATCACATCATGCTGATTGACCTGGTGGCCCAGGTGAAAGACGGCGACCAGGTGCCGCTGACCTTGATCGTTAAAGATGCCAAAGGCGTCAAAGAGTCGATTGAAGTCAACGCCACGGCCCGTGCGTTGAATAGCATGCAAATGGACATGCATGACCACGGCGCCGCGCACTGATTAAAATCGCCCGGTCAACGGGTATTCAATCGCCAGGCGGATCTGGTCCG
Source organism: Pseudomonas sp. NPDC096917 (assembly GCF_044762555.1). Classification (NCBI taxonomy): domain Bacteria; kingdom Pseudomonadati; phylum Pseudomonadota; class Gammaproteobacteria; order Pseudomonadales; family Pseudomonadaceae; genus Pseudomonas; species Pseudomonas sp. NPDC096917. Next base: position 70,734 of record NZ_JBIWEO010000003.1, on the reverse strand, counting down.
TGTCCAGTTCGGCCTGCGCGGTATTAGCGCGATGTACGTTGTAACGCAGTGACATGCTGGTACCCTTGCCTGCACCGCTCTGCACCACATAGCGCGCCTCCAGATCGCGCTCCCAGTGTTTACCGCCTTCGCCATACCCCAGATAGGCGTAACCTCCTTGCGGATCCACATGGCGGGCGTTGATATGACTGCCGCGCACATAAGCGGCACTGAGCATCAGCCCTGGCAGGTTCCATGGCGACATATCGAGATCGTATCGGGCTTGCCAGGATTGCTCGTTGGGCGCGTTGAAGTCAGATAATTGCACCGCGTTGGTGATGAAAATGGCGCCACGGGTCACGTAGTCAAACGGCGTATCGCCATGCACCTTCTGATACCCCAGGCTGAAACTGTGTGGACCTTGAGCGTAGGTGCTCATCAGGCTCCAGGTGGTGTTGTCGATCGTGCCGGACAGCGCCCGGCCTTCATCGGTGGTGCGGTACAGATTGAAGTTGAACGTCAGCGAGCGATTTTCATCGAGCGGCTGGCTGAACAGGGCGCCCAGATACTGCTGGTTCCAAGTGTCTTCGTAGCGTGAGGTGTAAAGGCTGGCACTGAGTTGCTTGTTCGGGGCATAGACCACACCGGCCAGGTCGAAGGCATCGCCTTTGGGGCCGTTCGAGTAGTTCACCACAAAGCCTTGGTCGTGGCTGCTGGCGTTGCGGTCGGTGCTTTCGGTGAAATGCCCGCCCACCATTTTCAAAGCACTGAGCTCGTTGCTGGTGACAAACACCCCGGTAGCGGTCTCTGGCAGCAGGCGACTGTCGGACGAGCTGAACACAGGGGTCTTGACCCGCTGCTCGCCATAAGAGACCACCGTGTTGGACAGCCGCAGCTTGATGGCTGCGCCACCTCGGCCATAGTTGTCCTTGGGGTAGCCGTCGTTATCAAGCCCCAGCAAGCGCGCCTTTCCGGCGCGGCCGCCGCCGCTGTCCAGTTTGATCCCAAGGTAGGCGTGCGCATCGACGCCCACACCGATCACCCCCTGTGTGAAACCGGACTGCAACGATCCCATCAAACCGTAGGCCCATTCCTCGGCATAACCGTTACGTTCGGTCTTGGCCTTGTAGGCATTACGCGCACCGCTGTTACTGGCGCCGTGCCGGTATTCACGATGGTCGTAGACGGTGCGGTTGATTACGGCCCAAGTGCTGTCTTCGATAAAGCCCTTGGCCTGGGATTGGGCAGAGTCGGCGAGGGCCATCGGGCTGGCGAGGGCCATCAGGATTGCCGAGCGCGTGCGAACAGGCGTCATTGTGCGGCCTGCTGTTTTTGCAGGGCGGCGCTCATGCGATCCAGTGCGCGCTTGGGCAGGGTCGTTGGTAACTGCGCAGCCTGGGCGGTGGGGTCGCCGACCTGAATCAGCATCACCATGCCCATCCCCAGGTGCGGGGTGCACTGGATACCGTACAGCCCAGGAAGGGAGAAAGTCTGTTCGATTGGCTGATCGATCTTGCCTGCAAAGGCTTGGGCGCCTTCTGGCAACAGTTCGGGTAACGACGCCGCGTTGTGGCCGCTGTGCGTTGGCACGAATTTGACCGTATCGCCCGGGGCAATGTGCAGATAGTCCGGCTCAAACACCATGCCAGCGGTAGCCGTTCGAGTGAGCATTTTAACTTCATAAATCTGGGCCCACGCTGATGAGCCGAGCAGAGCGGTGCTCAGCAACAGGGTCAGGGATGAAATACGCATATCTGGCGATCCATAAAATCAAAAAAAGCGTCTGCAGGTGCGAGCGTGCCGACAGAGTTAAGCAAACAACAATGCACGCAAAGGGGCCAATGTTCGAATCCTAAGTATTTCAGCCATGAAATATCTCGGCGACGCGCCTTCAACTCAGCAACCCTGGATCCCCCGGTTATTGTTGTTTTGTGCTTTTTCAAACAACGCTGGTCAGGCCTCCATCCACGAACAGTGTTTGGCCATTGATGAAATCCGAAGCCGGGGAGGCGAGGAAGACTGCAGCGCCGCACAACTCTTCGACGCGGCCCCAGCGACCGGCGGGTGTGCGCTCGCACAGCCATTGTGAAAACGCCAGGTTATCAACCAATGCGCGGTTCATCTCGGTCGCAAAATAACCCGGTGCCAGGCCGTTGGCCTGAATCCCATGGCGTGCCCACTCGGCGCACATGCCCTTGGTCAGCATCTTCACGGCGCCCTTGGACGCGGCATACGGCGCGATAGTGGGGCGTGCCAGCTCGCTTTGGACCGAGCAGATGTTAATGATCTTGCCTCGACCACGGCCAATCATGTGCCGGGCAACCGCCTGGGAGACATGGAACACTGCGTCCAGATTGACCCGCATCAGATCGTGCCAGTCGTTGGCGTCGAAGTCCTCCAACGGCGCCCGGCGTTGAATACCCGCGTTGTTGATCAGAATATCAATGGCCCCGGTATCAGCCTCAAAGGTGTTGATTGTCGCGAACAGCTGTTCACGATCGGTGACATCAAACGCTGCGAACTCAGCCTTGATCCCCTCATCGCGCAAGTGGCCGGCAACGGCCCGGGCTTTTTCGATATTGCGATCATTGATCACCACAGTAGCGCCGGCAGCGCCCAAACCGCGGGCCAACTCCAGCCCGATGCCTCGACCTGAACCGGTAATCAAGGCCCGTCGGCCATCAAGCTGAAAGTTGCTGATATTGAATGACATGCTTTGCTCCACAAACGGCCATTTATTATTTAGGCTTTCCTGCATTCCAGTAGCAGCGAGCGGGCTCACTCCTACAGAGGGATGGCTGGTTTCAGCGACTTCATCCTACGCAGTCGGCAGCGTCCAATCGTCATTGATGATCTCGTGATCAAGCACTTTGATTACCAGCCTTTTATGTGTTTATTGCGCAGGACAATATTTTGGAAATCAAACACTTAAGATCGTTTGTGACCCTGGCCGAAGAGCTGCACTTCGGTCGAGCCGCGCAACGCCTGTCCATTGTGCAGCCGGCCTTGAGCATGCAAATCAAGCTGCTTGAAGAAGAGCTGGGCGTGCGCCTGTTCGAACGCAATCGGCATTCAGTGATGCTCACGCAAGTCGGCGCTGTCTTCTTGCCAGAAGCGCGTGCCACCTTGCATCAAGCCGCCCATGCAGCCGATATCGCCAAAGCCTGCGGACGAGGGGAAATAGGCCGGGTGCGCTTGGGCTTTGTCTCATCAGTGCTGCCACAGCTGCTGCCCACACTGATTCGCACGCTGCACGCGCGCTTTGCGCGTATTGAGTTGGAGCTCAAGGACATTCCGGGGCCGGATCAGGTCACCGCCTTGAAAAATGGTCAGCTCGACTTTGGCCTTATGCGCTTACCTGCGGTGATCCCCGGCCTCCAGATCCGCGAAGTGTTGCAGGAGACCTTTGTGCTGGCGCTCCCCAGCGATCATCCGCTGGCGCTGTGTGACAGCGTGCCCGTGAGTGCGCTGGCCCAAGTGCCGGTGTTTGTCCTCGCCAGACGCTATGCCCCCGGTTTCTATGACGAATTGATGCAATCGCTGCGCAGCCACGGTGTGCAACTGCAAATCGGCTCGGAACTGGGAGAATTCACCACCATGCTGGCACTGGTTTCAGCCGGGCTGGGCATCGGTTTATTACCGGCCAACGCAGGCCAGGCATTGCCTGCCAATGTGGTGTCCAAACCGTTGGAGTTGGGCGAGTACAGAGCCACTACCGGGCTGGCGTGGGTGGATCTGGACAGTGCAGTCAAACTGACAGTGTTCAACGTGATCAACGAAATGCTTTGACCGGCCCTTGCAGGAGGAAACGCTCGTGATCGTTCAAAAGATCAGAAGCTCGCTCCGGCGGGGTCACAGTCACGCCCCCGCCGGCACGATCAACATACTGTCAGGCAGCCAAATGCTCGGCACATCATACAGCCGCGCATTTGGGTTTAGAGAGGCTTGTGATCAGGCTTCGCGTCCGGCCTTGTGCCCGGCGCTAATTGCACCTTCGATGTAACCGATGCTGTGGCAGTCACCAATGCTGCTGGCTGGCAAGCCTGCCGCCGTCAGTTCATCCAGCAATGTGGTGTCCGGTTGTGCGCCAATGGCCAACACCACCGAGTCCGCCAGGCTGTCGCCCAGAGTCCCGTCAGCCCGTTGATAGCGCACGCGATTGCCCTCAATGGCTGTCACGCTTGCCCCGGTAATCAACTCGCCACCGTGTACGCGGATTTCATGCAGCACGCGCCAACGCCGGACGATGGCCAGCTCGCGGCCCAAATGTGTGCCACTTTCCAGCACGCAGACCTGACGCCCGCGGGCGATCAGAAACTCGGCCAGCTCCAGCCCCACCAAACCGCCACCGATAATGGTCACGCGTTTGCCCAGCGGCATCCACACCCGTGACAACTTTTGCAAGGCTTCACTGCTGTCAGTGACGCCCGCAAGACTCCCGGCTTTCATCAGAGTGCGTTGGGTAAAAGACAATTTGCGCTTGGCGATTTCGTCAGCACGGTCACCTGTCATCAAGCGCCGCAGTTCATCGCCACTCCACACGTGGTCCTGGTCGGCACCGGGGATCGCCGGAGCCGCACGTTGCGCACCGACGGCGACCAACACTTGATCGGCTCCCAGATCCCGTAGCAGGGCCGGGCTGGCCTCGGTATTCAAGCGGATGTCGATGGCTGACTGCTGCACTTGCACACGCAGGTTTTCCAGCAGTCGAGCGTTTGCGGCGTAGGCCAGGCCGGCAAAGAACAACGTACCTCCCAAACGGTCGCTGCGCTCCAGCAAGGTCACACGATGCCCGCGCAAGTCGGCAACGCGAGCGGCTTCCATGCCCGCAGGGCCGGCACCGATCACCGCGATGTGTTTGGGCGCAGCGGCCGGGCTGATGACGTATTCAAACTCATGCCCGGTCATGGGGTTGACCGCACACTTGACCCGCTCGTTAACGAAGATCTGGCTCACGCACACATAGCAGTAAATGCACGGACGAATGGTGTTTTCCTGATTGGCGAGCAATTTATTTGGCAACTCGGGGTCGGCCAGCAGCTTGCGCGCCATGGCAATGAAGTCGCAGTCTCTACGCTTCAAGGCGGCTTCACCGCTCTCGGGTTCGATGCGCCCAACCGCAATCACCGGTATGTTTACGCTGCGTTTGAGGGCTGCCGTCCACTCCAGAAAACCATCGGGCTGGTGCACCAACGGTGCTTCGGTAAAGACCACGCCACTGGTGATACGCGCCGTGGCGGATACGCTGACAGCGTCCACGCCGGCCGCTTCGGCCATGCGCGCAACGGTTTTGGCGTCTTCCAGATTGATCCCGCCGGGGGTATGAAGTTCTTCGGCATCCAGGCGCAGCCATACACCGAACTCACGGCCCACTTTGGCCCGAACGGCTGCAATGATTTCCAGCAACAGTCGGGCGCGATTTTCCAGCGAGCCGCCGTATTGGTCGTCGCGCTGGTTGTAATACCCTGACAGGAACCCGGCAATGATGTAGCCGTGTGCAGCATGCAACTCCACGCCATCGAAACCTGCACGTTTGGCGCGGTCAGCCGCGCAGGCGAACCAGTCGATCATTTGCGCAATGTCGGCGCTGTCCATCACCCGGATCGGCGAGCCTTCGGCCCGGCGTTTCATTGAACTGATGAAGTTGGACAGTTCTTCGGGGGTCAGGGCGGCCATCATATCGTTTTGCAGTGCGGGTGGCACCGAGGGCACCCACAGTTGCCGACCTTCGGCCATGTCGCGTACAGCGGTCTTGCCCGCATGCTGCAACTGCATGGCGATTTTCGCGCCGTGCTGATGGACGCGTTCGGCAAGGCGACTCAAGCCAGGGAGAAAGTCATCACTGGACACACCGACCTGAAAGGGTTCTGCGGTTCCGGCCGGAAAGGCCACCGAACACACCCCCATGATCAGCAGCCCGGCGCCGCCACGGGCGCGGGCTTCGTAATAGGCCTGGATGCGTTCGCCGCAGTGCCCATCGGCTTCTGCGAAGTTGGAACCCATGGGCGCCATGATGATCCGATTGCGCAACGCGATTGAGCCGATGCGTCCGGGTGCCAGCAACTGAGGGAATTTTGTCATTGTTATTTCAGCCCGAGCGGGTATTAGGAAGGTAGAAATACGTGTGGCCGCGGGTGCAGGCTGCGATCTTTTAACGGTTAAAAATGATCGACACCTGCACCCGCGCCTACGCGAAGGTCAGCTTTTCAGAAACTCCAGGCACGCCTTGTTGAACAACTCGCGGTGCTCAACCTGTACCCAGTGACCGCAGCGGTTGAGCATGATGAAGCGCGCATTGGGCGCGTGGTCCAGTACCTTGAGCGCGCCGCTGGCTGGGTTGAAGTTATCGTTGGTGCCCCAGAACCCGAGGATCGGCACCTGGATTTCTTCAAGACGCTCGGTCATGTTCGGCACCATCATGGTGCTGAACAGATTGCGCGGCTGGTGCACGGCCACGGCTACGCGCTCGGCCAGCAGGCCGTCTTCCAACTGAGAGATGTCGAACAGTTGCAGGCTCATGATCCGACGCATTTCTTCAATGCCCAGCGGGCCTGCGTTGAACAACTCAACCATGCGTTGAATGCCGATCATCTTGAAGTAGGTTTCACGCTCTTCGACGCCACCAGGCGCCATCAAAATCAGCTTATCCACCCGCTCAGGCTCGGCCAGCGCCAGACCCAAGGCAATTGCACCGCCCAGCGAGTTACCGAGCAGGGTGGCGCGCTTGACACCGACTGCCTTGAGAAAGCCGGACATGGCGCTGACAAAGAAATCGAGGTCGTACTGCACGTCTTCAGGTTTGTCGGAGCGACCGAAACCCGGTAAATCCACCACCAGATTGCGAAAGCCTGCGGCGACAAATTGCGGGTAGTTACCTTTAAAGTTGCTGTAGCCACTGGCTCCCGGGCCGCTGCCGTGCAGCCACAGCACCACTGGGCCGCTGCCCTCATCCAAAAAGTGCAGGCGCAGGCCGTTATCCAGTGTCACAAAATGGCCGATAGGCAGTGGCAGGTCTTGTTCACTCATCACTTAATCTCCAAAAATCAGGCGGTAACCGCTTTCGTCACGGCGGCCGGGGCAGGGGTTATGTTGTTCAGATGATTGCGGTAGCGCGGCAGCGCCATGGCCAGGAATATCGAAGCCAGCACCAGCAGCGAAATGCAGGAGGCCAAGGCATAGCGCAGGCCCTCGGTGCCCAGGCGATGGGCGAAACCATCACTGAGCATGCCGATCAACAGCGGGCCCACACCTACGCCGAGCAAGGTCATGGCCATCACAAAAATCGCCGTCGCCTGTGCCAGTCGAGTGGCAGGGAACAGATGCGAAATGGCGCCCAGGCACGGTGTCGCCCACCAGGTGCCAAAGAAGCTGAAGCCCACATAAAACAAAAAGGCGGTGGGCACGGGGGTGCTGCCAGCGTTGAACGCGATGCCGGTTGGCCACAGAAAGTAAGCCAGACCAAACGGAATGCTGATCAAGGTGCCGAGCAAGGGCACACCGATTTGCCAGCCTTTGTCACGACGCGCCAGACGGTCACACAAAATGCCGCAGGTGAGGGTGCCGAAGGTGGCACCGAGCCCGCCTGCCACACCTGCCAGCAAACCTGCATCTTGCAAGCTCAGGCCGTGGGAGCGAATGAGAAAGCTCGGGCTCCAGGTACCGATAGCGTAACCGGCGATGGCAGCTGAACCACCGGTGAGCACAAGCCATAGAAATGAAGGGGTCTGGAACAGTTCACGCACGGTCACCGCCCAATGCACTTGCGCCACGTCACTGGATTTAACCAGCGCAGCGGGCCTGGCGACACGCACGGTGAACATCAACAACAAGCCAAGGAGGATTCCCGGTGCGCCAATGACCAGAAACGCGAACCGCCAGCCGTAATGCTGGCCGATCCAGCCGCCGAGCCCGAGGCCGAAAATCGCCCCCAGGCTTGAGCCCAACATCAGCACCGACAAGGCGGTGGAGCGGCGTTCTGGCGGATAAAGGTCAGAGACCATCGCCATGGACGGCGCCGTGCCACCCGCTTCGCCGATGGCCACCCCGATACGAGCGATCACCAGCATCGTAAAGCTGGCGGCAAGCCCGCAGAACATGGTCATCACACTCCAGGCGATGCAACTCAAGGCAATCACCGGCTTGCGCCCGATACGGTCGGAGAGGCGCCCCAGCGGGAAGCCAAACACCGTATAAAACACGGCAAAGGTCACCCCCGACAACAAGCCTATGCCCGTGTCGGAAATCCCGAACTCAGCCTTGACCGGCTCAATCAGAATCGCCATCAGCAGCCGGTCGATGTAGTTGAAGACGTAGATGGCGACCAGTACGGCTAATGCGTAATGGGTTCGCCAGGTAGGGCGCACAGGTATGGACACGACGGGTTCTCCCGGTTTTGTTCTAGTGAGCGTGATAGTCCATAGCTTGAGGGAGAGCGGCATCGTCCATTTAGACCAGCCGTTGGTTTGTCGCCACCCCCCTCGTATGGCAGCCCGATAGGTGCCCACCCAGGCCCTTCCTTGATCAACCCTTCGGTGACTGTTGTATCGAACAGGCCCTGACCCGCCTGGTGAGCAACGCTTAGTCTCATCGGACGATGTTCAGCTTTTTCCTGCGGTCAATGATTGCTCCCATATACCGCCGTCAGCCGCCTTGTGCTGCGCTCTGGCGGAAATCTGGCAGACGGGAGAGAACGATGAAGTTGCTGAATAAAGTGGCATTTGTAACGGGTGCAGGCCAAGGCATGGGACGCGCTATCGTGCGTCACTTTGCCGAACAAGGCGCGTTGGTGGTGGCAGCAGACATCAATCTGGAAGCGGCTCGGCAAACGATTGAAGGCCTGGGCGACAAAGCACTGGCCGTGACTTGCAACGTGGCAGACAGTGACTCGGTCGCCACTGCGATGGCTGCAGTGCAAGCACGTTTCGGGCGCTTTGACATTCTGATCAACAACGCAGGCATCGGCTCCATCGACGCCTTTGCCGAGACCCCGGATGCCAATTGGCAGCGGGTGATCGGGGTCAACCTGACCGGCCCGTTTTATTGCAGCCGCGAAGCCGTGAAGCTGATGCTCAAGGCTGCAACGCCTGGCGTGATTATCAACATCTCCAGCACTTCGGCCCTGACCGGCGAAGGCCCAAGCCACTACTGCGCAGCCAAGGCTGGCGTCATGGGGCTGACCCGCAGCATGGCTCGCGAATTGGCGGCAAATAGCATTCGCGTCAACACCATCGTTCCCGGCCCGACCAACACCCCGATGATGGCAGACATCCCCGATGACTGGATGCAAAGCATGCTCAAGGCTATCCCGCTAGGTCGCATGGCTGAGACCGATGAAATCGCACGCGTGGCCGCCTTTTTGGCCAGTGATGACGCGGCGTTTATCACCGGGCAAAACCTCGCGGTCAATGGCGGCATGGCATTTATCTAATCGTTGGGCATTCGATACGGGAGCAAGCAGTCATGGGTACTCGTTTACAAGGAAAAGTGGCCTTTATCAGTGGCGCCGGTTCAGGTATCGGCGCGGCGACAGCGCTGCGATTTGCCGAGGAGGGCGCGCTGGTGGTGCTCTGCGGTCGCCGCATTGAGCCGCTAGAGGCGGTCGCCGCGCAGATACGTGATGCCGGTGGCCGCGCTGAATGCGCGGTGGCTGATGTCAGCAACGAAGCGGCCTATGTCGGGGCCATTAATGCGACGGCAGAGCGCAATGGACGGCTGGATATTTTGGTCAATAACGCCATGGCCTACAGCTGGGGAGCGATTGACACCACTTCAACTGCCGACTGGCATTCCAACTTTACGACCACAGTGGACGGCACCTTCTGGGGCACGCGCACGGCCATGGGCCTGATGCGCGCTCAGGGCGGCTCGATCATCAATATCGCCTCTATCTGCGGGTTGTTCGGCACGCCGTGGATGGCCGGGTATTCCGCGGCCAAGGCGGCAGTCATCAACTTCAGCCGGGCTGCGGCCAGTGAAGGTGCGAGCCACAACATTCGCTGCAACGTAGTGATTCCGGGCGTGGTCGAGACCCCGGCCACGGCGGGCATGTTGACCGATGACAAGACCCGCACAAACACGGAAAAACTGATCCCGCTCAAACGCGTTGGCCAACCGGTGGAAGTGGCCAACGCCATTCTATTTCTGGCCAGCGATGAAGCCTCGTACATCACCGGCGCCAGCTTGCCCGTCGATGGCGGGCGCAGCAGCGAGCTGTACACGGTTTTGGAATAAGGACCCCTTTATGGAACAGAACGCCTTGCTTGCCCGTCTTGACCGGCTTGAGTCGATTGAAGAAATCCGTCAGTTGGCGGGCAAATACTCACTGTCGCTGGACATGCGCGACCTTGATGCTCACGTCAATCTGTTTGCCGAAGACATTCGTGTCGGGCGCGAAAAAACAGGGCGAGCGCACCTCAAGGCTTGGGTCGATGACACCCTGCGTGACCAGTTCCATGGCACCTCGCATCACTTGGGCCAGCACCTGATCGAGTTCACTGATCCTGACCATGCAATTGGCGTGGTGTATTCCAAGAACGAGCACGAGACCGGCCCTGAGTGGGTGACCATGCAAATGCTCTATTGGGATGACTACGAGCGCATGCAGGGTCGTTGGTATTTCCGACGCCGCTTGCCGTGCTACTGGTACGCCAGTGACCTCAACAAACCGCCGATCGGCACCCAAAAGATGCGTTGGCCAGGGCGCGAACCCTATGCCGGCACCTTCCACGACCTGTTCCCGTCCTGGACCGAGTTCTGGGCCAATCGTCCGGACAAGGACCAGCTACCGCAGGTGGCGGCAGCCGCCCCGGTTGAGCACTTTCTGGCCACCCTGCGCCGTGGCGCCGGTGCGCCCAAGATCCGCGTGCGCTGAGGAGCCACTATGAGCATTTTGTTTGAACCTCTGCGCCTGGGTGATCTGCAACTGGCCAATCGGATTGTCATGGCACCGATGACCCGCAGCCGCGCTGATCAACACGGCGTGCCCACCCCGCAAATGGTCGAGTACTACCGCCAGCGAGCCTCGGCAGGCTTGATCGTCGCCGAAGGCACCGCGCCCTCGGCCAGCGGTCTGGGCTATTGCCGCACCCCGGCGATTTACAACGCCGAACAAATTGCTGCCTGGAAAACCGTGACCGATGCGGTGCACGCCGAGGGCGGGCTGATCGTGCTGCAACTGATGCATGTAGGCCGTGCGGCCAGCGTGCACAACAAACCTGCGGGCGCCGCGACCGTCGCGCCGTCGGCGCTGCGGGCACGCACCCAGCTGTATACCGATACTGCGGGCATGGTCGACACCGACGAGCCGCAAGCACTGTCGTTACAGGACATTGCCTCGGTGATTGAGGAGTATCGACAAGCTGCGTTGAACGCCCGCCAAGCAGGCTTTGACGGGGTTGAGTTGCACTGCACCAGCGGCTATCTGCCGATGCAGTTCATGGCCTCGGGCAGCAACCTGCGCGACGACGCCTACGGTGGTAGCGTTGAAAACCGCGTGCGCTTCCCGGCACAAGTGCTGGCTGCAATGGCCTCAGCCATTGGTGCCGGGCGGGTTGGCCTGCGCCTGTGTCCGGGCAACCCGTTCAATGACATCAGCGACGCCGATCCACTGGCAACCGCCGAAGCGTTGTGCCGCGCTGCCGAACCGTTGAACCTGGCGTACGTGCACATCATGCGTTCGCCTTTGCCCGAACTGGATGCCTTCGCCCTGGCGCAGCGCCATTGCAGCAGCGGGCTGATTTTGAATGACGGCTTTGACGGCGCCAGTGCTGAAGCGGCGCTGCAAGCCGGGCAGGGCGATGCGGTGTCATTTGCGCGGCACTTTATTGCCAACCCTGACCTGGTCGAGCGCTTGCGCCACGGCCTGCCGCTGGCCCGATTTGACCGTAAAACCCTGTATTCCCCAGGCCCTGAAGGCTACAGCGATTACCCGCTGTGCGAGGCGGTGAACGCATGAACGATATGTCGCAAATCAGCACTGATACGCTCGGCAAGCAACAACCGGTTCCGCGCGAGCATACCCAGGCGCTGCTGAACTTGCGTTCGACCGCCAGTGCGCAGATCAAGCCTGGCGATCTTTACACCTTGGCAGACCGCCTGGAAGCCCAGGCTGTGGCGCATGCCGAGCGCAGCTTTTTGATTTATGGCGGTCAGTCGTTCAGTTACGCCCAAGTCGATCGCCAGGCCAATCGCATGGCCCAGGTGTTTTACGACAAAGGCCTGCGGCCCGGCGACGTGTGCGCCATTGCCATGGAAAACCGTCCGCAGTTTTTCTTTAGCTGGTTCGGCCTGGTCAAACTCGGCGCCGTGGTGGCGTTTATCAATACGCAGGTCAGTGGCAAGCCGCTGACGCATGCCCTGGTCTGCACCGCTGCCAAGGCGATTGTGGTGGGTGAGGAGTGCCTGGCCAATCTGCTAGCCACTGAAGGGCTGCCCGATGTACCGCTGTGGCTGATCGAAGACCCGGAAAACCCGTTCTGCGCAACGCTGCCGCCCAGCGTCGATCAGACTCTTGAAGCGCATATTGCCCGCGTACCGGACACGGCTTTCCCACGGGAAGTGCGGGCCGGGATTACTGCAGAAACCACTACGCTGCTGATTTTTACCTCGGGCACCACTGGCCTGCCAAAAGCAGCGCGCTACAGCCACATGCGCTGGATGTCATCGGGTGACGTGATGGAAGTCACCTTGGGCGCCACCTGCGAAGACGTGTTTTATTGCTGCCTGCCGCTGTACCACGGTGCGGCGGCGACTTCGGTAACGTCCACCGCTTTGCGCGTCGGTGCCAGTATTGTGGTGCGCCGCAAGTTCAGCGTGCGTGAGTTCTGGAATGACATCCGCCGTCATAACATCACGGCGTTTCAGTACATCGGCGAAATCTGCCGCTACCTGCTCAACCAGCCGGTGGTGGCCGGTGAGCGTGAACACAGCTTGCGCTACATGCTCGGCGCGGGCCTGACGGCGGAATCTTGGCAGCGCTGGCTGGACCGCTTTGGCCCGGTGCAAGTATTTGAAGGCTGGGGCTCTACGGAATCCAATGCCAACCTGATCAACGTCGACAACTACATCGGCTCGTGTGGCCGAGTGCCTGACTGGAGCCGGACCAACCTGCGACTGGTGCGTTACGACGTGGAAACGGACAGCCATCCGCGCGATGAAAACGGCTTTTATCAGCGTTGCGAGCCAGGCGAAGTGGGTGAGGCGATGGGTTTTATCATCAATCATCCACAGATTGGCGGCGGGCGTTTTGAGGGCTACACCAGCGCCGAGGCCACCGAAAGCAAGATCCGTCGCAATGTCTTTGAGCAGGGCGACGCCTATTGGAGTTCGGGCGATCTGCTGCGCTATGACGAAGACGGCTACTTCTATTTTGTCGACCGGATCGGCGACACCTTTCGCTGGAAAAGTGAAAACGTCTCGACCCTGGAAGTGGCAGATACCCTTAGCGACCTGCCCGGCCTTGAGCTGATCAACGTGTATGGCGTGCAAGTACCAGAACACGAAGGCCGGGTCGGGATGGCCGCGGTGCTGATGCAGCCCGGGCAGGTGTTTGACCCGCAGGCCTTTTATGACCTGACCGAAGCGCGCTTGCCGCGTTACGCCGCACCGATGTTTGTGCGGGTGTCGGCGGCAGCCGATCTGACCAGCACCTTCAAACTGCGCAAGGTCGATTTACAGCGTCAGGGTTACGCGCCGCACTTGTTTGATGACCCGCTGTTTGTGCGTGATGAAAGCGCCCGCACTTACCAGCCTTACTCCTTGCAGGTACTGGCTCGAACCGGCCTGCCACCTTTTGTGAGCAATGACCATGAGTGACATCGACGCTCAAGGTCATGAATGGCGCGATGGCCTGCGTTACCCCTGGCCACAGGCACCGGCCAACGGGCAGGTGCAAGTCGTGGCCGAAGGCGTGCTGTGGTTGCGCATGCCACTGCCGTTCGGGCTGGACCATATCAATCTGTATTTGCTGCGCCATGGCGACGGGTGGGTGGCGGTGGACACCGGCCTCAACAGCGATCAGTGCCGAGCGGTCTGGGAACAGGTATTTGTCGAGGTGTGTGCCGGTCTGCCGCTCAAGGCGGTAATTTGCACGCACTTCCACAGCGATCACGCCGGCGTCTCTGGCTGGCTTACCGAGCGGTTTCGTTGCCCGCTGCTGATGACCCTGGGCGAATTTGACGCGCTGCACCATGGTCCGCCGATGGCCGCGACGCCAGACTGGGCGTTTCTCGATTTTTACCTGAAGGCCGGGTTCACTGCCGAGCGTGCCACCTCGCTGCTGCCGCTGATTCAGGGCGAACACTTCAGACCACAATCGCCTGCCGGGTTTGTCCGTTTGCGCCATGGTAACGAACTGACCATAGGGGGGCGGCGCTGGCAGGTGGTGATGGGTAATGGGCATTCACCGGAGCATGCGTGCCTGTACGCGCCTGATGACGGGTTGCTGATCTCGGGCGACCAGGTGTTGCCGCGTATTACCTCAACCATTGCGGTGTATGTGACCGAGCCTGCGGCCAATCCGCTGCGCGACTGGCTGGCGTCTATCGAGCGGCTGCGGGTGATCCCCGACAGCGTGCTGGTGTTACCCGCCCACGAACGGCCGTTCTTCAATTTGCACCTGCGTCTGGATCAACTGCGCGACCACCACTTGGCTCATTTGCAGCAGTTGCTCGATGCCTGTACCCAGCCGCGCACGGCGCTGGAGATGATGGCGGTGTTGTTTAAAAAGCTGTCAGGTCGTTTTGACGAACTGATGGCTGTTGGCGAGACGTTGGCCCATGCCAACTACCTCATGGCCGAGGGGGCGCTCGTTCGTGAGGAGCAAGGAGGGCTGCACCGCTATCGGGTAGCCCCGACAGGAGTCGCGAAGTTCAACCCGCTTGAGTTGATTTGAGTCGGGCTAAAGGCGCCACAGAACGCAATGACGCTTGAACCCATCGAGGCGGCCACCGGGTCGCAAATCAGGAGAGGCAGAGTGATCAATAAAAACAACAATAAATGTCCTGCGCACACTTTCCAGGCAACTGGTCTGGCAGTCGCTGTGGCACTGGTATCCAGCCCGTTGTGGGCTGGCGATACCATCGAGTTCTCTGACGGCACCACCATTGACTGGTCGGTCACTACCAGTTACGGGATCGGCATGCGCCTGGGTAAACCCAGCGACCGGTTGATGGGCATCAACGTTGATGACCCAAACCGCAACTTTGACCAACACAGCCTGACCACCAACCGCGTGGGCGCACTGGGCGAGATGATCCTGCGTAAGGACAACTATGGGGCTGTAGTTCGGGCCAGTACCTTCTACGACGACGTGTACCACCGCGGCAATGACAACGATTCGCCCTCGACCGTCAACAAATACGGGAGCAACGACCAGTTCACCAGCGACACGCGCTACTACAGTGGTGGCCGTACCCGTTTGCTCGACGCCTACGTGTTCGGCGGCTGGCGTTTTGAGAACGACACGATGCTCGACGTTAAAGCCGGTCGACACATCGAGTCATGGGGCGAAAGCCTGTACTACCCTGGCGTCAACGGCGTGCAAAACCCATCCGATGCGGTGAAAGCGGCGCAGCCAGGGGTTGAGGTCAAGGAAGTGCTGCTGCCGGTCGGGCAGTTCTCGGCGTCTTACCGGATCAACCCTCAAGTCACCCTCGGCGGCTATGTGCAGTACGAGTGGAAGGGGACCGAACTGCCGCCAGTGGGCAGTTACCTGTCGACCTCTGACGTGATTGGTCCGGGCCGTGAGTTCATTCTCGGCGCCAACGGCTCGAAAATTCTTTACCAAGGCACTGACGAACCGCGCAACAGTGGGCAGTGGGGTGCGCAGATCCGCTTCCGCCCGATCACCGACATCGAGCTGTCGCTGTTCCATGTGGTGTACCACGACAAAAACCCGGCCACCGCACTGGTCGGCTACACGCCGCTGTCTTTGGGTAACGGCCAGTACGCGTACACCACCAACGGCTACAAGGTGAAGTACTTTGAAGACATTAAGCTGACGGGTATCAGCGCTACCACCAAAATTGGCGAATACCAGCTTGGGGGTGAGTGGTCGTACCGCGATGGTGCGCCGGTGATGGTCAATACCGGATTGGGCCCGGTGCCGACCCGTGGCAAGGGCCAGCAACTGCAATTCTCCGCCATGCGCATTCTTGGCGACCGCCCATGGGCCAGCCAGACCACCCTGACCGGCGAGATTGTCACCGTCCGTGTGGACGATGTGGATGACGTGTCGGGCGCACCAAACTTGCTCGGGTTGCCTATCGCCCCGGCGTACGCGGGGCCGATTCAGCCGTCGAATGATTACACCTACAAAACCTCGACGGCCTGGAAAACCCGGTCATCCAGTGCCTACACCGTGGGCGCCTCGTTCAGCTATCCAGGGGTGTTTACCGGTTGGGACCTTGAGGTTCCTTTCACCTTCTCGGACGTGTTCAGCGGTGCAGCGCCGATGTCCGGGACCATTGCAGGGGTCGCCGGGGACCGCCGCCTGAGTGCGGGCACCACATTCAAATACTTGAGTAACCTGGAGATGTCGTTCAAATACATCGCGTACCTGGGCTCGCCAGACCCGATCTACCGCCCGCTGGCAGATCGCGACTACGCCACGTTCTCGATGAAATACACCTTCTAAATAATCACCTGTTGTCGCTGCCGCAGGCTGCGAAGGGTTGCGTAGCAATCCGTTTTTTCAAAGCCCCTGCACCCCATCGAAGCCTTCGGCAGCGGCTACAAGAGATCGATAACAAGAGAGAAAACCTATGGGTCTTAAAGGTCATGCGGCCATTGTCGGCAGCGCACAGTACAAACCTGAAAAATATGCCACGGCCCCCCGCATGTTCCATTTGGAACAGGTGGCAGACCTGGCCGCGCAGGCGTTGCGTGATGCAGGTCTGCAAGCTTCTGATCTCGATGGGCTGGTGATCAACGGCCCGCATTTTCATGAAGCCTCGGTATTCGTGCCCGCCATGGCCGCTGAGTACCTGGGCTTGCGCCTTAACTTCGCCGAGGTCGTCGACCTTGGCGGTTGTACCTCTGTGGGAATGGTCTGGCGCGCTGCGGCAGCTATTGAGCTGGGCTTGTGCCAGGCCGTGCTCTGCGTCTTGCCGGCGCGCATGGCACCCTTGGGGCCGGACGAAGACCCTAGCTGGATGGGCCGGGCCATGCGCTTTGGCGGTCACAGTACGGCGTTTGGCGCCCCCGAGGCCGAGTTCGATTTGCCCTATGGCCACATGGGCCAAAACACCGGCTATGCCATGATCGCCCAGCGTTACGCCGCGCAATTTGGCTACGACCCGCGTGCGTTGGCGAAAATTGCCGTCGACCAGCGCACCAATGCCCAATACAACCCGCAAGCGATGTTCTGCGGTCAGCCGTTGACGATCGAACAAGTGCTGGCCAGCAAAAAAGTGGCCGACCCGCTGCATGTACTGGAAATCGTCATGCCGGTGGCCGGTGGCGCGGCAATGATCATCGCCTCCAGGGAAGTCGCTGCGCGCGCGCGCAAACGTCCATCCTACATCACAGGCTTTGGCGAGCATTTGGCCTTCAAATCACCTTCCTACGCTGCCGACATGGTGCACACGCCAATTGGTCCTGCGTCGCAAAGGGCCTTCGATATGGCCGGGCTCAAGCCCAAAGACGTGGATGCCGCACAGATCTACGACTGCTACACCATCACCGCGTTATTGACCCTGGAAGACGCCGGTTTCTGTGGCAAGGGTGAAGGCATGAGTTTTGTGCGCGAGCACGACCTGACCTGGCGTGGTGACTTCCCGATGAACACCCACGGTGGTCAGCTCAGCTTTGGTCAGGCGGGTGCGGCAGGCGGCATGTCACAAGTCATCGAAGCCGTGACTCAAATCGCCGGGGCCGCAGGTGAACGACAGCTTTCGCGTTGCGACACGGTGTACGTCTCAGGCACCGGTGGGGTGATGAGTGAGCAGGGCGCGTTGATACTTCAGGGAGCATAAAGTCGATGTCGAATAACAAACCAATGCCGGTCCCGACCGAGATTTCTGCACCGTTCTGGGAAGGCCTGAAAGCTGAACGCCTGCTGATTCAGCAATGCAACCAGTGCAGTGACTGGGTGTTTTACCCACGTCGGCATTGCCCGCAGTGTTTTGCTCACGAGCTGACCTGGCGTGAAGTCAACGGTGGAGCGAGCCTGTACAGCTTCACGGTGACCCGCATTCCGACCTTGCCGGACTTTGCCGATGAAATGCCGCAAATACTGGCGGTGATCGAGCTCGATCAAGGGGTGCGCATCAACAGCAACCTCGTGGGCCTTGACGAGTCTGAAGTGAAAATTGGCATGCGCTTGCAGCCGGTGTTTGCCGAGGTGGATGCCAAGGGCACGCGGCTACTGCGCTTTACCGGGCTGGACAAAGACCCCGCGCAGTTGAAAAAACTTACGGTTGCACAGCCGCCAGTGATTGAGACCGTGTCGGTACGCCAGATTTCGCTGGATGACGAGGCGGCATTGCAGTCGCTGGTGAGCGAAACATTCAGCCCGTGGAGCAATCAAGTGGTGGTCGATCAGACGCTGATTGACGCATTCGCCCAATTGTCGGGG
Source organism: Pseudomonas sp. NPDC096917 (assembly GCF_044762555.1). Lineage (NCBI taxonomy): Bacteria > Pseudomonadati > Pseudomonadota > Gammaproteobacteria > Pseudomonadales > Pseudomonadaceae > Pseudomonas > Pseudomonas sp. NPDC096917. The sequence continues at coordinate 52,181 of NZ_JBIWEO010000003.1, read as the reverse complement.
GACGACTACTGGATTCACACCGACCCAGAACGCGCGCGCAAGCAAAGCCCGTTTGGCGGCACCATTGCCCACGGTGCGCTGGTGCAGATTCTGCAATCGCGGATGCAACTCCAACTGGGTTATGAAATCACCGGATTCAGTAACATGGTCAATTACGGTTCGGATCGATTGCGCTTCCCCGCGCCGGTGCCGGCCGGGTCGACGATTCATGCCCGGGCGCGAGTCAAACGTGTGGAACGGGTCAAAAGCGGCACCCAACTGACCCTGGAGCTCAACACCCACGTATTGGGCAATGAGCGTCCATCCGTGATCAATGAGCTGGTGATTTTGTATATGTAAGAACACCACAGACCTGCCGGAACGTGCTGGCTCACGATCTTTTCACAATCAAAAGATCGCGAGCCAGCGCGCTCCTGCTGGTGTTGTGTTGGCGCGTAAAAAATCAGGCCGCTGAGCTTTTGACCTAAGCCCCCCCTTTAGTCTCAACGGACGATGAGCCCCGCCTCCTTCCTTCCCATACTGCCCTCAGCCAATAAATACAGGCATAGAGGAGCAGGCATGATCGATATTCGTGGTTTGAGCTACTTCGTTGCAGAGTCCAGCGACCCGGTCCAGTGGCATCGTTATGCCGAAGACGTACTCGGGATGATGGTCTCTACAGCCCCCTCTGGCGGGTTGTACGTGAAGATGGACGAACGCCCGTTTCGCATGCTGGTGGTACCCGGCGGCGAGTCGCGTTATCTGGCTTCAGGTTGGGAACTGGCCAACGAAAAGGCCTTTGATGCCGCTATCGAAACCCTCGATCAAGCCGATGTGAACTGGCGTCTCGGCACCCCCGAGCAGTGCGATCAGCGTGGGGTGCAAGCACTGCTGCATGTCACTGATCCGTCGGGTAACCATCACGAGCTGAGCTGGGGCCATCGCTCCGATTGCCAGCCTTTCGTTTCACCGCAGGGTGTTCCGGGTTTTGTCACCGGCGACATGGGCCTGGGCCACACCGTACTGCCTGCGCCTAATTTTGATGCCACCCTGGCGTTTGCCAAAGATGTGCTGGGCTTTGAACTGTCGGACATTTTCAACTTCCGTCCAGATCCGTCAGCCCCCCCGATTCGCATCCACTTTTTGCACTGCAAAAACAGCCGTCACCACAGCTTGGCACTGGCCGAGTACCCGGTGCCATCAGGCTGTGTGCATGTGATGGTCGAAGTCGAATCGATGACCGAAGTCGGACGCGCCCACGACCGGCGCATCGCGCACAACGTGCCGCTGTCGGCCACGCTCGGCCAGCACCTGAACGACAAGATGACCTCGTTCTACATGAAAACCCCTTCAGGTTTCGACCTGGAGTACGGCTACGGCGGCTTGCTGGTGGATTGGCAAGACCACAGCGCTTTTGAATTCACCCGAGTCAGTCTGTGGGGTCACGACTTCTCGGTCGGTCAGCAGTAAGGAGCATTACATGAACAAGCAAATGACAACGGCGGACGTGGTCGGCCAATTGCGCGATGGCATGACCATCGGCTTCGGCGGCTGGGGACCACGGCGCAAGCCGATGGCAATCGTGCGCGAGATCCTGCGCTCGGACGTCAAGGACCTGACGGTGGTTGCCTACGGCGGCCCGGAAGTCGGCATGCTGTGCGCTGCAGGCAAGGTCAAAAAGCTGGTGTTTGGGTTTGCCACCCTCGATGCCATCCCGCTCGAAGCCTATTTCCGCAAGGCCCGCGAGGCCGGTGAGCTGGAGTTGATGGAGCTGGACGAAGGGATGCTGCAATGGGGCCTGCGCGCCGCCGGTATGCGCCTGCCGTTTTTGCCGACCCGTTGCGGGCTGGCCACCGATGTCAGCCGTCTGAACCCGGCCATCAAATCCGTACAGTCGCCGTATGACGACGGTGAAGTGTTGCTGGCCATGCCTGCGCTGAACCTTGATGTCGCGTTCTTGCACGTCAACGTGGCTGACCGTTTGGGCAACACACTGGTGACAGGCCCCGATCCCTATTTCGATCACTTGTACGCCCGTGCCGCGCAGCAATGCTTTGTGTCGTGTGAGCGTATCGAAGATCGCCTGAGCCTGGATGCTACCCAGGCCCGCTTCAACACCTTTGAGCGTTACCTGGTCAGCGGTGTGGTGCATGCCCCCTTTGGTGCTCACCCGACTTCGTGCCCATCCGATTACGGCTGGGACATGAGCCACCTCAAGCGCTACAGCGCAAGCGCAGCGGAAGAAGGCGGCTGGCAAGGCTATGTGGCCGAATTCGTAACCCCGGGCGAAAGCGCCTACGTGGCCAGTAATGGCGGTGCCGAACGATTGGGCGCTCTGCCGCTGCCTGTGTTTTAAGGAGTAGGAATATGACTGCTACGTGCGAATTTACCTTGGCTGAACTGTTGATCGTGGCTGCCTGCGAGGCCTGGCGCGATAACGGTGAAGTGATTGCTTCAGGCTTGGGCGTGATCCCGCGTCTAGGTGCCAGTCTGGCCAAATTGAGCCACAGCCCTGAGCTGTTGATGACCGACAGCGAAGCGTTTTTGGTCGAAGAACCGATTCCGTTGGGCCCGCGAGGCGATTACGTGCCGCGCTATTCGGGTTACTTGTCATTTGAGCGGGTGTTTGAGTGCGTATGGGGCGGGCGTCGTCACGCCATGATCGGCCCGACCCAGGTTGACCGCTGGGGGCAGACCAACCTGTCATGCATTGGCGATTATCAAAAACCTAAAGTGGCGATGCTCGGCGTGCGCGGCCTGCCGGGTAACAGCATCAACCACATCAACTCGTTCTTTGTTCCTAACCACAACACCCGCGCGTTTGTCTCGGGTGAAGTGGACATGGTCTCGGGCGTGGGTTTCAAACCTGAGCGCTGGGAGGAGGGCATGCGCCGCGACTTGATGGACATCCGGCTGATCGTCACCGATCTGTGCGTGATGGACTTCGGCGGGCCCGATCGAGCGGTGCAGGTACGCTCACTGCACCCTGGCGTGAGCTTCGAACAGGTACAGGACAATACCGGTTTCCCGTTGCTCAAGGCCGCAGACCTCAAGCAAACCGTCGCCCCAACGCCGGAGCAACTGGCATTGATCCGTCGCCTCGATCCGCATGATTACCGTGCCACTGCACTCAAGGGCAATCCGCCCGGCATTCGTCAGGCCTGAAGGCAAGGAACTCACATGAGCAGCGACAGCGAATTTGTGCAGCGGGTTGATGGCGCTGTGTATGAAACCGAAGAACCGGTGCTTTATACGGTGGCTGACGGCATTGCCACCGTGACCATGAACCGGCCCACGGTGAACAACGCGCAGAACTCGCAGATGACCTATGCCCTGGATGACGCGTTGCGCCGCGCGGTGAATGACGATGCGGTCAAAGTCATCGTGCTGCGCGGCAACGGCAAACACTTCTCGGCCGGGCATGACATTGGCACACCGGGACGCGACATCAACAAGTCGTTCGACCGGGCGAGTCTGTGGTGGGACCACACCAACAAACCGGGCGGTGAGTACCTGTATGCCCGCGAGCAAGAAGTGTATCTGGGCATGTGCCGGCGTTGGCGCGAACTGCCCAAGCCGACCATTGCCATGGTGCAAGGCGCGTGCATTGCGGGGGGCTTGATGCTGGCCTGGGTCTGCGATTTGATCGTGGCCAGCGACGATGCGTTCTTTCAAGATCCGGTGGTGCGTATGGGCATTCCGGGGGTGGAGTACTTTGCCCACCCTTACGAGCTGAACCCGCGAATTGCCAAGGAATTCCTGTTTACCGGCGACCGTATGAGTGCCGAGCGGGCCTATCAAATGGGCATGGTCAATCGCTTGTTTGCGCGAGATGAACTGCACGCTGGCACTTACGCACTGGCCGCGGCCATCGCCAAGCAGCCGCGTATGGGCCTGGCGTTGACCAAGCAGGCAATCAACCACGTCGAGGATTTGCAGGGCAAGCGCAGCGCCATGGACGCGGTGTTTGCCTGGCATCACTTCGCCCATAGCCATAACGAATTGCTGTCTGGCGATAAACTTGGCGGCTACGATGCCAAGGCGATGATTGAGGCCAATAAATCGGCGGCGGGAGAACGCGGATGAGCGCTTATTTGCAAACCGCACTGACCGATGCGCTGGGCTGTCGCTATCCCATCGTGCAAACCGCGATGGGCTGGGTGGCAGATGCCAATCTGGTGATTGCCAGCACCCGGGCCGGCGCTTTCGGTTTTCTGGCCGGGGCGACGATTGCGGCGGATCAGCTGGAAGCCGAGATCCTGCGGGTGATAGAAGCCACCGGTGGCAGTAACTTTGGGCTGAACTTCCATATGTTCCAGGAGAACGCCGCGCAGTGCGTGGACCTGGCCATTGAGTACCGCCTGCGTGCAGTCAGTTATGGACGCGGACCGGATCGCCAGACCATTGAGCGCTTCAAAAAGGCCGGAGTGCTGTGCATTCCGACCGTGGGCGCGGTCAAGCATGCGATCAAAGCGGTTGAGCTCGGCGCCGACATGATCACCGTGCAGGGCGGTGAGGGTGGCGGTCATACCGGTGGCGTGCCGAGCACGATTCTCCTGCCGCAAGTGCTGGATGCGGTGCAGGTGCCGGTGATTGCCGCTGGCGGTTATTCCACCGGGCGCGGCTTGGCCGGTGCGTTAGCCACGGGCGCTGCCGGGATTGCCATGGGTACGCGGTTTCTGATGAGTCGGGAGTCGCCAACGCCGCTCGCGACGCTCAAGCACTACGTCAAGGTGAGCGATCCACAACAGATCCGAGTCACCACAGCGGTGGATGGCATGCGTCACCGCATGATCGAAAACCCCTTTATCAATCGCCTGGAAAAGGCCAGCGCCTTTGGGCGTTTGCGCATTGCCCTGGGCAGCGCCTGGCACTGGAAGCAGCACACAGGAATGAGCCTTGGGCACATGCTCAGTGTGTTTGCGCAATCCGTGAAGGAAGACCCAGGCGCCTTGTCACAAACGGTGATGGCGGCCAATCAGCCGGTGCTGTTGCAGCGTTCGATGGTCGATGGTGTCCCCGATGAAGGCATTTTGCCCAGCGGCCAAGTGGCAGCGGCCATTGGTGAGATCAAAAGCTGTCAGCAACTGATCGACGAGATCGTGCAAGAGGCCGAGCGCTGTTTGCTCGCGGTAAGTGCACGCTGCGGCACCACACGCTGCCAGACCGAGTCGGCAGCGAGCCTGTGAAATGACATTAAAGGCTAGTGTCGCATCGGCATTGACCGCGCTGCGTGGACGGGGGCCTCACTGTCGACCTGGCATCGATCATAAGGGCTAAAACCACACCCTGCGGTGCCGGTGTACGGCAACGCAGGGTTGAGTCAGCAATCAGGACAAGAAACCGCCATCCACATTCAGCGACACGCCCGTGGTGTAGCTGGAAGCATCGCTGGCCAAATACAGCACTGCACCGGCCATTTCACTGGGCGCCGCCACGCGCTTAAGTGGAATCTGTTGCAGCGCGCCTTTGAGGATGGCGTCGTTCTTGACCAACGCCGAGGCGAACTTGGTATCGGTCAAACCCGGCAGCAAGGCGTTGCAGCGAATGCCAAAGGAGGCACACTCCTTGGCAAAGACTTTAGTCATGTTGATCACAGCAGCCTTGGTCATCGAATACACGCCCTGAAACATCCCTGGCGATACGCCGTTGATCGAAGCGACGTTGATGATGCTGCCGCCGCCGTGTTCACGCATCAGCTTGCCGGCTTCGACCGACATGAAGAAATAGCCGCGAATATTCACATCAACAGTTTTCTGAAACGCGCCCAGTTCGGTGTCTAGCACGTTGCAGAACTGCGGGTTGGTCGCGGCGTTGTTGACCAGAATATCGAGGTGGCCGAACTCTTCGCGAATACGGGCGAAGGCTTGAGTGATTTGCGCCATCTCGCCTATGTGACAAGCAATGGCTGTGGCTTTTCCGCCTTCAGCGATGATCGCGTCAGCGACCGGCTGGCAGCCTTCGAGCTTACGGCTCGACACAATCACGTGGGCGCCTTGCTGGGCCAGCAGTTTGGCGATGGCTTCACCTATGCCGCGACTGGCGCCGGAAACAAAGGCAATTTTGCCGTCAAGGTCGAACAGTGGGGTCTTGGACATGCTGATTCCTTGTTTATCGCGGGCTTAGAGGCTGGACTGGCGGATGACCTTGAGGCTCATCTGTTCCAGCAGCGCGTTCATGTGGACGAACGGTGCAAAACGTTTGTCCTGAGTCTGGCCGTGGAAGTAACGGTAGTAAATTTGCTGAACGATACCCGCCAGGCGGAACAGTCCATAGGTGTAGTAGAAGTCGATGTTATCGATCTCGATACCCGAGCGTTTAGCGTAGTAGTCAACAAACTCGCGGCGTGTGAGCATGCCAGGAGCATTGCTGGGCTGGCGCCGCATCCGTTGGACCGGTGCCGGGTCATCCGCTTCGATCCAGTAGGCGAGGGTATTGCCCAAATCCATCAACGGGTCGCCGAGGGTGGTCAGCTCCCAGTCCAGTACGCCGATGATGTGCATCGGATTCTGCGGATCGAGGATCACGTTATCGAAGCGGTAGTCGTTGTGAACAATGGCTGGCGTCGGGTGGTCACCAGGCATTTTGGCGTTAAGCCATTGTTTAACCTCTTCCCAATGCGGCGCGTCCGGGGTCAGGGCTTTTTCATAACGCTCGCTCCAGCCCGAAATCTGACGTTGCACGTAACCTTCAGGCTTGCCCAGATCACCCAGCCCGCACGCGCGGTAGTCCACCTGATGCAGTTCAACCAATTTGTCGATAAAGCTCTTGCACAAGGTACGGGTGTCATCGGCGCTCAATGCGAGTTCAGACGGCAGGTCAGAACGCAGAATGATGCCCTTGACCCGCTCCATCACATAAAACTCGGAGCCGATCAGTTGGCTGTCGGTGCAATGTACGTAAGCGTTGGGGCAGTACGCGAAGGCATCCTTGAGCTGGTTGAGGATGCGGAACTCGCGGCCCATGTCGTGCGCCGATTTGGCTTTCTGCCCGAACGGCGGACGGCGCAATACCAACTCAACGCCGGGGTATTCGATCAGGTAGGTCAGGTTCGAAGCACCACCGGGAAACTGGCTGACGGCGGGCGCCCCCGACAGCCCCGGAATATGAGCCTTGAGGTAAGGATCAATCTGGCTGACGTCGAGTTCTTCGCCAGAACGGATGCGGGTAGATGAGTCGGTAAGCGTCATGTTTATCTCTTCTGCTTATTTTCGTGACCTGACAACATTCGCTAATCTAATGCGCGGACAAGGCAAGTGCAGCCTTAATAGGTGTGGGTGTTAGTGAATAATCAGTGGCCTTGATGGCCATTGAGTGAAGCACAGGGCAAAAAAAAACCGAAGCGCGATGGCTTCGGTTTTTTGGGTGCTGCATGTGGCTTACGAAGGGAACAGCTCGCTCAGCTTCATGGCCAGCATCATGTCGCCTTCAGCGCGCAGTTTGCCGCCCATGAACGCCTGCATGCCATCGGTCTCGCCACTGACGATACCTTCCAGGGTTTCGCCGTCCATCACCAGAGTAACTTGAGCGTCCGGGTTTTCGCCTTCCAGCAGTTCGCAGGTACTGTCTTTAACAACGAGAGAGAAATTCTTGGTGTCATCAATGCGAAAACCGAATACCAGGTCCAGGCCGGCAGCAGCGGCTGGGTTGAATTTGGCTTTCATTGCTTGAACAGCATCAGCTACAGAAGTCATGGTTCGATCCTTTCAGGGTGGGTTACGGCGACCCGCAGGTCACGGTTGCCAGCGCTCATCGATAAGTGATCAGCGATGGCGTCTTCAACAGTTGTAAATGCACAAGACTGTTAAAGGAAGCCAGGGTGACCTCGCGGCCACGAAACTTGAGTTGGCTGAGCGAGGTATTAACAATTTGCCAGGTCAGCTTGAAGGCCTCGCTGGCAGGCATTTGAGTCAGCAGGTGAAGCAGGGCAGTGATGCTGCCGCCGGAAGTGAACACGGCAATGTTTTGTTGATGGCTGGCCAGGTCAAGAACACGGTTCAGGCCACCTTGCACACGCTCGACAAAGCCTAGCCAACTTTCTAGCTGTGGGGTGTCGTAAGTGCCACTGATCCAGCGCGCAATGATCAGATCAAAGATGCGCTGGAATTCTTCCGGGTGACTGGCAGCGTTGTTCAGCGTGTACAGGGCTTCTGGTTCTTGTGGCAAAAGGCCCGGGAGCAGGGCTTCAAGTACTGCAAAGGCATCGAACTCATTGAAAGCCGGGTCTATTTCCAGTTCGGGGGCGGTTAATCCGGCGCCAGTGAACTGGGCCAAGGCATGGCGGGCGGTGTCTTGTTGGCGCAGCAGATCACCCGACAGACAGCGATCAAAACGCACGCCAAGCTCAACCAGATGCTGGCCGGTGATTTGCGCCTGGCGAACCCCCAGAGGGGACAGCACGTCGTAGTCGTCTGCACCGAAAGAGGCCTGGCCATGTCGTATCAAGTAAATGCTGCCCACGTCCGCATCCCGGTACGTTGAAAGTCAGGCGAGGTTAGGAGGATGCCGGAGGCCTGTCAATAAAAAAACATACGCTTGTTTGAATTGTCCGCAAGCGCTTGCGCCAAGGTGTTTCGCGACTGGCTGCGGGGCAATCGCGCCGGTATGCTGGGCAGCATGACGTGGCCCTGATCCGTGGGCTGCGAGCGTTTTAAGGAGAGGCTGTGGAATTTCTTGCCGAGTACGCCAGTTTTTTGGCTAAGACCGTGACCCTGGTGGTCGCTATTTTGGTGGTATTGGTAACCCTTGCGGCACTGCGTGGCAAAGGCCGTCGTACGACCGGGCAGTTACAGGTCATTAAGCTCAATGACTTTTACAAGGGGCTTCGCCAGAAACTCGAACAGTCATTGCTGTCCAAGGACCAGCTCAAAACGCTGCGCAAGCAGACCGTTAAAACCGAGAAAAAGCTCAAAAAGCAACCTGAAGACAAACCCCGCGTATTCGTGCTGGATTTTGAGGGCGATATCAAAGCGTCGGCCACCGAAAGCTTGCGTCATGAAATCACCGCTTTACTGGCTGTGGCGACACCCACTGATGAAGTGGTGCTGCGTCTTGAAAGTGGCGGCGGCATGGTTCACAGCTATGGTCTGGCGTCGTCGCAATTGGCGCGTATTCGCCAGGCGGGCATTCCACTGACCATTTGCATCGACAAGGTGGCTGCCAGTGGCGGCTACATGATGGCTTGCATCGGGCAAAAGATTATCAGCGCTCCTTTTGCGATCCTGGGCTCTATCGGGGTGGTCGCGCAGCTGCCTAATGTCAATCGTCTGCTTAAAAAGCACGACATCGATTATGAAGTGCTGACGGCTGGCGAATACAAACGCACCTTGACCGTCTTTGGCGAGAACACTGAAAAAGGCCGTGAGAAATTTCAGCAGGATTTGGATATTACCCATCAGTTGTTCAAGAATTTTGTCGCCAAATACCGCCCGCAGCTGGCGATTGATGAAGTGGCCACCGGGGAAGTCTGGTTGGGGGTGGCCGCGGTCGACAAACAGTTGGTTGATGAACTGAAAACCAGCGACGAGTATTTGTCGGAACGAGCCAAAGACGCTCATCTCTATCACCTGCACTATGTGCAGCGTAAAAGTTTGCAGGAGCGTGTCGGGCTCGCGGCAAGTACCTCGGTTGAGCACGTGGTTGATTCGGTATGGCGGCGTTTGACGCAACGCTTTTTCTGATTCAATCCGCCTCTGGCGCGATAGTTATATCTCGCCAGAGGGTATGAAAGTAATGATTAATGAATGTTTTCCAGTGCGGTATTTATTTATTTTTTAAAGCCGAATGTTTGATATTTCAGGCGGCTTGCTGATCAGCTAATTGACTGAATTAATCTGGGTTCTGAGTATAAGCTTACGCTTCGACGAATAACTCAGGCTTAATATATGGAAACTCCAGCAGGGTCGTCCGCAACGGGCGCAGTGACTTTATCCGTGGAGGAAGCTGAAGAGCTGGCCAATACGGCCGCTGTTAATCTGCATGAACTGCAGATTCCAAATCTGCTGCCTGCATGGTTCAAGGAAGCGCCCTCATTTGTGCGTGAAGCACTGCGCGAAAGTATCAGGCAAGGCAACGTCACACAACAGGCTGTCTCGCAAGTATTGGCGCAAGTTAAACCCATGGAGCAATTTTGCGAACCCCTGCTCAAAGCTGCATTGGCAGCGCAGGGGTGGGGGGATATAAACCCTCGCACTTACGGCATTAAAGAAGTCCACCTGTTAAATAACCTGTTGGTCTTTTTGAGTCAGCAGCAGTTCAAATTAGCTGACACCCTGATCCAACTGCTGCTTCCCGAATTATTGGTGCCCCAAAGTCTGGAAATCAATATTGTATCGAGCATTACGCATCAAAGCCTGCTTCAGGCTGCCATGCAAAATTTTGAGGCTGATCAGACTGAAGCAGAGGGTTTTGCCCCCGGGACGCTGATTTATGAGGCGCAGGGCAACCCAATTCGTGGGCCTGAAGTCTTTAAACCAGAGGCCTTTGCTGCGATATGCCGCAATCTGGATTTGGGGCAGCAGTACCAGACGCATCTGAGCCAGATATTTGCTCCCCCGAATGACCCATGGCCAACTGATGATCCCAGGTCAACACGCTATAAGCTCAATACGCTCTTCAGTCTGAATATGCAGCATGCGTTTGCGTCGGCATTGCATCTTGCCTATATGCAGAAGCACATGAGCCCTACGCACTACCTGTTTATGGTTGATTTACTGTCTCTGACAAAAACTTCTGCTGCGCAGGGTCATCCTAGACATAGCACCCTAGAAATTATGGGCTTTGAAGTGCCCGGAATCATTTTGATGTGGCCGGAACGCAAACCTGTCACACAGACACAGCGGTGCCTGGTGTATTTACCACAGGCACCTGATCAGTCAATTCACGTGTTTCAAACGTTCAATGCCTTCAAGGAACAGTTGCGAGAATGGCTAAAAGATTCCGAATTTTCTGGTTATTTCGTCAATCTTATTCCGGTGCGCCACCGTGCCGAATTCATGCGCAGAATTGACACAAAGAAACTAACATCTGATTCGCTGTTGATTAGACGGCCACCTATTATCAATGAACCTGCTTTGTTCTTGGAAACCCGACACATTGCTCAGTTTCAACCCCCGTTTGAAGTCGCCTGGCGCTTGCACCTTGAGCAAATAAAAGATGATGCACGGGTGTTGATAGTGCCTACTGGCGATGAAGATACAAAAAGCCGTGTTACGCGTTTAGCGACCTATTTAAATCTGGGTGTCAGTTTGCTCGGTATCGCTCTGGGCTTTGTACCGATACTGGGTGAGGTGTTACTGGCGGTGAGTGTGGCCCAACTAGGAACCGAAGTGTACGAGGGCATCAAGGCATGGCGACGGGATGATCGTGTTCAGGCGCTTGAGTACCTGTTTGATATCGCCCAGAACCTCGCCCTCGCAGCAGGTTCGGCAGCAGCGGGCAAAGCATTGACGCCTTCACCTGTCGTGGATGGACTGATTCCCGTGACGACAGTGCAAGGGCAAAAGCGCTTGTGGTTACCGGACTTGAAACCCTATGAAACCCATGCACCGCTTGATGGCCTCAAGCCGGATGCCCGAGGGGTGTATGCCTTCAGAGAGCAATCATTTATCAAGCTCGATGGCAAGGTGTACAGCATCAAGACGGATCCGATCAGCGGTCAGGGCTATATCCAGCACCCCACTGACCCACTGGCCTATACCCCGAAATTGCAACACAACCATCAAGGCGCCTGGACCCACGAACTGGAAAAGCCCCAACTGTGGCGCCGCGAGCAATTGTTCCGGCGTTTGGGGCCTGATGCTCAATGGCTCTCAAGCCATTCCATGGATGCTGTCTTGCAGGCTTCAAACATTTCGGATGATGGTTTGCGCACCTTGTTCATCGATAACCTGGCGCCACCTCCGTTACTTGCAGACAGCATAAAGCGGGCATGGCTGTGCGAGCGGGTAGAGCAGTTTATCCTGCACATGAAGCAAGGCATGAGTCATATGGCTGATTACGCAGACTTGCAATTGGCACTTCTGACTCAATTGCCGGATTGGCCGACCCATCAGGTGTTGCGTGTTGTGGAGGTAAAAGGAGGGGGTGTTAAAGAATATGGCAGCGACCTTGCCGCCATTCATCCTCGAATGCAGATTACCCAACTGCAGATCGAAAAAGGCGATTTGCTCAAGACCACACTCGAATGCCTCTCTTCAGCCCAAAGAACCGTATTGCTCGGGGAGGATTTAGTGGGCGCCGACCAGCAGATTCTGCGTCTGGCAAACAAGCTTGGGGATTATGCCGAATCGGTAAAACAATCGCTGGTGACCCGGTTGTACAGCGCCAGCGAAACTGTTACGCCCGAACTGGATACGCTCAACAGTCAGTTCACCGGGCTGCCGGTGGCTGTCATGAAGGAGTTGATGAGTCATTTGACCCCCGCAGAATTATCCGCCTTTGAAAAAAATAGCCGCCTGCCGTTGCATGTTATGGAGGAGGCACGAAGTTATGTTCAGGTCGTGCGTTTAAACCGTGCGCTGGAAGGACTTTATTTTGAAGGGCTAAGCAATGCCGATACGCAAACACTTGTATGGCACACCGTTCCACGACTTGCGGGCTGGCCAGAGAACTTGATGCTTGTGCTGCGTGACAAAACCACTGGCCAGGATTTGGAACGCTTAGGTCATGCGACAGCGCCAAACAGGATTGAGATATTCAAAAGCGCCGACAACTACGAGTTATTCAATACGGCCTCTGAAGACACGTATAGCTCTGCGCAGCTCTTGAAATGCATGGTAAGGGCGCTTAGGCCATCGGCGCGCAAAGCCATGGGCCTGCCTGAAGCTGACGCCGAAAAGGCGCTTGCCCTCAAAGTTGCCAACCTGGCCGCAAGTGAGCGCATCACCAGCGCTCAAACGCTGGGCCTGCAGACGATCAAGCCATGGTTGAAGCCGCCCATGCGGCTGGCGGATGGCCGCATAGGCTACACCTTGGGCGGCCGTTCGGGGCATCTGGTGGACGAGAACAAATCACAATTACTGAAGAACCTGGTGCAAGAGCTTTACCCATTAATGACCGACGTTCAGGCAGGGCAGTTTTTGTACCACTTGCGGCTCAGTCCGGCACTGGCAACCCGCGCCTTGGCAACGCTCAAGGCTCAGTTACAGACATTGCGCTCCGACCTGGACCAGTGGATAACCCGCCCTGTTTGGACTCAGCCACATACGGGCCCTAAGGTGCTGATGTCCAGCGCGGAAAAACGCGCCATTGGCCAGCAATTGATACAGGCCTGGAGGCGGCAAACGCCAGTGATCCATTTTGGCGATGATGTCGGTCATGCACTGGATCTCAATAGTTGGTCTGTCGATAACTTGCCGGTGCTATCAGCGGATTACAGCCATATACGTGCCCTGCGTTTAGCCGACTCTCCCAGCGGCAACCTGCCGTATCATTTTCTGCAACGGTTTCCCAACTTGCGCGTGTTATCGCTCGAAAATAATCACCTGAACGAATTGCCCGCATCGCTGGCCACGCTTTCGCACCTCACCGAATTGAATCTGCAAGGTAATCAGGTGGCGTTAAGTTCGGGTGCCGTCACGCTGTTGGCAGGGCTGAAGAAACTTAAATCGCTGAACCTTACGGGCAACCCATTGGGGCGAGGGTTTTCAGTGGGCCAAATGCCGGAGCTGGAGCAGTTGTTACTTCGTTACACGCAGATCAGCGAATGGCCCGAAGGGGTTGAAAACCTCCAGCATTTGCAAGTCCTTGATTTGCGAGATAACGCCATTACTCATATCCCCAGCGAAGTATTGACGGCTCAAAGGGCCGCAACCAATCGTGTCACAAACCTGCATGACAACCCGTTAAATGTCGATTCTATTCGCCGTCTTGACATCTACCGACGCGAACAGGGCATCAATCTGGGCGTTGATGTGCAATACAGGCATTCAAGCTCGGCCAGAGGGATTTTGCACTGGGCGCATGAACCGACATTTGTGCAAACCGACATCTGGAATGACTTATCGAGCTTGAGGCAGTCAAGATCGTTTTTTCGGGTACTTGAGGACATGAGTGAATCCGAACAGTTTTTACGTACCCGGGACGATCTGACCGAACGTGTCTGGGCAATGCTCACTGCCATGCATGAAAACACCGAACTGCGGCGCTTGTCTTTCGACATTGCGGCCAACCCGCGAACCTGTCGGGATGGCAGTGCGATGACCTTTGCCAGTCTTGAATTGCAGCGGCATGTGTCCACGGCTTTACGCAATCCGGGTACAGAAGAGGAACTCTTGAAGTTGTCACGCGGGCTGTTTCGACTGGAGTTGCTCGACAAGCATGTCACTGGGGTGGTCAATAGCCGTCATGCAACCATCATCGCAGAGCAACAGGCGTATGTCGGGCAACTGCAGGCGCTTATCGATGAGGTACGCCCTGACTTTGCTCCAAGACCCTTGGCTGAGATGAGTGCTGAGGAACAGCAGGGGGTTGCTTATCGATTGGGAACTCCCGAGGCCCTGGAATTGGCGCCGCTATTGAGCCCGGTAGCGTTACGCAGCCGACTGGCCCGACACGATCCGCTGGAGATCCAGATGTACTACCAGATCCAGTTGGCCAATCGTCTGGGATTACCCGCGCGGCCAACCAGCATGCGTTTTGCACGCATTGCCCAAGTGACATTGGCTGAAGTGGAGACCGCTCACGACTATGTTGTGAGTCAGGAAACACCTTCGGCACTGCAAGCTTCAATCGAAGCACGAGATTTCTGGTACGAATTTCTGGAGAAGAAAAATCCAGAGGCGTTCAGATTGTCTGACGAGCCTTTTGCGCAGCGTCTGGACGTTTTGTTTTCGCAGCGTGAGCGACTCGCTGACGGTACCTATCTTGCGCGGTTGAAGCCGATCAGAGAGGAGCGAAATCAAGCCAGGCATGCGCTCATTACCAGGTTAACCACTGCACAATTGCAGGAGCATCCATGGCCAGAGCCTGCACGTCAGCCGGAGCATCAGGCGCAGAACTGATTGAAAGGTTCCGGGGCTTTCGACCCAGAACCTTTCAAGGTCTCAGCGACGCCGGAACAGCGGCATCGGCTCGTCGGTAGAAGACTGGTAGGTCACCGAGAAATCTTTCAGGCCTTGCAGTGCTTCGTACGGGTCTTTGTCGGCGCGAATGGCAAATGCATCGAACCCGCAGCGGTGCAGATAGAACAACTGGTCGCGCAATACATCGCCAATCGCCCGCAATTCACCTTTGAAACCATAGCGGTCACGCAGCAGACGGGCGTTGGAGTAGCTGCGCCCATCGGTGAAGGCCGGGAAGTTCAAGGCAATCACCTGGAAGTTTGCCACGTCCTCGCCAATTTCTTCGGCTTCTTCATCGCTGTCCAGCCACACACCCAAGCCGCCATCGCGGGCCTTGAGTGCGTGCCCATGCTCGCGCCACAACGCCAACGGAACGATCAGGTCGTCACAGTTGGAAATGCCATCAAAAGTCGCGTCCTTTGGCAGCAAGTGCCAGGTTTCGTCGATGACTTCGTTGTTCTTAATGATTCGCTGCATAGACGCGCTCCTTGAAAGGGTCGATGCCGATACGTTGGTACGTGTCGATGAAACGCTCGTCTTCATTGCGTTTTTCAACATACACGTCGATCAGCTTTTCAATCACATCCGGCATGTCTTCTTGCGCGAACGAGGGGCCAAGAATCTTGCCCAGGCTGGCGTCACGGCTGGCGCTACCGCCCAGGGATACCTGGTAGAACTCGGCGCCTTTCTTGTCTACACCCAAGATCCCGATGTGACCGACGTGGTGGTGACCACAGGCGTTCATGCAACCGGAGATGTTGAGGTCCAGCTCACCGATGTCGAACAGATAGTCCAGGTCTTCGAAGCGACGCTGGATCGACTCGGCAATCGGGATCGACTTGGCGTTGGCCAGCGAACAGAAATCGCCACCAGGGCAGCAGATCATGTCGGTCAGCAAGCCAATGTTCGGCGTGGCGAACCCTTGCTCGCGCAACTCGCCCCACATGGCGAACAGTTGGTTCTGTTCAACATCGGCCAGGATGATGTTTTGCTCGTGGGAGGTGCGCAACTGGCCGAAGCTGTAACGGTCTGCCATATCGGCGATGCCGTCCCACTGCTTGTCGGTCACGTCGCCCGGCGCTACGCCGGTCGGTTTAAGCGACAGGGTAACGGCCACATAGCCCGGCTTTTTATGCGCCAGGGTGTTGCGGCTACGCCAGCGAGCGAAGCCTGGGTGCTGCTTGTCGAGCTCAGCCAGTTCAGCGCTGAAGTCAGGCAGGACTTTGTAGTCCGGATCAACGAAATGCTTGGCAATACGCTGCACTTCAGCTTCGGTCAGGGTATTGGAGCCGCCACGCAGGTGAACCATTTCCGATTCGACACGCTCAGCGAACACTTCAGGGGTCAGGGCTTTAACCAGGATCTTGATCCGGGCCTTGTACTTGTTGTCACGACGGCCATAGCGGTTATAAACCCGCAGGATGGCTTCGAGATAGCTCAACAAGTCCTGCCACGGCAGGAACTCATTAATGAATGCACCAACCACCGGAGTACGGCCCAAACCGCCACCGACCAAAACGCGGAAGCCCAGTTCACCGGCTTCGTTGAACACAGGCTCCAGGCCGATGTCGTGTACTTCGATGGCTGCACGGTCAGACGCCGAACCATTGATCGCAATCTTGAACTTGCGCGGCAGGTAGGCGAATTCCGGGTGGAAAGTCGTCCATTGGCGAACGATCTCGCACCATGGACGCGTGTCAATCAACTCGTCAGCCGCGACACCGGCGAACTGGTCAGTCGTGACGTTGCGCAGACAGTTACCGCTGGTCTGGATGGCGTGCATTTGCACGGTGGCCAACTCTTCCAGGATGTCCGGAACATCTTCCAGTGCCGGCCAGTTGAACTGCACGTTCTGGCGAGTACTGATATGGGCATAACCCTTGTCATAGTCGCGGGCAATCTTTGCCATCATTCGCGCTTGACGCGAAGTCAACTGGCCATAGGGCACAGCAACCCGCAGCATTGGGGCAAAACGTTGAACATAAAGGCCATTTTGCAGGCGCAGGGGGCGGAACTCTTCTTCGCTCAACTCCCCTGCCAGATAGCGTCGGGTCTGATCTCGGAACTGCTTTACGCGGTCCTCGATGATCCGCTGATCGTACTCGTCATATACGTACATATAGGTCCTGTTCTCAGGCTGCTAACAGCTTATCTGCGCGCACGGCCGCGCACTCCCCACGGAGCGGTGGCACGATACCAGTTTGTAGTTATGCGCAAAAGTGATGTTTAAGCATATGCAAAGAACCAAAACGACTATAAGAGGTTGATTCTCAATCACTTACTTGTTGAAAGGACATTACTGGGCTTAACTCAAAGGTAACCATCTAAGCATTCACCCATAAAACCGAAAAAAGGCGATGCGATGAGTACTCCAGTCAAAGTGCGTAAAACCGCAAGCAAGGTCGATGCATGGGCCATCCTCTTTCTAATCATTCTGGTTGCGGCTGCCGCCGTGTTTTGGAGCAGCCATTCGTAAGTGTGTGGGGTAGCCGCGCAAGCGCGGCTACAGAGCCCGCGTTCACCGCGATCACAGAAATCTGTGGGCGCTTGGCTAGCCCGCTCCCACAGGGGCTGCGTTGACCGAACCGCTATCTAAAATCCGCATAAGGAATCAACGGTTGCACCGGCAAAGGCAGATTGCCTTGCCAGGTATCGAAGGTATAACGCAGGTAAAGCATGGCCCGGCTCGGGGCATAGCTTTCGCTGTGCTGATAAAGCAAACCGCCACCCAATACCAGGTTATCCGACAGCCTGCGCTCAACCAGCCCTTGCAGGCGTACGCCAATCCCGTTACTGCTCCCACCCGAGGTTGTCCCTAGCGGATCGGCCAGTTTGAAACCTTCCTGATCCACCACGTTGAGAATTTTGTCGTTGAGCCCGCTCAACGGGTAAAGATCGTTGGATTGGGTCTTTGCAAACGACCAACCCACCGAGCTTTCCAGTGACACCGACCAGTTAGAGGTGCGCCACGCGTAGTTGAGCGGCACACCGACCGAGAAGTATTGCTGCGGGCTGTAATACCCACCCTGACCCAGGGTGTACTCACTCAGGTCTTTGTCATAACTCCAGTACATCACCGTCAAACCGGTGCGCATGCGCTCATCGGCACGTTCGACCAACCGGTAGTAGTAACCGGCCATCGCGGTGTTTTTGTGGTTGTCTTCGACGTTTTTACCGCGCAGCCAGTGTTGACCCAAACTCGCCCATACACCGTCAACGCCGCCTTCATCATGGCTCAGGCTCAAGGTCAGGCCGTTCGAGGTGACACCGCCCCACGTCACCCCGGTATTGGGGTCTGTGGCCCCGGCATAGGACAGTATCGAGTTGCTCATCGGGCGGCGCGAAGCGGTCAAGGTCCAGCCCAGCGATCCAATTTTGCTGCTGTACGCCACCCCCCCGAGCCAATTGGGCACTTTGAAGGTGTCCGGGGTACGGCCAATGTCGACATTCCAGGTTTGGTTTTTCCAACCCACCGCCATGGTGGTGCCCCGGGCGGACTGTGAACGATCTTCACAGCCTGAATAATTCGGCCCATCGGTGCCTTTACGGTTGATTGCCACGGCGCAGGTGCCGTAGTTCTCACGCACATAGCCGTCTTCGTCAGCGTTGAATGTGCCTGCATCCATGTCGATTTGCTCGGCCCGTACAAAACCGCTGCCATCGGCAATCGGCAAGTCCAATTGCACGATAGCGGTCTGAGTATCGGTATCTGAGGTGCCTGGCGAAGCATTGTCCGCCCGCCAGCCGTAGTCTGTGTACAGGTGCAGGGTCGGGTTTTGCCGTTGATACAGTTCATCCACGTCGCTGCGCAGGCTGCGCGCCAACCACTGGTCATCATCTTTTTCACGGCTGGCCAGGGTCATGGCGCGGTTATCACGCGGATTGGCCTGTGCCGGGGTCAGCAGTCCGGCGCTGGCCATAGCTTTGGCGTAGTTGTCCAACGCTTGTTGTGGTTGTTTGGCAGACATCAGACGTGCCGCATCGCGGTACATCAGCGGGTCAGCTTGTAGGCTTTTCAGCAGCTTGGCATACAGGGCCTGCGCGGTGTCCGGCTCGCCAACAGCAGCCCAGGCATTGGCCATTTGTCGTTGTTGCGCAGGCGTCAATGGCTTACCGGGTAAGGGTTGGAGCTGTTCAAGCTGGCGTCGGGCAGCATCCAGTTGCTGACTGTCCACCAGGGTTTCGATGTGCCCCAGGCGTGCGTCGGTGTTGCCTGGGTCCTGGCGCAGCACCTGAGCATAGAGTGTTTGCGCTTGGGGATAGTCCTTGCGCTCTTGCGCCCAGCCAGCCAGCGTGAGCAGGTCGTTGTTGTCAGGCTTTTGCATCAGCAAGGCAATCGCTTGCGGCTCCTGGCCGGCTTTGCGCAGGCTGTCGGCACGGGCCAGCAGTACGTTGCGTTGCAAGCGTGCATCCAGTTCGCGCATCGAATCGCTCCATTGCGCTTTAGGCAGTTGCTCCAGCACGCTCAGGGCGCTGGCATCGCGGTCGGAGTTGGATAAGTACAGTGCGTAGGCGTACAGCGCTTCAGGATTGTTGCCCTGACGTTGCATCAGTTGTTTGAAGCTGTCGTCGGCCGCACCAGGCTGATTGATCGAACGCTGCGCATTGGCCAGTCGATAGGTCAGCCAGGGCTCATCAGGTGTGAGGCTGCGGATTTTACTGAGCAGCGCGACCACTTGTGGCCAGTCATGACGCTGGCTGGCCGCATCGGCCTGTCGGTTCAGTTCGTCCAGTTCCAGGCTTTGGCGGGTGGCGGCAAATTCTTTCTGCCGGGCGGGTGGCAAGTTATCCAGAAACTGCTTGGCCTTATCCGGTGACTGCGCCGCGTACATGCGCACCAGTGCGCGCACGGCACTGCCATTGCCCGGTTCCAGGCGCCGGGCCTGGAGCAATAAGGTTTCGGCTTGCGCGGTGTCGTGCTGGGCCAAGGCTACGTCGGCCAAGCCGATCAACGGGTCTGCGTCCCGGGGTTTGGCTCGGCGTGCCTGTTGGTAGGCGTTGCGCGCCGCGTTGAAGTCGTTTCGCTGCAAGGCTTTATCACCTTGAGTCAGCAGCCCACGATAACGACTGGCAACCATCAGGTCTTGCCATTTGCTGATGTTGGAGGTGTCTTGTTCTTTGCTTCGCGCCGTGGTGAACGCGGTGTTGGCGGCGTCATACCGGCTTTGCCGAAACAAGGCCATGCCCAGCGCGCCATACAGGGTCGGGTCATCGGGGTACTGCTTGAGCGCACGACGCAACAGGCCTTCGGCGGCGGCCGGATTGCGCGACTGGTCAATCATCTGCTTGCCTTGAGCCCCGGCAACCCACGCAGGGTCATTGAGCAAACGCTGTTGATCCTGGAGTTTTCGAGTGGCGTCGGTCAGTACCGGGGAGCGCGGATAGCGCTGCAGATACGCTTGCCAGGCCAGTGTGGTGGAGCGGTCGACGGGCAGGGTGCTCAGGTACTCATACTCACGTTGCGCGGCGGCGCTGCTGGCAATGGGGTTGGCGGACAGTTGATGCAAGACCACCAGCGCTTCGGCTTCGCGTTTTTCGCGTTTTTCGCGAAACAGTAAATCCGCCAGGGTTTGGCGCAGTCCGATATTGCCGGGGTACTGCATGTCCAGGGCTTTGAGTTGGTCAATCACCCGTGGGCGTTGCCCGGCAATGTTGCTGCGAATACGTAGGTATTCCAAGGTGGTGGCGAAGTCCGGCGGGGCATTGCCGAACAGTTGCTCAAAGATCGCAGCGGCTTCTTCGGGCCGGCCAGCGGCGGCAAACAGGCGCGCCTGCTGCAATTGTTTCTGGCTTTGTGGATCTTGCAGCTTCATCAAGTTTTGGGCCTGACGCAGCGCCGCCGAGTCAGGAGCCAATTGTTGCAACAGGTCAAGGCGTTGTTTGGCCAACTGCGGGTTCTTGTCGAGCAAGGCCTGGCGCACGGATGCTGCCAGCGCTTGCGGGTTGTTGGGGGCAATCAGCCAGAGTCGCGCCAGCGAGTCACGCACCAGGTCTTCCTGATACAAGGCCTCGCCAATGCGTACCTGCTCCAGCAACCACTGTTGCTGGTCTTGCACGTTGACCGGTTGCGCCATGGCTACAGTGGACAGACCACCCAGCAAAAATGCCCATTTCATTAGTTTTTGCATGTGTTAACCCACGCCGGTAAAAGCTGACCATCCTTGCCAAAGCGATAGCGTTGTTCATTCCAGCCTTGGCCAAATAGCAGCAGTGACTGGTTGTAATAAGCTTCCGCCGCCGGGGGATCCTGTTGCACACGGATCTGCTGCACGACACAGGCGAGCGCTGCAATCCGTGGCATCGGTCAGTCATCCCTGTGCAGGCGGCGGTCCGCAGCCCAGCTCAGGGCACGCCACAGCAGAAAGGCACTGAGCAACACGGTGATAACCGCCAGAACAGCCAGCAAGACCGGGTGTTCGGACAGCTGATACCACAGCAACAGGTACCACGGCAGATTGCCCACGTAGTACTGGTCACCGACCAGTTGACTGTAAATGCCGCTGCTGCGGATCAACGCCACCGAGCCTGCTACAGCGTCCATTTTGCCGCTGTCGCTGAGCGTGTCGCGCAACAGGCTGTAATCGGCGTCGTCATTGCCCAGCAAAGCCACAATGCTGCGCTG
The DNA here is from genome assembly GCF_044762555.1 of Pseudomonas sp. NPDC096917. Lineage (NCBI taxonomy): Bacteria > Pseudomonadati > Pseudomonadota > Gammaproteobacteria > Pseudomonadales > Pseudomonadaceae > Pseudomonas > Pseudomonas sp. NPDC096917. Next base: position 30,518 of record NZ_JBIWEO010000003.1, on the reverse strand, counting down.
GTTATGGGTCGGCGACTGCATGCCGACCATGGCCGCGATAGGGGCATGGGCTTTGACTTCAACACGGTTGGCCGGTTGGTTGCGCTCATCGATTGAAGGGCCTCGGCGGTTGGTAGCATCAATGGTGCTGTTGCCATAAGGCTGCACCAGCATGTCGTGTTGACGTTGCAATAACAGGGTCAGGTCCGGGTTATCCCGCATCTCGGGGGCCATTTCTCCCAGCAGCAGCAGGTCGACATCTTCCTTGGAGGCCGATTGCCAATCATCACTCAAGCGCACGCCAAAGGCCGGATAGCCAGAGCGGGCAGAAATACTGGCGATAGCTTCCAGCAGGGTACTGATTTGCGTGGCGCTGCCTTTGCTCGGCACCACCACGATCGATTCCGACATATCGGCCATACGGCTGAACGGGAAACCGCTGCGAGCAAACGCCTTGAGGTCCGGCATGCTGATGTAGTGGTGATACCCGGACAGGTCGATGGTGGAGTCTTCGTCGATGATCGCCTGGGTGTTGGCCGGCAGAATAGTCTGGCAACGATCGCGCTGGGCGCTGCCCACGGTACTGGCGAAGTTGAAGTCAAAGCGCAAGCGGTTGCGGTCGCCAATTTTCAGCGATGGCACGATCAGTTTGTCGTTGACGTTGGCCGAATCATTGGACAACACCGACAAGCGCAGCTCTTCAAAGCTGCTGGTGTCTTTGCGCAACAACGCCAGGCTGGTAATGAACTGATCATTGAGGCTGATGTTCAAGCGCGAGTCATCATTGGCCGACGGCGCGGTGTACCGGTATTGGGTACGCATCGGAATACCCTGGTTGCGCCACACAAACAGGTCAGGCGGCAGGTTCACGTCCAGCGTAATGGGGCGTGGCTGTAGCCCGCTGACCTGCAGTTGTTGGGGATAGGTCATCAGCTCGGCAAAACGCACGGGGCGATCGGTGCGCATCCAGGCCGGAGCATCGTAAGGCTTGCGTGGTTGCAGCGCCTGGACTTTGTCGATGGTGACGCGTGAGCCGCGCAATAAGTTGCCGCCCAAGGCGAGGGCCTTTGCAGCGGTGGCCAGATCTTCTTCGTTACGCCCCATCACCAGCAGTACTTTGCTGTAGGGCGCGTCAGGATGGTCAATTAACTCAACCACCGGTGCATCAACGGCCGGGAACTTCTGCAGATCACTCATAAACGCCGGGCGGTGATCGTTGGTGGCAAACACCACCGAAGGCTGGATGGCCTCTTTGTTTTGCAGGCTGGGCAGCGCGTCAAACGACACCGGGAACTTCGAGCCGCGCCAGTTAGCCTGGCTGCCGAAGTAGGAGGCCAAAATGGCGGCGGCGCGCTGTTCGCCCAAGGTCGGATTGGCGGCAAACACGAACGGCAACTCCAGTTTGCCGCTGTTGCGCGGGTCGAAAAACGGCAGCGGGAAATACGCCAGGTCATTGGCCAGGTTCAACGCCTGCTCTTGCAGGGTGATGCTGCTGCCCCGGCTGATGTTGACCCACAGGGTATTGTTGGCCGGGTCTTCACAGATGTCGGTGTAATGCCCGATGAACTCCAGGCGAACGCGGTTGAAGTCCGAGATCAAGCGCGGGTCGAGGGCTAATTTCTGGCGGGTCTGACGCCCCAACTGATCTTTTTCGATAGGCAGCACGCCCATCAGGACGTCATTCAAGTAGACCCGGATATGCGACAGCGTCGGGATCAGTGAAGGCGATGGCGTGTAGTCCAACTGCAGGCTGGCATCGCTGGCGATCCGGTCGCGGCGCAGGGTGAACTCCACTTGTTCGGCACTGTTGATGCCCAGCAGCAGCGTGTCGGCCGCACGCCCCAACTGTTCAAAGGTGCGGGTCACCGTCCAGCTGGGCAGTGGCACAGTGCTTTCCAGCACTGGGGGTTTAGGCAGTGGCGCAGGCCCGACAATCGGTAACGGCAAAGGGGCAGCCATAAGCGCTGAGACATTGCTCATTAGCGCGAGACTTAAGAAGAATGTCTTTTTGGAGAATCGACTCATGATCTGCTCACTGGCCGGGAAACAAGAGGGCTGGATGCTGTTGGCATGCGCGGAAAGAAGCTGCCCAGCCACTGCAGCACTCGCACAAAGGGCCGCGCCAGATGGCGCAGCCACGCAGGCAGGTATTCGTAAAGGCGGTAATAGCCTTTGGCACCCAGGGCGAGGATTTCCCTGAGACTCTGAATCGGCTTGTCCGCTTCAAATTCGCTGTTGTGATCGAGCCAGGCATCGGCCCGGCCAAACGTGCACTGTACGAATTCGATCTTTTTTTCGGCCGGCAACTGGGCGAAGTTCAGCCCCATAAACAGGCCACTGGAGCGCGTCAGGCTGCCGGTAAACACAAACTCGCGGGTGCCGCGCTGAAGAATCAGCGAAACCAGCGAACCGATGGGCAACGCAATGGGTTGGTTGAGCATCAGGCCAACCCCGCCATCGGAGTAGTCCACCAGTTCACAGGGATAGCGGTGGCCGTCGGCCACTTTGATCGCACCCGGCAAGCGGGTTTGTACGCGGTGGGTATGCCGTACCTGGCGCACTTCGGCCGCCACCGCCACCGCAGCGCCAATGATCAGCAGGTTATAAGTGACCCACAACACACAGACGATGATGGTGATGATTTCATCTGCCGGCCCGGTAAACAGACGCCATATGGCAAACCCGAGACCGAGCACATTGAGTACAGACAACACCAGGTACGGCTTGGCGGTCTGCCAGTCGAACTGGTTTTCTTCCATCATCCCGCCTTTGGCGGTCACGTTGAACTTGCCGCGCGAGGGGCTGAACAGGGCCACGGTGGTAGGGCGGGCGATGTACCAGGCCAGGACTGTTTCGTAGACCTCACCCCAGAATGTCTGGCGATAAGCGCCTTGCATCCTCGAGTTGGTCAGGCTGGCATGAATCATGTGCGGCAACACGTAGAGCAGAATCATCAGGGCCGGTGCGTAAATGATGTAGGCGTGCAGAAACAGAAAGGCTAAGGGTGCAGTGAGGAACACCAGGCGCGGCAGGCCCACCAGAAAGTGCACCATGGCGTTGGCGTAACACACCCGCTGAAACACTGTCAGGCCTTTGCCCAGCAACGGGTTGTCGGTGCGAAAGATCTGCACCATGCCCCGCGCCCAGCGAATCCGCTGGCCGACATGCGCCGAGAGGCTTTCGGTGGCCAGACCGGCTGCCTGCGGAATGCGCAGATAGGCAGAGTTCCAACCGTTGCGGTGCAAACGCAAGGCCGTGTGGGCGTCTTCAGTGACGGTTTCGACGGCGAAGCCACCAATCGAGTCAATCGCCGTACGCCGCACGATGGCGCACGAACCGCAGAAAAACGCTGCGTTCCACATGTCGTTGCCGTCTTGCACCAGCCCATAAAACAGCTCGCCTTCATTGGGGCGATTGCGGAAGGTGCCGAGGTTGCGCTCAAACGGATCCGGCGACAGGAAGTGGTGCGGGGTTTGCACCAGCGCCAGTTTGGGGTCGCGTAAAAACCACCCCACGGTCAATTGCAAAAAGGAGCGGGCGGGCATGTGGTCACAGTCAAAAATGGCCACCAACTCACCGTCGATCTGGGTCAGCGCGTGGTTGAGGTTGCCAGCCTTGGCGTGGCGGTTATCGGAGCGGGCGATGTAGTTGATGCCCACTTCCTCGGCAAAGCTCTTGAAACTGGCGCGATTGCCGTCATCCAGCAGATGGATGCGCAGCTTGTCTTTTGGCCAGTCAATGCCCAGTGCTGCATACACCGTGCCACGGGTCACAGACAGCTCTTCGTTATAAGTGGGGATCAACAGATCGACCGTCGGCCACTGGCTCAGGTCAGGTGGCAGTTGCGCTGGTTTACGGTTTAGCGGCCACGAGGACTGGACATACCCCAGGATCAGGACCATCCAGGAATAGGTTTCAGCGAGCAGCAAGATCAAGCCACAGGCCAGATCCAGGTTATCGCTCCAGTTAAGGGTCGAGGTGTAGCGCCACCATAAATAGCGGCACGAGATGATCACCGACAGCGCGATCAGCAGCAGCGTCGGAAAACGTCCCGGCATCCGTCGAGCCAGCATCGCAATGGCCCACAACAGGACCACAAACACCAGTTGGGCCAGGTAACCGAAGGGTTCGGTCACGCAGATAAAAATCAGCACCAGAACCAGCGCACCCATGACGATGTACAGCAGTTTACGCAGTGGCCAGTGCATCGCGCCCCACCAACGCGAACCTTTGCGCACTTGCGGGCTGATAGCCGTCGGCAATTGTTCAAAGGCATCGGACAGCAGGTTCCAGGGCCGCTGAACAATACCGATCATGGCCTTCAGCAAGCCCATGAAACGCCGCCGCGTGCGTTGACGCTGAGGCAAGGTCTGCGCAGCCGGACGCACCAACAACAGCCACCCGGTCTGGATCACGTAACGCAACGGATCACCTAGGGTGGGGCGTTTGTCTGCCAGGTGCGGGTACAGTTGTCGATGTTGCTGACGCAACGCCTGCCAGGCGGGCAATTCAAGGCGCAGAAAAATCCAGCCGCAGGCTTGAATCAGCGCCAGGATGAAGGCGGTGAAACGGGTGCAGTTTTGATCACGGCGCAAGCGCGTATAGGGAAAATAACGGGCGATCATTCCAGCCTCCCGCCACGCAGCAGGCACCAACTGGCCAGGCTAATGATGTCCTGCGCGATCAGGCTACCCGGCGCAGAGCGACCGGCGGGCTCGCGCCTGGCCAACGCTTCGGCCATGGCTTCGTCAGTATGCAAACTGATCGGCACCAGGGACTGCGCATAGTGATGCTGCCAGAGCAGCAACAAATCGCGTTGTAACTGGCTCGCAGGATCATAGCGATTGACCAGCAAACGCTGCCTGCTGTTGCGTTGAGTCTGTAACAGCACATGACTTGCCGCGTCCGGGTTCAGCACGTTGAGCGCAATCTCACAGCACGGGTTGCCTGAATGGCCCGGCAAGCGTTGCGGCAAGTCAAAGAGTACCCAGTCAACACTGTGGGCCAGGCTGGCCTGACGCCTGGACCACAATTGCGGGGACTCACGCAGCAAGGTATCGAGTTGCAACGGCTCGAGACCTGTCAGCGTACCGTAGGGCAGTATGTCCAGACCGGGTTCGATGTTCCAGGCATGCTCATACCACGGTGTTTGATCCAACGTCGCGCGGGCCCAGCCTTCGGCGGGTGCGTAATCAAGGTTGAAATGCAGGCCAAGGGCGTTTTCCGGGCACATGTCGACCACCAGCACTTTTTGCCCCAGCGCGCTCAGCGCAAAGCTCAGGGCCGCCAGTGTGGTGCTGTTGCCCACGCCGCCGCGAATGCCTTTAAGGCTCATGGCAATCATGGCGTGTCGTCCCGGGGCTTTGGCAGTTCTGCAGGCTGAGGCGCTTCGAGGTGCGCCAGTAATGGCCAGCGTTCAAGCGCCTGCAACATCTCCATCTGCGCCGAGATGTCGACGTAGGGCAGTGTCGGTAAATCCGCCCTTGACTTAAGACGTTGAATGTCATCGGCGCGGTCATTGCGCGACAGGATATCGGCGCTTATTTGAGTTGCTGTGGGTAGGGTAGCCATCCGCCGTTCTCCTTGATTCGCACGTAGGGCTTGCCGTTGTAGTCGAGCACGACGGTGCCTGAGTTCTCCGATACTTTTGCGGTTTGCGGCAAATCAGTCAGCAGCGCCGACCAGTCCACGGCCTGACCATTGCTCAGCGCCGGGTCGGCATACAGGCGCGCAATGATTTCTGCGATGGCCAGGTAGCTGCTCGGCTGGGTGACATGCACCGGAACGGTCTGGCCGTTGTCGCCCATGTTGATCAGCTTCAGGCCCACGGGAACATGGGTGATGGCGTCACTGGGGATTTCGCGCATGCCGGAAATCTGCATCCGGTCGCCATGGAGCGCGGCGCCATGTTCAGGGACGATGGCGACCACCACCCGGCGTCCGCTTTTTTGCAGTTCCTTGAGGAACCCGTTCAGATCGTCAAGCAACACCTGAGCCCGGCTGCTGTAGTCCGCCGGTTGAGTGCCGCCATCGGCTGTCACCTGACGATTACCGTCATGCAGGCTGATGGTGTTGTAAAACAGCGCCATGTTGGGCTGGTCTTCGGCCAGGCGGTGTTGCCACCATTTGCTCAGCACGTCGCGGTCACGCCAGATCGGTGAGCCATCGAAGCCGACGTAGGCGCGTGGCAACCCGTCCGGGATCACGCCCAGCGCAGGGGGTGGCAATTGCCCCTGGTCACGCACCTCTTGCAGAAAACCATCGAATTCGCCGGTGTGGTTGAGCATTAACTCATCCGAGAAACCGAGCTTGCGCAAGTCATCAAACAATAGGCACTGATCAGCCGGTGGCTTGTACAACTGGGCATGTGAGGTTTGCCCGCAACTGGCACGCAACAGCCGTATGGCAGCCGGGCCGCTATAGGCGGTGGCTGAGTTGAAATGGTCAAAAATCACGTCCATCTGGCTGAACAGTGAGTTGTTGCGCAAACCCACTGTGTCGAGGTCATCCCAGGCTAAAGAACAAATGTTGATCACCAGCAAGTCAAACGGTGGGGGTTTAACGGCAGGCGCCTTGAACTCGACCTTACGCTGCGATTCAGTCTGGTAGAACGTGTCGAGGTAGGTATTGAGCGTTGCATCGTCCGGTTCACCCACGCTGTTGGCCGGTGAAGGGGTGCCGGGTTGAGTGCTGGCCATAGGCTGTACGGTTGCTGGAGGAAGCAGCCATTGCAAGCTGCCCAAGCTCAACCAGGCAAAGCCCAACAGGGTCAGGGTGGTCAGGCGCAGCCAAGGGCTGAGTAACACATACCCCACCGCTGACAGCAACAACATGGCCGCCACTTGCCAGTCGATGAAACGGCCCAGCAGTTCGACGATGTAATCAAAAGAGAAATTCAGCACGCCGGGCTGCGCCAGCAAACGGCTGAAGGGCGGGAACCAGGTGTCCTGATACAGCAGTGCGACAGCCACCGGGACGGCAATCAAGGTACGGGCGCGGCGCAGCATCGGGTGAGCGATGGGGATGAGTAGCACCAGTGCAAATATCAGGTTGGGCAGTACCTGAAAATTCAGGTGCCCGGTCCAGGTCAATAAAAACTTGCCCAGAAAATACAGGTTCCAGGCACCAAGACCGCGCCAGAGACCCTCGATTCTCTGGGCGGGTATGGCAGGTTTAGACGGATTCATCAGGCGCCCTCATCGATGAGCTGGCGGGGGCACGACGCCTGACACCCCGTGATTTCAGGTAGCGGGGCGCCAGGTACTGCTCAAAATGCGCTTTGAAGTAGAGGCGAATACGCTGCGAGAACAGGGTCAGCAGCACGCTCACCGCGCTCGTCAAACCGATGAGTTGAACAAGCTCCATAAAGGTCATGGCTGTGGCTCGCTGACAGACAACGTGATGCGTTGCGGTTTTAACGGGGCGCGACTGCCGGTAGTCGGTTGCGCCATGACCAGGGTTTCGACGGGAATACTCAAGTGCTCAGGCACTGACACTTGCTCCATAAAGGCCACTTCATCCAGGTCAGTCGATCTGCTCAACACCTGGCGTTGTAAAAAGAGATCGCGCCAGGGCAAACGACAGATATTGCTCAGCGCTGGGTCAAGGCCATCGGCGCGGCAGGCAAACAGAAACAGGTACAGCTCATTGTTGAGCAAACAGGCGAAGTCGCCGTATCGACGCAGGCACATTTGATTCAAGAACAGCGCGTGCTTGAGTCCGGGCACCAGCTGGAACTTGACCAGTTGATGGGTCACTTCTCCCGAGCTGTCCTCATAAATGCGCTTTATCTCGGTGAAAAACTCATTCGGGCTCACCAGGCCACGGATAGCGGGTGGGCGCTGGCGCTCCAGCAAGGTGGCGAAGTCAGTGCCTTGGGCATACTGCCATTGCTGACCCTGAACGCTTTCGATCATGCTCAAAAACCGCGAGAGCAAGGTGCCGTCCGGCACGATCAGGTTGACCCCGCACGCCAGCAGCAGGCGCTCGTCGCGATAACGCACGGCGGGCTCAAGTTCGCGAACCACTATCTTCAGTGCGGGGCCGCATTGTTCGCGCAGGTCGTGCAGTTGCTGCGCCAGATCCAGTAACTGATGGCTGCTGTCGATGCCCACGATGACCGTCGCGGCGCTGGCGCTGGCTGCCTGTTCGAGTAACGCCTGACGGTCATTGAACAAGTACCAGTGTTTGGACAGCGGCGGGGTGCCTTCGAGCACATTGCGTTCGGCGAGGTAGACGTGCTGATCATCGGCGACGCGAGGTGCTTTCGTGGCAACGGGTTCGGGGATCAGGGCCAGGGCGTTGCCAACTATCTGGAGCTTGAACTCCTGACCGGCGCTGACGCCCATGTCGTTGTACCAAAAGTGCACGTGGTAACGAATTTCACCGTTGTGTCGGTACAACTGGCTCAGGCCGGACAAGTGTTCATTAAGCTGCAATAACTGGACATGCCGCAGCGTGGCCTCACCATGGGTGATCACCAGCAAGGTGACTTGGCGGTCGCGCAGCCAGGCGCGCAGATGTTCACACCAGCGCTGCAAGCGTTTTGCTGTGATGGTGTCGGCCCAACTGATGGCAGGGGTAACCAGCAAAATCTGACTGTTAGGCGCGATCCCTGAGCGGATCAGATCTTGGGGCAACGCCTTCAGCCCACGCTCAACCAGCCCAGGAGCTATTTCAAACAGTTTGAGTTTATCCGGGCCGCGGTCCGGGGCCAGGTCACTGATAACGTTTTGCACGGAATCGGCGCACACAATGAGCGAGGCGGGCACCGCAGGCGGGATGCACTCCAGAAACTGGCGAACCAGCCGTTTTGCATCCGTCGCCTGATCGACCGTGACCCAGTACAAGCCACCCGTACGCAAAGCGATGTGTTGATCGAGTAATCCGTGGATACCCAGGCTGATGTAAAGCAAAGGCTATGTCCCCCTTCATAGAGGTTCAACAGCGAACGGCTGTAAGCGTGTAAGCCATTTGTTCGTTGCTGGCAGGGCGAACACCTGTCGCCTTGAAGCCTGTGTTTTTTATTGTCGTCAATAAAATGGCGAATGGTTTTACGCCGATGTGATCTTTGTCGCTTAAAGGTATGACAGTGGCGCGAGCCTTAAAATTCCAGCGTATCCAACGTTACTTTTGAGTGACAGGTGTGTTTCAAGCGGACATGTTTCTACGCAAATGTGAGGATAGTCCATGATTCAAACCGCGACATGTCAAAAAAACATCATTTTGTGATTTTCAGTCATGACGTTGACCGTTAAATGGCCGCGGCTAAAACACGCTCCCACGTCGATATTGAAGGGCTTTGAAGCGTTAACGCGCTGAAACAGGTGAGGGGTTTTACAAGGAAAGCAGGCCGCTGACTTTCTCAGTGGCCGGTTGCATGCTATTGCTTAAGGCGGTTCAGCAAGGATGGAACCTTTTTTTGCAGACTCATCCTCAGAGTCTGCACTCGTCACCTAAAAATCCATGAGGTGCAGATATGCCCGTTAAACATGATTTGTATCAGGACTTGAATATCTCGAGGGATGCAGCCGCAAAGCTTGAAGGTCAAAACGGCCACTTTTTGGGGCTCGTCACTAAATACAAAGCTGCCGATGATGCCGTCTTGGAGGCTGAAGCGCAGAATGCGATTGGCGTATCAGACGATACATTGCTCGACCTCAAGGCCAAACGGCTGAAAATCAAAGATCAAATCGCTGACTACGTGCATAAGGCCGAAAAAGACCCTAGCGTCTGACCCACGCGTGAGTGATCCAAGTGCAAGCGTTCGGAGCACGATGTCCGGGTCACTCACTTCACTGCCTGGTTGGATGCTGTCACGAGCGCGCCGCAAGCCACTCCCCACCACATAAACACCTGATCCCGCCGGCAATGTCGACGGGTGGGCGAGCGAGTGCTGCACCCCGCTGAATGTCAGGTAGTATCGCTCTGCTTGTGAGTGAGTGTATTGAGAACGCCAAACCCTTTTTCTGGAAGCCGATATGCCTAATACCATCAAGATTGTTGCCATCCTGCGTGCCAAAGCCGGTCACGAACAAACCGTCAAAGAGGCGCTGCTGGCGTGCGTCACAGGCTCACGCGCTGAAGCGGGCTGCGCGTTCTACGATCTGCACCTTGATCAGGCCGATCCGCAGCGTTTTGTGTTTATCGAGGGCTGGAAAGACAGGGCGGCCATTGAGCACCACAAAACCACGCCGCACTACCTGACCATGGGCAAGGCCGTTGCGGATCTGCTGGAGCACCGTGAAGTGCTGGTGCTTGACGAGTTGAAGTGAGCCTTTGCTGGGCCAATGGCGGCTTTTTACAAGCCGCCATTTTAGGGCGGGGGTTAAAAACTTGCTGCGTCCAGCTCAAACAGCGATTCACTGCCAGCCCGGATCGACTGTTCCAGACTCAATGTGCGGGGCAGCACGCGACTGAAGTAGAACTTGGCCGTGGCCAGTTTAGCGCCATAAAAGTCGGGGTCAGCCTGCAATGACCGCTGCGCCACATCAGCCATTCTTGCCCAGAGCCAGGCATACGCCACGTAGCCAAATACCTGTAAGTACTCAACCGACGCGGCCCCGATTTCGTTGGGGTTGATTCTGGCTCTGGCCTGCAACCAGAGACTCAAGTCCTCAAGCCTCTGTACGGCCTGCACCAGTTCGCGGGCATAAGGTTTTGCGGGCTGGGTTGCAAAGTCGCGGATATGGGCGGTGAACAGGCGCAGGGCCACGCCGCCGTTGGCGATGACTTTACGCCCCAGCAAATCCAGGGCCTGGATGCCATTAGTGCCCTCGTAAATTTGCGCAATGCGCACATCGCGCACCAGTTGCTCTTGCCCCCATTCGCGGATGTATCCATGCCCCCCGAACACTTGCTGGCCCAAGACGCAACTGTCGAGCCCGGTATCGGTAAAAAATGCTTTGGCCACCGGCGTGAGCAAAGCCACCAGCGTACTGGCGTCCTGCTGTTCTTGCGGGTCGGTCGAGAACTTACTCAGGTCCAGTTGCTGGCCTACGTAACTGGCAAACGCGCGGCCACCCTCGGTCATGGCTTTCATGCTCAGCAGCATGCGCCGTACATCGGGGTGAACGATGATCGGGTCGGCTATTTTGCCGGGTGCAACCGCGCCGGTCGGAGCCCGGCTTTGCAGGCGTTCCTGGGCGTAGGCGCGAGCATTCTGATAAGAGGCTTCGGCGCAACCGATGCCCTGAATGCCGATCGACAGACGTTCGTAGTTCATCATGGTGAACATCGCCGCCAGGCCCTTATTGGCTTCACCGATCAGCCAGCCTTGGGCGCCGTCGAAGTTGATCACACAGGTGGCGGATGCCTTGATGCCCATTTTGTGTTCGATAGAACCGCAGGTCACTGCATTGGTTGCACCCAATGTGCCGTCGACATTAACCAGCACCTTTGGCACCAGAAACAGGGAGATGCCCCGTGGCCCGGCAGGCGCGTCCGGTAATTTGGCGAGTACCAGATGGACGATATTCTCAGTCAGGTCCTGATCGCCGCCGGTAATGAAAATCTTGCTGCCGCTGATGTTGAAACTGCCATCGGCACGGGGTTCGGCTCGGGTGCGAATAATGCCCAGATCGGTGCCGCAATGGGCTTCAGTCAGGCACATGGAACCAGCCCAGCGACCTTCATACATCGGCGGCAAATACGTGGTTTTGAGTGCCTGGCTGGCGTGTGCATCAATCGCCAGGCAGGCGCCCGAGGTCAGCGCCGAGTACAGGGCAAAGCTTGAATTGGCGGCGTAGAGCATTTCTTCAAACTGCACCGCGAGCATTTTCGGCATTCCCAGCCCGCCAAACGCCGGGTTGCCCGACAGGCCGACCCAGCCACCTTCGATGTAAGTGTCATAGGCCGCCTTGAAACCGCTTGGCGTGCTGACCTTACCGTCCTGCCACGTCGCGCCTTCTTCATCGCCGCTGCGGTTGAGGGGCGCAATCAGTTGGCGGGTAACCTTGGCGGCTTCTTCAAGAATCGCGTCAGCGGTGTCGGCATCAACGTGCTCGGCCAAGGCCGGCATACGCGCCCAGAGTGCGGGCGCTTCAAATACTTCGTGCAACACAAAGCGCATGTCACGCAGCGGGGCATTGAATTCAGGCATCACAAAACCTCGTGAATTTTTTAAGCGAAGGCGTGAGCTCGTCTCGCGATCTTTTACAGATCGCGAGTTGCTTCGCGCCTACAAGGGCCAGGATGGGTTACAGGGCTTTGGCGATGTCGCGCAGCACGTATTTCTGGACTTTACCCGTGGAGGTCTTGGGCAATAAGGTGAACACCACAGTGCGTGGCACTTTGAACCCGGCCAGATGCTCGCGGCAAAAGGCGATGATTTCGATCTCGCGCACGTGCTGGTGATCGGCTTTGAGGGTGATAAAGGCGCACGGGGTTTCACCCCATTTTTCATCCGGGCGCGCCACCACGGCCGCTTCCATCACCCCGGGATGGCGATACAGCACGCCTTCGACCTCAATGGTCGAGATGTTCTCGCCACCCGAAATGATGATGTCTTTGAGGCGGTCGCGGATTTCTACATAACCGTCCGGGTGACACACAGCCAGGTCGCCGGTATGGAACCAGCCGCCTTCAAACGCTTCAGCCGTGGCGCTGGGGTTTTTCAGGTAGCCTTTCATCACCGTGTTGCCGCGCATGAAGATCTCCCCCATGGTTTCACCGTCACGGGGCGTCGGCTCCAGGGTTTTCGGATCGGCCACCATGACGCCTTCCAGCGTGGGGTAGCGCACACCTTGACGGGATTTGATCTGGGCGCGCTCAGCGAGGGTGTGTTCGTCCCATTTGTCATGCCAGGCGCAGATAGTCACCGGGCCGTAGACTTCGGTCAGGCCATAGACGTGGGTGACTTTGATGCCCATTTCTTCGACCGCACCAATCACTTTGGCGGGCGGGGCGGCGCCTGCGACCATGGCATTGACCGGGTGGTCGATGGCCGCCTTGGCCGAGTCGGGCATGTTGACCAGCGCATTAAGCACAATCGGCGCGCCACACAAGTGAGTCACCTGATGCTCACGGATCAGGTTGAGGATTTTTTGCGGGTCGACCCGACGCAGAAATACATGCACGCCGGCCAGCGCGGTGATGATCCACGGGTAGCACCAGCCGTTGCAGTGAAACATCGGCAGGGTCCACAGATACACCGGGTGGTTGCCGATGGCCCAGACCATTTGATTGCCCAGCGAGTTGAGATACGCCCCGCGGTGGTGGTAAACCACGCCTTTGGGATTGCCGGTGGTGCCCGAGGTGTAGTTCAGCGCGATGGCTTGCCACTCATCCGTAGGCCATGGCCACTCGTACTCGGGGTCACCTTCGGCCAGAAACGCTTCATAATCCAGCGCACTGACCGGTCGGCCTTCGCCGTACTCCGGGTCATCGACGTCGATGATCAGCGGCGGATGGTCGAGCATGGCCACGGCAGCGTGAACCACGTCATGGAATTCACGGTCGGCAATCAGTACCTTGGCTTCGCCGTGAGCAAGCATGAAGGCAATGGCTTCGGCATCAAGGCGCACGTTGAGGGCATTGAGAACAGCGCCAATCATCGGGACAGCAAAGTGCACTTCCAGCATCGCCGGGATGTTGGGCAACATCACCGCCACGGTGTCGTTCTTGCCTATCCCGCGGCCAGCCAGTGCACACGCCAAGCGCCGGCAACGGCTGTAGGTCTGTGCCCAGGTGCGGCGAATGGAACCGTGGATCACGGCAGGGTAGTCGGGGTAGACGCTGGCGGTGCGCTCGATAAAGCTCAGAGGCGAGAGGGCAATATGGTTGACAGCAGTGGGCTCGAGGCCTTGCTCAAAAATCGACATGATGGTCATTCCGGTGGCTGATTGTTAGCTCTGTGGCTGCCCGCTCTGCCGGTGGCGAAAGGGTCAGTTTTATGTCCGAACTGACTTATAGCTCAGTTTGTATTTGATATGGAAGTAATACCTAAGCAATATAGTAATTGTTCTATATTAAGCCTGTACCCCATACATGGATGCCCAATGTCTGTTTCGCTGCTCACCTATGACCCGCAACCCTCGGTGGTGCTTGACGCCCAAGGCGTGCCGCTGGCGGCTAACCCGGCATTGGCGCGGCTGTTGGCAGGCAAGTCGCTGAGCCATGTGCGCACATGGTTGCCGGGTAATCTGAATGAATTGATCAACGCGTGCCTGCAACAGGCCCGGGCCATTGAGCAGGTCGAAGCGCACAGCCATGAACAGATCTGGCTCTGGACCCTGATTCCGGACCCGCAAAACCGGTGCGTGGTGGCCCGTGGACGTGAAGCGAGCAGCGAACTGCTGGCCGAACGTGAAGCCGCCAAGGCCCGGCGTCTGTATCGACTGATTACTGAAAACACCACCGACTTGATCTCGCGTCACAGCCCCGACGGGCGCTTTCTGGATGCTTCCCCGGCGTCATGGACCTTGCTCGGCTATTGGCCCGAACGTTTGCGAGGGACTCTGGCCCAGCGACTGTTTCATCCCCATCACCTGGCACAAGTGCTGCGTCAGGCGCGCGATGCGCTGGAACTCGATGGCTACCACACCATGACCTATCGCATTCGGCATCAGGCCGGGCATTACCTGTGGTTTGAAACGGCCAGTCGGGCAATCCGTGAAACTTATACCGGCGCGGTGGTTGAGGTGGTCAGCGTGTCGCGCGACATCACCGCGCGGATTCAGGCCGAGGAAAACAAGCGGCGTCTGGCCGATGTGGTCGAAGCCAATCCGGACCCGGTGCTGTTTATTGATCCGGTGGGCAGCGTGTCTTACCTCAATCCGGCAGCACGGCGCATTCTCGGCGTGGCATGTGGGGACAGTCTTCTTTCGCTTGCGGACTTTTTAAGCCCGCAAGACTTGACGCAACTGCAATCGGTGGGTTGGCGCAATGCGGAACAACACGGCTTGTGGAGCAGCGAAACCCGCTTGCAGCCCTTGAATGGTGAGGCTTCTGTGCCGGTGTCACTGCTGTTGCTGGCCCATCGCTCGACTGCCGGTGAGCGGTTTTTCTCGCTGGTAGCCCGTGACATGCGTGAGCGTGAATTGCGTGAAGCCCAGCAGCGCCATCATCAAGACGAAATGGCCCACACCGCGCGGCTGATAACCTTGGGAGAACTGGCGTCCGGGATTGCCCACGAGATCAATCAACCGCTGGCCGCCGTGGTCAATTATGCGAATGCCAGCCAGCGTTACCTGCAAAACCTTGAGCACAACCCCGATGCGGTTTCCCGCGTGAAGCAAGGGCTGGAACGCATCACCCTGCACGCCAACCATGCCTCCCAGGTGATCCAGCGTCTTCGAGGGTTTCTACGCAAGGGCCGCCGCACCTTGCAGGCGCTGGATGTGAGCGATGTGGTGCGTCAGGCCGTGAGTCTGTGCGCCTGGGAAGCCCGCGAGCGGCAGGTGAGCATTGAGCAGCAATTACCGGAAATACTGCCGTTGGTGTACGCCGATAGGGTGTTGCTGGAGCAGGTATTGATCAACCTGCTGCGCAATGCCATTGATGCCAACAGCGAGCAACAACCGCGGCAGCCTTCACGCATTACCTTGCGGGCGCAGGTCGTGGCCAACAGTTGGTTACACATCAATGTGCAGGATCAGGGGCCTGGGGTGACGGGCGAGCAGTTCGAGCAACTGTTCACCCCGTTTTACACCAGTAAAGCCGAGGGGCTAGGGCTGGGTTTGTCGATGAGTCGCAGTATCATCGAAGGCTTTGGCGGAGAACTGAACGCCGAGCCACAACCCGTTGGGCTGCGCATGTGTTGCCGCCTGCCGTTGATGGCCGCTATCAAACAACAAGAAGAGGGCATTTAACCCATGACAACCCCCGAGCAACATGTGGTGTACGTAGTCGATGACGATCAGGGCATGCTCGATTCGACGGTATGGTTATTGGAATCGGTGGGCCTGAATGCGCAGCCATTCACCAGTGGCCAGGCTTTTTTAGAGGCCTGTGACCCGATGCGCAGCGCCTGTGTGCTGCTCGATGTGCGCATGCCCGCCATGGGCGGCCTGAATGTGCAGCAAGCGCTGCAGGAACGCGGAATCAAAATGCCGGTGATTTTTGTCAGTGGACATGCCGATGTACCGATTGTGGTGCGTGCTTTCAAAGCGGGCGCCCATGACTTTATCGAAAAGCCCTACAACCAGCAGTTGCTGCTGGACAGCGTGCAACAAGCCTTGAGCGGCGGTAATGCCCGACAAACCGCCAGCCAGGAACAAACCGAACTTGAGGCGCGCCTGCAAAGCCTCACACCTCGTGAGCGCGATGTGTTCTTGCCGCTGGTCAAGGGCTACACCACCCGCGAGATTGCCGAGCAATTGGCGGTGAGCCCAAAAACCATCGACCTGTACCGAGCACGAGTCATGAAGCGCATGCAGGCTGAACATTTGCCGGAACTAGTGGGCATGGCGATTGCTGCCGGGCTGGTTGATCCGCTCAAGTTGCGTTAGGCCGATCTGAAGGGATCGTTCACCGATCAAAAGACCTCGAGTAAGCGAAGCCGCGCAGCAGCACGGCTGAAATCATATGCGTGCCCCACAACAACAGTGCAATGGCACCGGCGAGGTTGAGCAAGAGAAACGAAATCCAGTGTGAATGGAAAGGCTATAAGTGCGCATGAAATCTATGTGCCTGGGTTATATTACGGCGTGTTTCAACCGTATTGAGAGTGGTTGTGTCGATAATTGACCCCGCAGCAGTTCAGCTTCACGCGATTCAGTTAAATCAGGTTCAAGCGCCCGTTACGCTTTACCTGCAACGTTTGGCGCCGTCCAGCCGGCAGACCATGCGTTATGTGTTGCAGGACGCAGCAGATCGTTTGGGCGTCGATGACGTCGCGATTGATGAATTCCCCTGGCACCAGTTGCAGCCAGGCCATATCACGGCCCTGGTTGCAGCGCTGCGAGCAGATGGTTATGCACCAAACACCTCATCGCTCTACGTGAACGCCATCCGCGGGGTGATGAACCAGGCCTGGCAACAGAGCCTGATCACTCAGGATCAGTTGCTGAAGATTCGTGCGGTGAAGGCGGGCGGCGGTTCGCGCCTGAGCAAGGGCCGTAACCTGCGCCGCACATTGATTCGCGAGTTGATGGATGTGTGTGAAGCAGACCCGCGCCCGCAGGGCCTGAGGGATGCCGCGATCATTGCGATTCTGTATGGTTCGGGCATGCGCAAATCCGAATCGGTAAATATGGACCTGCGTCAGGTCAATGTGGCAGAGCGCAGCTTGCAAGTGATGGGCAAGGGCAACAAGGAACTGATCAAGTTCGCCCCGGCCTGGGCCTTTGAAAAGCTTGAAGCATGGCTGGCATTGCGGCGCAAAAACTTGCCGGAAGGTGTAAGCGATGATGACTTTCTATTCAACCGCATTCGCCGTGGCCACCACATCACCCGTGAGCGCATTACCAAGCATGCGATTTACTACATCGCCAAGCAGCGCGGTAAACAGGTGGGCGTGGACATCATGCCGCATGACTTCCGGCGTTCATTTATCACCCGTGTGATCGAGGAGTACGACGTGTCGATTGCGCAAAAACTGGCCCACCACGCCAACATCGCGACCACGGTCAGTTATGACATGCGCAATGACAACGAGCGGCGCAATGCCACAGACCGTTTCATACTGTGATGGGGGACAATCTCAGACTCATTTTGAAAAATTAATGAACCCTCGCGTCATCAGCCGACCTAAAGTTTTACAACTTGTGAGGTGATGTATGCAAATTCCTACGTTTTGGGCTGTCCTGGCCGTCATTCTTTTGTTGTTGGAGCTCTGGACCATCCGCGGCGTGCTGAAAAGCAACGCCCCGGTCAATAGCCGGTGCATGTGGGTGGCAGTGGTGATTTTTGTACCGCTGTTCGGCATGCTGGCGTGGCTGCTCGTCGGCGCCAAGCAGCACGCTCACCCTAAAACCTAAGTGTTGGTTTTGAGCTGGGTCCGCAGTCGCGTGGTCAGGCGTGCGATTGACGCAGGCCGATCTTGCTCGTAAAGAGTTTTTTCACAACCTCTTTAGGCGGATCAACCGCAGAGTCCTGCTTTACCCAGGCGCCCGGTAAGCATTCACGGCCAGATTTGGGTTTTCGTGGAGCGCGCTGTTGGGCATGACTCCTGATGGTGAGGTCTGAAGGCCGGCGGCAATTACTCGCTGTGTCTTCAGCCATCGGCCACGGCCTATCCTCTTGCAGGGGTTCGAGGATCAAGCCGGGCAGGGCGGCAGGTAAGATTTTGTAATAACTATCTGCAGCGCGCAGATCGGGAGTCGCTGTAGGATTGCCTCCCGAATTTAACCAAGGTTTATATGAACACCCGCCTGGAGCCTCCCAGTCCCTCGTTACACCCCGCATCAGTCTTGCGCTTAGCCGCCACTCTTGAATCTGTCTCGCATTCCCCACATTTATCGAAGTCCGGCATTACGTCGGTTGCTTTGCATGTCCGTGCGTGTCATTCGCTGACCCCGATTTTTCGAGAGACTGAGTAACCCTTATGGAATGGATTGCAGATCCCACGGCCTGGCTTGGCCTGTTGACTTTGATCGTGCTGGAGTTAGTTCTCGGCATCGACAACCTGGTGTTTATTGCCATTCTCGCGGACAAGTTGCCGCCCGAGCAGCGCGACCGTGCGCGAATTATTGGCCTGTCGCTGGCATTGCTCATGCGCCTGGGCTTACTGGCGAGCATCTCGTGGATGGTCACGCTGACTGAGCCGTTGTTTGAAGTGTTTGAGAAATCATTCTCCGGCCGCGACTTGATCATGCTGTTTGGTGGTCTGTTTCTGTTGTTCAAGGCGACCATGGAGTTGCATGAACGGCTTGAAGGGCATGTCGCTGAACGTGCCTCGAATGCGGTGTATGCCCTGTTCTGGCCCATCGTCGCGCAAATCGTGGTGCTCGATGCGGTGTTCTCGCTGGATGCGGTGATTACCGCAGTCGGCATGGTTGAACACCTCTCGGTGATGATGATCGCGGTCGTGATCTCCATCGGCCTGATGATTATTGCCAGCAAGCCGCTGACCAAGTTCGTCAACAGCCATCCGACCGTGATCATGCTCTGCCTGGGCTTTTTGATGATGATCGGCTTTAGCCTGACGGCTGAAGGTTTGGGCTTCCATATCCCGAAAGGCTACTTGTATGCGGCGATTGGCTTCTCGATTCTGATCGAGCTGTTTAACCAGATTGCCCGCTCACGGCGTAAACGCAGCCTGCAAGGCGTGCGTCCGATGCGTGAACGCACGGCCCATGCGGTGATGCGCCTGTTGGGCGGTCGCAAACTGAGCGAGGATGAAGTAGGCGAAGAAATCGCTGACATGCTTGAAGGCGGTGAAGCCGAAGAAGTCTTCCATCGACGTGAACGAATCATGATCCGGGGGGTGCTGCAATTGGCAGAACGGCCGATCCGTACGGTAATGACTCCACGTGCCGAGATCGACCATATTGATCTGACAGACTCGGAGGAATGTATCCGAACCACGTTGATGCACTCTTCGTACTCGCGATTGCCGTTGATCAGAGCAGGGCGCATTGATGAACCGTTAGGCTTTGTGCACAAGAAGGAGCTGCTGAAAGAACTGCTGGCGGGCCATCAACCTGACCTGGAGGCAATGGCTCGCAAAGCTATCAACTTGCTCGACAGCTTCACCATTCTTAATGCCCTGGAGCAGATGCGCAAAGAGTCGACCCACATTGCGTTTGTGATCAACGAATTTGGCGATTTCATCGGCCTCCTGACCATGACTGACATCCTGGAGTCGATTGCCGGTGAACTGCCGGATGCGAGTGAAATTGAAGGCCCGAATATCATCGCGCAAGACAACGGTTATCTGGTCAGTGGCGCCTTGAACCTGAGCCAGATTCGCCAGCACACCGGTTTTCCGGGCAGCGCTACGGATGACTATCAAACACTGGCCGGGATGGTCATGAGTTTGCTGGACCGGTTGCCAATGATTGGCGACACACTGTCGTGGGAAGGCTGGAGCATGACCGTGGTTGAGGTCGAAGAACGCCGCGTGACGCGAGTTTTATTGGTGAAGCAGGGCTAAGCCCCACACGATAACCGCTGTTGTAGGCTGCGATAAAGGTCGAAGGACCTTTGCGTGTATGTTCACAACAAGGCCGCTGCGCTGCCCATGGCAGCCTGCGGCAGGGCTACAAGCCAGGACATTGAGCACAAAAAAACCCGCCTAACCAGGCGGGTTTTTTATTTAGCGTTTGCTTACTGGCTGTCGGGCAACGCGTAAGCAATCACGTAGTCACCACGATCTGGCGACTGACGCGCACCACCTGCGGTGATTACCACGTATTGCTTGCCGGTTTTTGGCGAAACGAATGTCATCGGGCCACCTTGGCTTCCAACCGGCAGACGAGCCTTCCAGGCCTCTTCACCGTTGGCCGAGTTGAACGCACGCAGGTAGTAATCCTGAGTGCCGGCAATAAATACCAAGCCGCCTTGGGTGGAGAGGGTACCGCCCAGGGTTGGCATGCCGATAGGCAATGGCAGCTTCATTTTGATGCCCAGCGGGCCCGTGTCTTCAACGGTGCCAACGGGCACTTGCCAGGCAATTTTCTGGGTCTTCATGTCGATAGCCGTCAGGGTGCCGAAAGGCGGCGCCTGGCAGGGAATGCCAGCCACGGACAGGAAGCGGTTTTTGTTCACGGCATACGGCGTCCCTTTGAGCGGTACAGCGCCCATGCCAGTGTTCAGTGCTTCGCCACCCGAGGATGCCTTGGCGTCTTTTTGCTGTGGCACCATCTGGCTCCACAGGCCCAGACGCATATCGTTGACGAAGATGAAACCGTGTACCGGGTCAGTCGACAGACTGCCCCAGTTCATGCCACCCAACGATCCCGGAAAGCTCAGCGAAACGTCAGTTCCCGGCGCCGTGTACAGGCCGTCGTAGCGCATTTTCTTGAAGGCAATACGGCACAGCATTTGGTCAAACGGCGTTGCGCCCCACATGTCCGACTCAGTCAGCGTTTGTGCGCCGATCTGCGGCATGCCCACCGATTTGGGCTGAGTTGGCGAGTACGGTTCGTTAGGGATGTTGGAAGCCTTGACTGGCACCTCCTTCACGTCAGTCAGCGGCTGACCGGTGTGGCGATCCAGCACAAAGATCTGGCCAGCCTTGGTACCGATGACGACGGCAGGCACCTTAGAACCGTCGGCTTTGGTGAAGTCGATCAGGCTAGGCTGCATCGGCAGGTCAAAGTCCCACAAGTCATTGTGGACGGTTTGATACACCCATTTTTCATCACCGGTCGTTGCGTTCAGCGCCAGTATCGAGGCGCCGTAGGTGTGGTCCAGTGCCGTACGTTCAACGCCATAAATGTCGGTGGACGAACTGCCCATCGGCAAGAACACGGTGTTCATCAGCGGGTCATAAGACATCGGCGCCCAACTGTTAGGCGTGCTGCGAACATAGGTTTTGCCGTCAGCCGGGGCTTGCTTGTCTTGCGGATTGCCGGGGTCGAAAGCCCAGCGCATGGCGCCTGTTACCACGTCGAAACCACGAATTACGCCGCCAGGCATGTCGGTCTGAACGTTGTCTGCAACACGACCGCCCACCACCACCGTGGTTCCGGCCATCAACGGCGCGGACGACAGTTGGTAGTAGGAATCAGGCACATCGCCCAATCCAGCTTTTAGATCAACCTGGCCATGGGTGCCGAAGTCTTCGCAGAACTTGCCGGTATCGGCGTCGACCGCAATCAGGCGGGCGTCGATGGTGTTGGTTAACAGACGACGCTGGCAAGCGGCACCCGGAGCAACACTGACCGCAGCAGCTGGTGCACTGCCATCGGTTGGGGCCACGATAGGGGCTGTTGCGTCAAAGTAAGCCAGGCCACGGCAACGCTGCCAGACCGCCGACTTAGCGTTGATTTCGTTCTTCCAAAGCTCTTTGCCGGTATCGGCGTCCAGTGCAATGAGGTTGTTATGCGGTGTGCAGATAAACACCTTGTCACCCACTTGCAGCGGGGTCATCTGGTCTTCCGCGCCATTACCATCGCTGATCGCGACGTCACCGGTGTGGTAAGTCCAGGCCGGTACCAGCCTGGAAACGTTGCTGCGGTTAATCTGGTCCAGCGCGGCGAAGCGGCTGCCACCTTCGTCATTGCCATAGTGTTCCCAGTTTTTCTGCGCCTTGGCCGGATCAACCTTGGTCAGGCCTGGGCCGTCACCCGTTGGAGAAACCGACGCGTGAGGCTCAAACATGCCCCAGAAACCGGCAACGATAGCCAGAGCCAACACGGCACTTAATGCATAGCCGCCGTTGCCATTCAAGCCATTGGCCTTGCGCAGCGTCGGGTACACCAGCGCGACCACCAGGCTCAATACGGCCAGGGCAAAAAGGCGGGACACCAGCGGCCAGAACACCAGCCCGGCATCAACCAGCGACCAGACAATGGACGCAATCATAACGCCAGCAAACACCCAGGCACCCAGTACTCGTTGCTTGAACAACAGCACAGAGGCGATGAGCATGCCAATCCCGGCAAGCAGGAAGTACAGGCTTCCACCGAGTGTGGCGAGGTAACCGCCACCGGCGATGAAGAGTAAAGCGAAGACCAGCACGCCCAAGGCGGCAACCCAAATGGGCCAACGGCTCACAGAGACCGAAGGTTGAGACTTATTCATGGCGCATGACCCTATTGATGCATGACAGTGGTGGGGAGATCTTAGGGTGACCAGCCTTAACATTAGCGCTGATTCCCGCAAACGGGGCCCAAAGTGAAACAAGCTGTCGGTGAAGGGCAGCCGCAAGCACCTTTTGAACCAAATAGTTAATTCTCGACACAATATCAAAAAAAACGTCCCTGCGACAAATTGTCAGTCTCAGTGAGCAAGAAACAGTGTTGTGAGGAACGTAATAATCGCGAAGGAAAGGGGGCCACGATGGTGGTGGGAGAACTAGCAGAGGAGGCGCAGATGGCTCCGACGCTGGTGGATAGAGTGTCATCGAAAATGGATATTTACGATGAAGAAACCTTTCGGCCCGTCACCAACGAGGTTCGGGTCAAAGGCGCGGAGCAGGCATTGGCAGTCGCTACGATACGGCGTTCGGCCTGTCGTCAGCCATCTTCAGTCGCAATGTCAGCTTGACCCTATATCTGGCTAGCCGCCCGGATGCTGGTTGAGTGCAAATTAACAGGGGCATGAAGAACAGTGGCTACGGTCGCTTCGACGGCAGCGCTGTTATTGAAGCGTTCACCGAAGTGAAATAGGTCACGGTCGAGCATTTCGATCAGACTTATAACTCAACTAAAGAACTATTTAGTAGAGTTATAACTTAATAGTCTTAAAAAGAGCAGCAATAGCAGGATTGGCCTCTCATTCACCCAGTTTCGCGCCCGCGAAACTCTTGTTTTGGTGGAGTATCTCAAGGCATTCCATCAAATCGACCTCTCTATAATCCTGAAAGTGTCCGAGTAGAAGCGCTGTTAGCTGTATTTCGCTTAGCCCAATGATGCTCGCAGCCCTTGAAATTCGGCCTTCTGAGCGTTTAATCACTTGGCTGATTTGCGCAACAATTCGGGCTTTTCTGAGCATTTCTTCTGGGTTGGCCATCCAGATATCAGCGTAAACGTTGTCTGGAATGGCTGATTTTTCAACTGGGATCAGGCTATTAACTTCTTCTAATTTTATCGTTTTGGTGCGATTTGCATTGATCTCTAACAGTCGTTGTTCAGCAATACGAACGTCTTCCAGATCTTCAAGATTGCTAGAACCAATATCTGTTTTCATGGCTGATTAACCTTGAGTGGCTGAGAGGTTTTCGTCAGCGTTAACGAGCCGTCAGGCTGGTTTTCAATGATCAATGTGTCACAGGTTACAAGACCCATTTTGCTGAGCAGATCATCGGGCAACGGCACGATCATGTCGCCAGTGCCAGTGCCAGTGCCAGTGCCATCGGCAGCGTCTTGGTATGTGACTGTCCAACGATTACTTTTAAGGTCATGTGTTGGGTTCATATGTTTCCCCAGGCATTCAAATGACAGAGCCAATTCTTGATTACGATCCGGCAGACTCGCTGGTTGATACTGACACCATAAACATCTTTTTAGCTGATGCTAACGACACTGGCGACGCGGCTTGTATTGCAGAAGCAATGGCCGTTGTTGCACGCGCCAAAATGCGCAGTGAAGCACTGGCGATTTTGCAGCGTGTCCGCCAAGGTCAAGAAGCCGTGCATTCAGCGGCGGACGTCAGGAAGGATCTGGGCTTAGACGACTGAGCGCCTGTAGAAAAGCAGCCTCCACTGACCTTGACGCCCCAATACGAAGGTTCGCATAATGTATATTATGTTAAATCAACACCGTTTCAACAGTGTTGCATTTTTGGTGGCAGCGTCCAAAAGCCATATGCTTGCGAGTGAACTCATATCCCTTGCAAGCACTCGGCTTTCGTCTTTGGCATCTGGGCATGACTGCATAAAACTACGTGATACCTCTATCCCCGCGTCGACTAAGGGATGGCTCCTGGTCGATAATTTCGGCCTCCCGAGGTTTTGGGCTACGCTATGGGCAGATGTGCTCAAGGCAAGCTTGCCCAGACGCCGCAAAGCTCCCACCGAGCACATTTCCAGCAATCCTCAGAAACGATGGCAGCCTGCGAGGAATCAACAACCAAACGTGGACATCGGCCACAACTTTCGTTTCAGATATCGTTTCGCACCTCAGTACGACATCAGACATCGATATTTGCAGGTGACACTCGGGTCATTATTTCCTGGGCAGTCCGCTGCAAGAGCTGAATCAATTTCGTCTGGTTAACCAGATTCATACGATCCACCGAACTAACTAAACTTAGCGCTCCCTGAACCGGCCCCTGAAGCGGCTGGAGCGCCACCGATACGGCTGCCGCATCTTCATCCACTTCCCCGACGGAGAAATAGAAGCCAGCTTTGCGGATATCGCTGTAGTACTTTCTAAAAGTCGACCATTCCGTCGGCAAATCAGCCTCTAATATCTCCTTCTGGTTGGAATCAAAGACTTTGTGCAATTGAGATGTGGTGAAACTTGCCAGAATGATTTTCGGCGCCGCGCCTTTAAACAGAGGCCGGATACGTCCCCGGCCATAACTAAGATTTGTCGGCGTGGAACTCAGTTCATGGTGTGTGTCAAGAATCTGGCTACCAAAGAGTCCCGAGACGATACAGTTGAAGCCAGTCTGCGCCACCAACTCCTGCATAAGCGGCAAGGCATGCTGCAACACAGGATCGGCCTTGCGTATGTAATGATCTAGGACCATGACTCTCGGCCCTAGGGTGTACATCGAGTCGGCAGAACGTTGCAGCAGGCCCGCTTCGGTGAGCATTCTCACGTAGCGGTAGCCAGTTGGTAATGACACCTGTAATGCCTCAGAGATGGCGTCAGCAGACCAGCTCAGCTGATTATCAGTGAACAGATCCAGTACGCTAAGCATGCGGGACAGGCTTGAATCGGATTTTTCTATCATGGGTTTTGTTCAGGGTCCTAAAAAGTTATAGCTAAATAATGATATGCGGCTAGGCATAAAAAAGAACGCATTCTAACCACCCAAAGCTCATACCAATAAATTATCGCATTGTGATAATTTATACATTTTTTGAGTCCGATATGATCTCTCTCTGTGGAATTCCTGTCATGTTGACTGCACACGAACACCTAGCCTCCTGTCTGGAGCGACGCCGATGCGAAGCTCTTTTAAAGTCAGATCAAGCCGAGTTAGATTTGCTGCTATCACCCAAGCTGATCTATATGCACTCCACCGGGGCCAGAGATAATAAGAACAGTTTTTTGACCAAGCTAGCGGATGGAAGCCTGAAATACCTGTCTCTCGAATTTTCTCAGATCGGTGCCCAAACATTCGATGACAGTCTGATAGTGACAGGGCTGATGACCGCCAAGGTGCTCAAAGCAGGTCAAGAGAAGGCGGTTAGTAGCCTGTTTATGACTGTATGGGCTAACGAAGAACTGGCTGGTGGACGGCGCTGGAGGCTGTTCGCCCACCAAGGCTGTCCCAAAGTTTAAAAACCAACCACAAGTAGTCCGCAATAACCTTTCTTGCCCCAGGCTCCCTAAATGTCATCTCTTTGCGGGCAGAAACTTAACTCCGCCACGAGTGCGGGGCGCATAGCTACGCCCCGCCGCCTCATGCCGTAGCGTGATCAATCAACCCCCATGAGCCTGGCCATTTCTGCCCGCCATTCACTACGGGGGCGGAAGCCTGGAAGCTTTCGTGCGTGGACTTCAGCCCAAGCCAGTAACTCTTTTGGCGGCAACTCAATCGGCATTGGCACTCGCATCGGCTGGCTAACGTACCAAGGTGTGTCGACATAGATTTCGATACGGTTACCCTCTGGGTCGCGGAAATACAGTGAAAGTGCATTGCCGTGAGTCACTGGCGCCAACTCCGTGACCGGAGCCTCTTTGAGCCGCTGGTGAAACGCCTGAAGTGTTTCTATCGAATCTGCGGTCATCGAGATTTGATTGACGACATTGAAGTCGAGCTGCTCCGGGCGTCCTGAGACCAAAACAATCTGATGGTGCACATCCGGGTCGCGACTGGTGAATACCAAGTCGATGCGCCCATTCGGCCCCTCCAAGCTTCCCCTATCCGTAATAGTGAAACCCAGAACCTCAGAGTAGAAGGCTCCTAGCGCCTCGACATCCCGGGCGAAGATGCCCATATGGCTGAATTTTAGACCGGTATTTTTGCTCATTGTGATTTCCTCTTCATTTTTTCTTTGACAAAAAAGACTATTAATACAATTATTATCACATTGTGACAAACAAGAAGGATAAAAAATGAGAGACGTCGTTATTATCGGCTGCGGGCCTACCGGTGCCCTCCTCGCCAATCTTCTAGGGGAACTGGGCGTGAGGACGCTGGTACTTGAGCGAACCGCGGGAGTGCTGGAAATACCCCGTGCAGTTCATATCGACGGTGAAACCATGCGCATCATCCAAGCGGCGGGTATGGCTAATGAAGTGCTGGCATTAAGCCGCCCAGGGCATGGCATGCATTGGGTGGATGCCGAGGGGGAAACCCTCGTGGTGCGGGAAGGGCAACAAGGTTTGGGTGACCAGGGATGGCATAACGACTACTACTTCCATCAACCCGATCTTGAGAAGGCAGTTCGTGCCGGCCTCGCCCGTTTTCCCCATGTAGAGTTGCGTGAAGGCATGCAGGTGACGGATTTTCGTCAAGATGATGCAGGGGTCACTCTGAGTGTGCTAAATGGCCAAACAGGTCAGAGCGAGCAAATTCAAGCTCGCTATGTAGTGGGTTGTGACGGAGCACGTTCGATCACTCGCCAGTGGATCGGCGACAGCCACGAGGATCTCGGCCTACACCAAGCGTGGTTAGTCGTCGATGTGCAGTTGTATCGACCACTGGACCTTCCTGAGCACACCGTGCAGCACTGCAACCCGGCCCGCCCAGCCACTTCGAACTACATAACGCCTCTTCGCAGGCGCTGGGAAATCATGCTGCTGGACAGCGACGACCATACTGAAATCACTCAGCCTAAAAAAGTTTGGGAACTATTGGCGCCTTGGGTAAGACCTTCCCAAGGCAAGCTAGAGCGTGCAGCCACCTACATGTTCCACTCTTTGATCAGCCAGGAATGGCAAAAGGGTCGCCTGTTTATCGCCGGAGACGCGGCCCACCAGACGCCGCCGTTCCTCGGCCAAGGTCTGTGCGCCGCTGCGCGTGACGCAGCCAATCTGTCATGGAAACTTGCGCATGCCATAGCCCATCCTGATAGCGCTGGGATCCTGAACACTTACGAGCCTGAACGTAAACCACACGCCCGTGAATTCGTCGACCTTGCAGTACAGCTAGGCGGGATTATCCAAGAGACGTGCCCCCAGGCGGCATCCGTGCGCAATACCGAGCTTAAAAGTAAGGGCCTTTGTTTTCCTTTCCCCCGCCCAACTTTGGGCCCCGGCGTGCATATGGGAACAGAAGGAACCGTCGGTAAGATCGGCTTCCAATCCGTGCTGCCCGACGGCCACTGGCTGGATGACCTGGTCGGTCCACACTTCTGCTTAGTGATCGAAGCAACTCAAGCCCATCAGCTGACAGCGGAGACTGCAGGACTGCTGGAAGTCCTCGGCGTCAAGGTTATTCGCGATGGAGGTCTGAGATCTCAGCAATGGTTAAAGGACAATAATCTCGCAGCGGTGCTGCTGCGCCCTGACAGGTATGTCTTCGACGGCCTAGCCAACCTTTCCGATTTACCCCTCACGCTGGAGCATCTAGCCGCTTGGATTAAGCCCTGAGGCTCGAAGCAGCTCTCCCTCGCAACTATAGTAAGGAAAATAATATATGAAGTTTGCATCACTAAAAAATGGCCGTCGCGACGGGGCACTTGTCCTGGTTTCGAGTGATCTCAAAAAGGCCGTTCCAACAGAGGGAATTGCAGCGACGCTGCTCGAAGCACTTGAAGAGTGGCCAACAGTACAACCAAAGCTGAAAGCACTCTCCGATAAGCTAAACGCCGGCCAGGCACTCGGCGCTTTTGATTTTGAGCAATGCGAGCTGGAGTCGCCTCTCCCGCGTACTTTCCAGTGGTGCGACGGCTCTGCATATCTCAATCATGCAGAGTTGGTACGTAAAGCGCGCAACGCGGAGATGCCAGAACAGCTCTATCACGACCCCATGCTATATCAGGGCGCATCGGACTCCTTTATCGGGCCTCGCGACCCAATCCTGGTAGCCAAATCTGAATGGGGAATCGACTTGGAGGGTGAAGTTGCGATCGTGACCGACGACGTACCCATGGGCGTTACGGTCGAGCAAGCAGGCAAGCACATCAAGCTGGTCATGATTCTGAATGACGTAAGCCTGCGCAACATCATGCCAGCCGAGCTGGCAAAAGGCTTCGGCTTCTTGGTCTCCAAACCCTCTACCGCATTTTCTCCAGTTGCCATCACCCCTGAAGAGTTAGGTTCTGCCTGGGATGGCGGGAAGGTACTTCTTCCTTTGATCTGCCACGTCAATGACAGCCTCCTAGGCAAGCCAGACGCAGGCGTCGACTGCTACTTTGACTTCCCTCGACTGATTGCTCATGCCGCACAAACTCGCGAACTGCGCGCAGGAACCATTATCGGCTCCGGCACAGTATCGAACCGTGACACTTCGGTGGGTACGGCCTGTATCCAGGAAAAGAGGATGCTGGAGAAACTCGCGACCGGTGAGATGCATACCCCTCATCTCCAGTTTGGTGACCGCGTCCGAGTGGAAATGCTGGATGCTGACGGCCAGTCCGTGTTTGGTGCGATAGAGCAGACCGTGGTTCAGTACCAAGGTCCAGTCAAGAACGCTTAACCCCCCTGCTATGCCCAACAGCAGCCGCTGCTGGGCATGCCCTGTAGAGCAGCTTTTAACGTTTTAACGTTTTAGATACACCCCTAATAAAAACAATTATCACTCAGGAGTCGCAGACATGGTGCTATCTAGCATTTCTCACGTCACATCCTTAGATCCCTTAACTATTTGCCGCCCTAACGTTTTCAAAACGGTGGAGGGCAAAGTATGAACTCTACAAGCGCCCCAACTCAAAAAATTGATATTGGCTTATTTCTCGATAACAGCCCCTTATTGGGTATGCAGAAACTTGTTATTTTTATGTCAGCAATGGCGATAATTCTTGATGGTTTCGACTCTCAGCTGATCGGGTTCGCCATCCCCAAATTAATAGACGAATGGGGCGTCTCCCGCGCAGCGTTTAGTTCAGTATTAGCGGCCGGCCTTATTGGCATGGCGATGGGCATGGCTTGCGGTGGTTATCTGGCAGACCGCATTGGACGAAGTAGAGTGCTGGCAACCAGCTGTTTACTATTTGGCACGGCTACTATTCTAATCGGTTTTGCTTTGAACCTTGAGAGCCTCACGATTTTGCGTTTTATAGCAGGGTTGGGTATTGGCGCAGCGTTGCCTTGCGCTGCCACTCTCACTGCTGAGTACACCCCTGCTCGTCAGCGCACAATGGCTATAACCCTGACCATAGTCTGCTTCCCCCTCGGCGGGATGATCGCCGGCCTCTTTGCCGCTTGGGTTCTATCTCACCATGGTTGGCAATGGTTGTTCTGGTTTGGCGGCTCAATGCCCGTACTGTTAAGTTTGATGCTCTTCGTGTTTCTGCCCGAATCCCCTCGCTATTTAGCACGCCACCAACGACGCTGGCCCGAACTTATTCATATTTTAAAGCGCATGGGGCACACCCTTTCGCAGAGTTCTGAGTTCGCCGATAGTACAGAGCGTGCAACACCCAAGAAGTTAGGCTTTAAAGCATTATTTCAAGCGGCTTTCGCGCGGGACACTATTGCCATATGTTTGGCTTTTTTCAGCGTCGTGCTATCACTGTATAGCGCTTTTAGCTGGCTACCTGCCGTACTATCCGCCGCGGGCCTATCGATGGCGTTGGCCAGTCAGGCCCTCGCGGCCTATAACCTAGGAGGAGTGCTAGTGTCGTGAGCGGTTAGTTTATTTTCTAACGTACAACGATATACTGTGCACCCCTCGCCCCGAGATGGTTCCAGGCATGCCTCGTCCAATTG